>WRBW01000014.1 GCA_009784345.1 Coriobacteriia bacterium | reverse complement strand
TACTCTGATCCCAGATACCACCGGTATAGGCAACTTCAATAAGCTCATCGGTTTCTGCTAGCTTCGTGGTCTCACCAAAGTCTGTGTACCTAAAGCCTGTAGTGAACTTGCCTTGTGCGTCTAGTACGGTGCTCGTTGATCTGCGAATGTCAGTCGTAATGGAGCTGAAAGTGCTGTCATCGGCATCTGCATGCACCATAGCTATCAGTGCCCCATCAGGTGCTTTTAGATGCAGGTTTATGAGCTCATGGTTAGCATCTGTTGTGTAGAGCACTGATCCTGACTGATAGACATAGTTGACGTGTCGCCCATTTTCAAGCTTTGAGATTCGTTGCCCGTCACCCCTGAAGGTGTTGGCATTAATGGTTGTGAGGTTATCAGCAGTAGTGCCTGCTCTTACTTCTGCCAGACGATTGCAGACATTGTAGGCAAAGGTTCTGATCTGCCCTGGCGCTTCTTCTCTTATCTGATTGCCATTGGCGTCATAGAAGTATTGAGTGGTGATACCTGCTTTGGCGTTGTATTTTGAAGTTAGTTGATTCAGACCATTGAAGTCAGACCACTCAACTATCCCGTCAGTACTGACAAATCTTCTATTACCCGCCTTATCCCAGCCATAGAGATTAGTGCCCTTAACACTTGATTCAGAGCTTACGAGTCTACCCACCGCGTCAAAACTGTAATTACGCACCTCATTATGGGAAGGGCCATCAATGAGCTCACCATTAACAATGTGGCGCTTCCGTACAATGTTGTGGTTTTTGTCAAAGCGGTATTCAAAAGACTCAAAGACTTCAAGGTCAGTTGACCCCACCTGCCCCGAAATGATCTCAATACTGGTAGGACGCACAGGTGTTGCCTGTGCCTCAAAGCCGTATTCGACTCTTGAGACGCGACCAAAGCTATCATAGGTAGTGCTTTTGACCACAGGGGCTGCCTCAGGTCTTGATAGATTGAAGTCTCTGATTTCAGCCACCCTGCCCCAGGGGTCATAGGAATAGGTCCTGAGGGGAACCTCACCCTCAACACCGTCGACCTCTATGCGCGCAACAATTGCAGACAACCTGCCAAAGCCATCGAATTGGTATCTCTGACCAGCAGCACTCAATTCAGCCACTTCTGTTTGCGCTGCGCCCCCTTCAAGCAGAAGCTGTGGTGAAGTGACGACATTCCACGGAGGCAGTATGTCACAGCAACACAGACCACCATCACAGCAGCAAATTTCAGGCTCTTCTAGTTCAGGTGGAGTGTAGCCCAGACCTAGTTGTCCATAGTTATCATCACCCCAAACCCAAACAGAACCATCGCCTCTTGCAAGTACCGAGTGGAAGGCGTTATTTCCTCCTGTTGGTAGGATAGTGCTGACTCCCTTCATAGCATCGTCTGTAATACGTACGGGGGTGTTTCTCTGCAAGGTGTCACCTTGACCCAGCTGACCAGACAAACTAGAACCCCAGGTCCACAGTGAGCCGTCATCGCGAACAGCGATGGCGTGACGACCTGCAGCAGACATATGAGTCCACTTACTACCACTGACGTGGGCTGACTGAACCTGTGTCGGGACCAGCCTTTGCAAGGTACTGCCATTACCCAACTGACCAAAGCCATTAATTCCCCATGACCACAGCGTACCATCATCTCTTATGCCGAGGGTGAATTGCGTCCCTGCAGACACTCCTACCCAGCGATTACCGCTAACACCAGTAGTCGATACCCTGACAGGAATATTGCTTGAAGCGGTGCTTCCCTGACCTAGCAGACCATTAAAGCCCTGACCCCACATCCACAAGGATCCATCATCCCTGAGAGCAGCAGAAAAGAAATGTCCCGCTGATATATCAGTCCACATATTTCCGCTGACATGAGAGTCGGTTATACGAGTGGGCACAAATCGTCTGGTGTTATCACCCGTTCCGAGACGACCATCGTTTCCTGAACCCCAGGTCCAAATGCTTCCATCACTTTTGAGCGCCATGCTGTGCAGATCTCCTGCAGAGACCTTGGTCCATTCACCACTTGATCCCTGTGGCAAGGCTACCTGAACAGGGCTCAATCTACCCAGTGTGTCACCGTGACCGAGCATTCCGCTCCAATTGCTGCCCCAAGACCAGAGCGTACCATCGTCACGGATTGCAATTGCAAAACCGCTACCTGAAGATATGTATTTCCATGCCTCTCCGCTCACATGCCCAGATGAAACCTCAGTAGGTGTGCCACTTTGAATTCTGTTGCCCACGCCGAGCTGACCTGACTCATTGTCTCCCCACCCCCACAGCGTACCATCACTTTTTATGGCGAAGGTATTAGCTGCGCTCGCAGACAGTTGAGTGACGACATTTGATGCGGCAACAGCTTGTTGAACACCCATGGACAGTGCTGGATAATCCAAAGAAGCAAGTCTACTGCCAGCGTCAAAGTAGTAACGCGTCTTCATTTCTGGCGTGATAGCGTCAGGTCTTGTGTGACCCTCAAAACTTGAGACTCGTCTGCCTAAAATATCGTAGGCAAATGCCTGATGATAGACTACATTTGCAGGAGCCACTTCACCAGAATAGTCCGTAATGGTTGTGACTTGTCCCCTCGAGTCAAAGGTGCTGGTACTGGTCATTTCAAGGGTCCCGCTTGCGCGTCGCCACTCGGTTCTTATGAGGTTTCCTGCCAGGTCATAGGAGTAAAGTCTGTGATCACCATTGGCAAAAGTGGTGCGGGTGAGCTGACCTTGTTCATTATGACTAAAGGTCGTGGCTACAGGTGCTGGGTCACCGGCCGTTACTGTCGTTATAGAACTTCTGCCAAAATCTGTAATAGAAAGGACTCTTCCACTTGCGTCTTGCCTCGTCTGAGAGTAGTTGCCCTGTGCATTTCTGGTGGTATTCACTGTGCCACCATCTGCAATCTCTTCATTGCTGAAGAAGACGCTTGCTTGTAAAATTTCTGATTGTCGGTCCGAGGTAAAATGCTCTGCTGCCGGCATGGAAGCTGAAGCCATTTGACCGCGGGCATCAAAGGTAAAGGTGGTGGTGTGCCCCTCACCATCAGTGGTAGATACTGCTCTGCCAAAGGCATCAAAAACCGATGAGGTCACTATGCTCGTATCACTGAGCATGAAGTTGCCGCGATCAAACTCGGGGGTATCGATGGTATGCGTCTGATTGCCAGCGCGATCAAAAAGGGATGCGACCACTCTTGCTTCTGACCTCTTTGACCCTTCGGGGCTCGTGATGGTGGCAAGGGTTTTGCCGCAAGCTGTGAAAGTAGTATCAGTATTGACCCCTGATTTGTTCAGGCGAATAGTCCTGCCCAAGGCGTCAGTGTAGGCTCGCGTGACAAGCCCTGCAGCATCGGTGCTCATGGTGCGACGAGCATTTTCATATACCTGAGTACCTTCTGGTGTGAAGACCTCAACGGTGGCGACATCAAGAGCTGTCGTGCTGATCTGATCTGGTATGACATTACCCTCAAGTGTGGGAGCTGAAATCACCGTAGCTGTCGTACGCCCTCCTAAATCAAAGCTGTTGGTCGTCACAACCCCGCGCTCATCGACCTGACGGGTCAGATTACCACGCCTGTCAAAGTCCGATGAACTTTCAACTACGGTCCCGCAGGGCTCGACGGTGCGAGACGCTGTGAGTCTACCAAAGCTGTCGTAGGTATTAGTCGTCGTGCGCTGTTCACGCAAGGCTTCACCTACCCTGACCCCTGTGCGCTCAGAGAGTGTTCTGCCCTGCCAGTCAAAGCTTCGGAGCGTTTCATGTACCGTGTTTGGGCTTCCGTACTCGGTACGGGTCTCTGCTATGTGATTACCCCACACATCATAAGCCATCACGGTGTGCACCTGTCTGACAGGTGCTCCTACTGGACTGCCGTCTTCAAATCTTTGCAGTGAGGTGGTTTCAGTATGCAGATTTCCATCAGCAAAATAGCTTCTGGTCGTTGTGGTTTCATGGCTTATTTCAACACTTCTTATTTCAAAGCCATCATCGCAATAATCCCAGCTCGCCCAGTAGTCGACACTGCCATCTGCATCTATCACTAGCTCTTCACTGACTTCTTCTGAATTAATACCCACACCGTCATATTCGCGTATGACGCGTACTCCGCTACATTCTGTTGTAACTACCGGTAGGCGGTTGTTGTTATAGGACGTACGGGTAATATTTTCGCCAGTATTTGTTACGACCGTGCCACAAGGTAGCAGGTCGTGATACTCAACAGCAGTAGCTGTCATATCAAGTAAGTGGTTAGACCATGACTGTCTGGTTGTGTGAGCCTGCCCTTCACTTATGTCTTGCGTCGTTCCGACCTCAATAAGCTCAGGATGCCCGAGGTGATTGAGCGTTGTACGGGTCGCAGAAGTGGGATCTGAAACTCCTGCAGGTGTCCTAAGTGCAGTAGCTACCGTATAGGGAGTATTGCTTGAGCTGAAACGCACTACTTGATTGATATCGACCCGGTCGCCTATCGGATTTGTGGCAGATATTGCTTGTACCGGGTTTGAGTTAGGGTCAAAGTCAAAAGTGCTTACGGGTCTTTGATAATCACCATCAATGAGGACTGGAACTCCAGATAATTCAGAGATGAAATAACTTTCATCAGCACTGCTTTGAGTAAATATGCCTGTCAGCCCGCGCCAGATTGAGCCGGCGATTGTTTGCGGGCGATCCCAATATGAAATGGCTTGCCAAGCATAGCTGTGATAGATATCTTCAGCGTCATTTACGGCAGGTCTTATGCCCCCCAAGAAGTCAGTTTGCGTTAGATGATTTACGTGCTGACGCACTTCAACAAGGCGCTTATCTTCGTAGCGGTAGCTGATAACTGAACCCAAGATATCTTGTCCGTTATCCGTGAGTCTATCAGGTAGCCAGACATGTGAGATGAGGCGATCTGCATTGTGGGCAAAATGAATGGTTCTCATGCCTCTGGAGGTTGCTGATTCTAAAAGTCCTGTCTGTGCGCTGTAGACAAAGGTCAGGTAGGCTACCTCATGATTTGCTGCTCTGTGTGTGCGTCCTTCTGGAATGTCAGCACGTAATTGCCCTGGGGTGTCGGTGATATAGATCAGCTGTCCACCCTGATTAAACCAGTATTCACGTTTTTTGTGAGAAGTTATGACATAGCCTACCAGCAAGTCTTCAAAGCTGTGGGCTGTGTCCCCCCTACCAAAGTTTGTACAGACCTCTATCTGGACAGGTTCTGCAAAACTTGTCAATCTTATGCGTTTAGAGTCGCGCGTAAAGAAACTGTTTTCGCCGTCTTGGACAAAGGTACGCAAAGTACCTGTGGCGTCTTTGAAGAAGTAGTTGTAGCGTGAAGCTGCAAAGTCACCTGAGGTGTACTGACGGGTATTTTGCTGACGCAAAAGCTCGACACCGTAGGTAAAAGAAGTTCCCTGCCCAAATGAAAATACAAGGGATGACTGGGCATTATGGGTTCTGGTGATGCCATCTTGTAGCATCGGGTCAAACTCGAGCGCTCTATCAGTTTGCTGAAAGACGAGATTACCTCTCGATTTTTCGACCATGGCGCTACCTAGCGGTGTGTCTATATTTTCATAGGCCCAGTAGTCTTGGATACCGAGCCTTTTGAAAAGCTCATTTTCATCAGCTACTCGTGAGGCTACCACCCGTGAAGGTGTACCTGTTACACGCGTCAAAACCTGATCTTCTATTTCAGTTGTTCTCACAGGAACCAGACGATAGAAGTAGTTTTCAGAGAAGTTCAGATTAGGGGTAGCAAAGACGTTTTCTCTAATACCAGTTGCTACCTTGCTCCAGCGGCTTAAGGGGATATTTTCAGCAGTCTCTAAGTCAGGTGCTTGCAGGTAGTAGATTTCATAACTGAGGTCTGCAGGAGCTTGCTCACTGCCAGACCAGTAGAAATGTGTGCGGTAGTCAAGACGGTTTCTGGCACTAAAGTCAGCAGGTGTTGCAGCAGACAAAAAGTCAATGTGAAAGACATCGGGTGAGATGAAATCAAGACTCAAGTCAAGGTCAGAAAGCACTATTTCTGATACCGCTTGCGGGCTTTCGACCTCAAGTTTGAGTCTGAAATCGGTGGCATATACAGTGTCTGCATCTGCTTCTATCTGCCAAATCTGCTCTGCACCTGCACGCTGAAGTGCAACAAAATCACTATCCCCAACAGATAGAGAGCCGCTAACATTAGCGTCGAGCCCTTTTAGGCGAAGTGCGGTAAAGGGCAGCGCTGTTGATGTTGGGGCTAAGATGAGTTGTGCTGTGTGAGCATCAGGGTGCGGAAAGAAGGTACTGCTGGGTACATGGAACTCTCCACCACTGACAAGGACATCAGCGTCTCCTGCTAAGGGAACTAGAGCACTGCCAGTCGGTGTGGTTTTGCCTGCTCCGTCAGACCTACTTACTTTACCCAAAATGGTGTGATAGCTTGCCTCTGGATAGAAGTCTGCACAAGCAAAGTAGTTGCTGAAGGCTGGTGGTATGATTGCCGTATCACTTGAGTTGCGCGATGCGCCATTTACAAACCACTCAAAACTTGAGAAGTCGCGTGCTTGGTCAGTCTCCACCACAAATTGATCTTCATTTGAAGTAACGGTATTTGCGTCTGGCAGCACAAGACTAAGACCACCTTCGTTTGCTAGACTGTCTGCTGAAACGGCGTTAAAGACTTCAAAGTCATGATGGTTTTCATTTCCTGCAATGTCCCAGGCGCGCAGGCGCAAGGTGTAGGAACGTCCAGGAGCAAAGTCACGTGCCAGATCTACAAAACCAAGCACTGAATCATATGCTTGACGCTTACCTGCGCCTACCTGCTCAAAGCCTGCGTCGGATTGTCCGCTTTGTTTAATAAGCAGCTCATAATTGTCAAATTGTTCACCTCTGATGGTTCCGGAGACAATACCTGAATCAAAGGAGGTAATTGCCACCTCTGGTGGGGTCAGGGTTACCCGCAGCTGTGTTGTTCTGAAGTGGCCGGGTGAAGCGTTGGCGCATGCTGGTAAGGCACGGGTCAAAAGCAGGTACCTACCCTCGACGGGATTGTCGTTTTCGTCTCGAGGTGTCGCGGCTGTAAACGACCCCTGGCTCGAGCTTGCTGCAGATGTGCTATAGACATCAGTCCAGTCAAGACGGTTGAGAGATTCGAGATCGCTGGTATTGTAGCGTTCACCAACAACGACCCACTGTATGCCCGGAGTAATACCCTCGCGCCAAGGGGGTCTCGGAAAGGACCAGCTGAGGGGAAACTCTCCCGTATTATTGACAAAGCCCCCATCAATGCCCTGCTGAATGGTGGGGCGCATGAAGGCATTTTGAACTTCAAAGTACACAATGGCGGGCTCAGCGATGTTACCAGCGAGGTCGCGGCCGGTAAAGGTTAGGCGATAGGTGCCGTCATTGAGACCAGTTATAGGATGCTTGGTATCGAAATCGTGAATCGCTGTTTCAGAGCCTCCAAAGGGGAATTCTATCGGCCGTGATGTTCCTAAAGTTACCCCTTCAATTCGGTATCTGCCCTCGACAAAGCCGCTGGTTACACCTTCACCCGTATCGCCCTCTTTAGAGTCATAGTCTCGAGCAATCTGAAAGTTGAGCTGTAAGTTACCCCCCACCACTTCTGCCTTTGAGAAATGATTATTGTTGTCGCTACACACGATGGGCAGATGACTGTCGGCAATATGGTCAACAATGCTCACCTTAATTTTTGGTGGTGTTGTATCTACCTGATAGTTTATTGTCCTAGTCTGCGGGCTTATTCTGCCATTAACGTTTACCACCTCAATGTGAAGTGGATGTCTGCCATCGGGCACCCCATCGGGGAAGAGTTCTGGCGGTAAGGGCACCGTCCCTGAGGCAGCGCGGTCAAAGTCAGTAATATAGATTGGATTTATAAGCCGATTGGTTTGTGGGTCGCGCGTGCGAGATACTCTGAGACGGGTGTCATAAGGCAAATCTACGCGGGGGATGTTGTGTCCCGTGGTGTGGACAAGGTCTGCCCAGTAAAGCTCGGGCAAGTCTGTGTGAGTAAACCATTGACTTTCTGGTAGATCAACTATTCCTGCCTGACGAAGCTCAAGTATTGACGAGTCGTAGAAGAAGGGTCTTTCTGCAACAGCACTTGTATTCCCTGCCTGATCGATAGTGCGCACACGAATGGTATGGGGTCTACTGTGACCAGGAATAAAGTCATTTACAAAAGTTGCAGGCAGTGAATTGCTTGACGTTACGGCATTTCCTGCACGCGTATATACTGCCCGAAAGGGACCGGTGATCCCATCTGGGCGAACAACAGCTGCCTCTATGCGCAGGGTCGTAGCATTGCACGCAATGTCATTTCTCATGTTAGTTAGATTGATGGCAGGATTTCTACTACCGGCAAAATTTGCTGCATTGTTTGGAGGATTGGTGATATCTCCCAAGGTGAAGCTGGGTGCATTTCTTGCAATATGGAGCCAAGCAAAGCCGTGTGGACCTGCGACCCCCGTATTGTCGATACCTCTTACTTGAACTTGGACGCAGCCGTTTGCTGCTGCAGGAATGGGTATGGTTTGACCCGGATTAAAGTGAATCCAGCCGGTGTGTGCGGTAGCTGTCCCTACATGGACGCCACCTGAAACGGTGCCTTGTACGATGCGATATTCTGCACGGTTAAAGCCAGCCGCTGCATTGATAACACCCCAGGTAAGGGTCGGGTTTGCTTGTCCTGGTCGCCAGAACTGAGTCCCGATGAAAACGGCAGTTGGCGCTGTTGGGGGCGCCACACGCGTCACCACTAGCCTTGGGCGCCTACCAGCATTTGCATCATTTGCACCATAGAACTCGCCATACTGAGACTCATTATTTGCCCGGATCATGAATCCTTGGTTTGGCATCGTGTTATTGGCAACACCTCGTGCCCAGGCGGTTACATCTACCCCATGAACCGATCTAGCACCTGCAGTTGTGATGTTTCTAATGCTTGCCGTAGCGGGTGCGTTATTCCAGGTAAGGGTTCCTACACCACCAGATGGGAGGTTTCCCGTGACCCGATGGACTTGCACAACAAGACCTGAAGTCTGCGTTCTATGGGTTAGATCTATGCGAGCCGCAGTGACTGACATTCCTCTGATGTTGTTTGTAAAGTTTGCGCCAGCCTGCACAAATGAACGGTGAACACGTCCCGTTGATGCTCCAGTACCAAATGGCATGGAATTGGTGTTTCCAACTACACTCGCCGCGTCTGCACCATTTCTAACCCAATTGGTTGAAAACCACTGAGCATTGCTTGCTGCTGTTCCTTGCCACTGCACAGTTGGGTCTACCGTAATGGGAAATACTCGTGTTTCGCATTTGAGGTAGGCCTCACTGACAACAAGGGACAGATGGTACTTCCCTTCAGAAATACGCACCAAGTCGTAGGCTATATCATGTGAATAGGCACCATCTTCAGATGCGTCCCACATGATACCTTCGGGGATAACAGCAATCGGGGTTGTGGTTGCGTCCTCGCTACAAAAGAGCAGGACTGCTGTAGTTTCTTCTGACAGCTCTGCGCGCAACCCTGTTAGGGATAGCTCATAGGTAAAAACGTTGGATTCAGGCATTGATTCTAAAATGAATTCACTTTTGATTCCAATGTCAGTTGAATGGACTCGAAAGGACAGTTCGTCCCCTATGTCATATATAGCAGCTAGTGGGCGGTCTTCTGCTTCACCGAAGGGATCAATAAATTCAATTTCTTCAAGTTCACGCAGTACAACTTCCTCATCTTTCAAGATGCTGAAGTTGATTTCTCTATTATCATTCGTAAGTACAAATGGATTGGCTCCACTGATTACTTCAGGGAAGAAGTTCGAAGTGGGACCTGCTGATGTTTCATAAGCAATACCCTCAATGTTGCTAGCCACAAGTGAAGGATCAATTTCGACAAGCTCGCCGTCGCCGTCTTCAAATCTGACAGGTAACGAAAAGAACTCTTCTGTCTCTTCTCTGGTTTCAGAATTGAAAAATATATTTGAAGTTTCAGTTAAATAAATGAGCTCTTGGTCAACAAATTCAGAAATGCTGTCTTCGGCAAATTCAAAGCCCTCTGGTGCAGGCCAATATCCCTCTTCAATGCTTCGATCTGGCCCAACAAGCAAGCAGGGCGACCCTGGGGGCAGGTCCTCGCAACACTCGCACAATTCCAGCGGTTCACTCGCAATTGCTTCTTGTCGAGTAGCAAAAACACCCCAAGAATTGAAGAGCCCACCCCCGAAGTAATGGGTGGGGATACTGGTGAAGGTCATGAGAAACACCAAGAAAAAAGCTATGCATCGCTTCTTCAATGAAAATTGTTGAGGTTGCGGTCGTCCAGCAGAATGAATATTTTGTACACTCGTAGTGCTCACAGTGGTCCCCTTCGAATATATATAATTTTTTAACAGGGAAACACGTTAGCACAGGAAATAGATGAATAATTTGAGCATATACCTAAACCAGAATATTTCAACAATATATGAAATTGAGATTCAAATGTGCGAAATTTCCTTTTTGAAAATTGGGCACATTTAGTTCATCAACGGTACAAAATTCATGACGGTAAGTCTTCATCGCGTTTTCTGCGGCGCCAGTAGATGGCTACCGCGCCGGTAGCTGCGGCGCTCGCCGCAGCTGCTGTGATACCTAGAAGGAGGGGTATGATGCTAGTTTTATCTTCATCCGAACTCAAGGTTGTCGCCGGTAAAAGCGCTGCCTCAAAAGAAGGTTCTATGCGCGTGGACTCTTCGACAAAGGTCTCGCTTTCGATAATTTCTATCTCATCAAGTTCTGGCGCAGTAAAGGGTTCAGGACTGGTATTGGGAAGAGCTTCGCCTCCCCTTGTGGCAAATATCTCGAGTTTATCTGCCTGACCACTATAGTAGGCAGTTGCACGAATCGCTGTTTGTTCAAGCCACTTTTCCTCACCCCTGAAAGTGACAAAAGCAGTGTAGGCAAGCGGAAGACCATGAGGATCTCTATCTGTAACGAGCCACTCCCAGTGAGCAGCTTGCAGGCTCACTTCACCTAATGACCCAAGCCCCTCTGCAGTCCTCAATTGAAAGACCTGCTGGGCAGGCAATTGGGCGACATCGTTAGTGGGCAAATCCTCAAAAGTCACCACGCGGTCAACGATGCTACTGCGCACAGCAACAACGGGGGTGAGCTCTACACGTTCAAGCCCTAACTGACCTCTATAGCCTCTATTCGCATAATCACGTCTACGCCCAAAGACTTCAGTGATATCTGCTTGTCTGTCGAGGTATTCGAGCCCAAAGTCCTGCGAGACACTGAGCTGCGCATCTGCGTAGACGCGCCGCAGAAACTGACCCTGCAGTCCACCGCTGATGAGGCCCGCAGATGCTCCAGCTGTTTCTGTTCGAAGCAAGCGCTGTAGGGGACGCAGGATGCTCTCCAAAGTCTCTGGATGAGACACGAGGTAGCTGGCAGCAAGTGTTAGGACAAGGGATACGAAAAGCACCCAGAGCAGATTAGCAAATGACGTTGACAGCCGCACCCAGGGTTTGTTGCGGATTTCCCTTCGTTTATCCTGCCTTGCCTCTTGATCCTGCTTTTTCTGTTCTTGACGATGCTTTTGCTCGAGTTCCTGCTCGCGCTTTAGGCGTCCTCTTATTAGTAGGTCACTGCGAAGTCCTGGCAAGCAAGCTGTGTCGCGGGCATTGCTGACGGTTTTTGCACTCATCTCTAACATCGAATCCTCCTGACATTCTAAAAGCCGGCGAGACGCAAAATCAAGGTCAAGTCTTCACGAAGCTCAACCTCGCTCCACTCTGGCTTGTGCATGATGCTGATGCAGGGAACCTTCCCCGCCATCTGGGACCTAATGTGCTCGAAATCTGTTTCGCGTGCGCCCCGCAAGCAAATAACGTACTGTTCAAGTTCTGCATAACTGAGATTCATCAAGAGAATGCTGAGTGGCTCGAGCTCCCATGGCTGGCCTCCACTGACGAGGCAGCAAAGATCACCGCTGGCAAAACGTCGGTGCGCATGGGGCAGTAAGCCGCAATCCCATACCAGCAAGTCAAAGCCTTCTAGGTCGCCTGGCAAGACACCTGACATAATGCTGAGCCCAGCAAAGCTCGCAAATCTTTTAACCTTTTTTCCTTGCCCGCAGGACTCTTCTCTGACGGAAATCACATAATACTGTGCCAAGGCATCAAAGCTTTCGGGTGAGAGGATGATTCCTGTAGCAAGAGATCGCTTGCTTGCCTTAAGCGCAAGAGACAGTGCCAGATGAGTTGCCCCTACCTTGTGCTCGAGACCTGCTACCGTTACGAGAGTCTGAGTTTTCTTCAAGGGTGGCTGCTTTGACCAGGGAAGGCTCCTGTTTTGTTCTTGAGTTTTCAACATCTTGCACGACTCCTTTCTGCCTGGCTTTCTGGCAGTCCGTAGCGTCCATCTGGGTGACGCTGAACGAGCCCCTGAACTTCATAGCTTCCCAAGGTCTCGAGGACTTCTGCAACGCTTCTGTCAAGGCTGAGCGCGAGCTCGTCTGGCAACAGGGGCATGCTTGCGATTTCACGCAGCAGGGCATCTGGTGCTGAGCCTTTTTCTGAAGCAAAGTCAAAGCGTGACTGCTGGAAGATAGCTGGTACTTCGAGCCGGTTTGATGAAAAGTTGCAGGCAATGGCAAGGTCCTCCCGACAGCAAATGGGCGCTGCTCCCTCGCTTATGAGTCTGTTAGGTGCCGCTGATTCAAGGCACAGTATTGAACCGGGTACGGCTGCCACCGCCACGCCCATCTCGAGGGCATGATGAACCGTTGAGAGGGTTCCGCTGGGCAGACGTGCCTCTACGACGACCACGAGGTCTGACAGTGCCGCAATGAGCTGATTGCGTTCCCGAAAACGATACTTCATGGGCGGAGCACCCCAGGGGTAACTAGATATCACGGCGCCCTGTTCTGCAATCTGGGACAGCAGCTTACCGGCACGCGTTGGATAAGAGATGTCAGCACCGCAACCCATGACGGCAACCGTGATGCCACCAGCCTCGAGGGCACCCTGATGTGCTGCCTGGTCGCAACCGCGGGCTCCGCCAGAATAGACCACCATGTCGAGGTCTGCAGCCCAACTGCCCACAAGGCGTGCAATCCGCTTTCCATAGGGGGTGGCATTGCGGGCACCAATGATGGCTATTCCTGGGCGCAATGAGTCTTCGCGTCCGATGCCGTAGAGCGTGGGTACTGACTGCATTCTCTCGCCCACTATCTGTGGATAGGAGGCATCATCGCTGTCAATCTCGAAGCTTTGAAGTCCGTCGGGATAGGCACAATTCTTTGCAGTAGATACTGGTGGACTTGGTTCGAGGTTTTGATGTGGGTAAAGGGTACTAAACATGATTCCACGTCTTTCTATAGGACAGAGCCTCACTGAGATGCGTCGCGGTGACTCTTTTGGACTGGTCAAGGTCTGCAATAGTGCGTGCAAGGCGCAGCGAGGCGACAATCATACGACCGGACAGCTGCAGGTTGTGTGCTGCCCTGCGCAAGAGATTTACCGCTGCCGGCTCGATGAGTTCTGTGGCGCAAAGCTGTTGCCTGCTTAAACCGTGGACTGAAGGCCTACCTGCTTTTTGTGCAAAGGCACGTGCCTTGCTGACTTGCTGGTAGAGCTCTGCCGAAGTGACGGACTGTGTTTGTGCTGCTGCCTTTTTGAAGAAAAAGTCAGGGTTGGGGCGCGGTACGGTAATGAAGAGATCAAAGCGGTCCAGCAGCGGGCCGCCAACCCTGTTTTGGTATTGTTCAATTTGATGAGGAAGACAGCGACAGTTAGTTGCCTGGTCGCCGTAGTAGCCGCAGGGACAGGGGTTTGCAGCGCCCACCATCATGAAGTTCGAAGGAAATTCAAAGGATCCCTGAGCTCTGACGAGACGCACCCTCCCCTCTTCGATAGGTTGGCGCAGGGCCTGCAAGGTAGTGCGTGAAAACTGGGGCATCTCGTCAAGGAAGAGCACGCCGTTATGTGCTAAGGATACTTCACCAGGACGCACGGGCATGCCCCCACCAACAAGGGCAGGCATCGTTGCTGAATGATGCGGAGCCCTAAAAGGTCTTTGCCTGCTGCTATGGTCAAAGGCGGCGCCTGCGACCGAAAACACCAGGGCAGATTCGACGAGCTGCGTTGAATCCATGGGCGGCAGGATGCTCGGCAGGCGTGAGGCTAGCATGGTCTTGCCCGTGCCCGGAGGTCCCACCATGAAGACATTGTGCTGGCCTGCTGCAGCGATGCTTAAAGCCCTCACAGCCTGCTGCTGTCCGACGACATCGGCGTAGTCGCCGCAGGCAGAAATGGGCGGCGCAAGCGTTGTATCGTCCAGGGCTTGAGTCCGCCGTGCCTGCAGATCTTCGAGGTAATGCAGCTGACTCAGATGCTTGATTTCGACGACCTTGAGGTCAATGAGCTGGTCATACAAAGCTGCGTCTGAACAAACGAGAGTTTGCTCACTTTGAGCCGCAAGAATGCCGTAGCCAACCATGCCGCGCACCGGAGACACCGAACCATCAAGCCCGAGCTCGCCTACGACGAGGTGGTTTTTGAAGTGCGCAGCATCAAGTTCTGCATCTGCCATCAGTATCCCCAGGGCAATTGCCAAATCATAACCCGTACCCGACTTGTTCATCAGTGCCGGTGCCAGATTAACCGTTATGACGCCGTCGGGGACTCTAAAGCCGCTGTTTTTTAGGGCGGCACAAACCCGGCGATGCGACTCTTTTACCGCCTGATCACCGAGACCTACGATGTGAAAGGCCGTGAGACCCGTGGTCAAATGAACCTGCACTGACACTGCTTTGGGCTCAACCCCATGCATACCAGCAGAAAGCACCTCGCTGTAGCGCCGTGATTTGTAGTGATATTGAGCGCTCTTAGCTGCCAGCATAAGCGTCTCGAATATAGCGCAACCTTGCTGAACCTTTAAGCTCATCGACAAATATCGTGATGACGTCAAAGCGAACAGCCCGGTGCCTGATGGCACAGCGGCTGCAGTAGACATTGACCAATTGTTTATAGCGGCTCAGCTTTTTGCGTGTGACGGCAAGCTCTGGACTACCGTGACTGCGCGTTTTACGCGTCTTGACCTCACAAAAGACCAGGGTGCGATCATCAAGCGCAATAATGTCTGCTTCCCCGTAGCTGCACCTCCAGTTCCGGTCCACTACTTTCATCTTATGGCGTACCAAAAAGTCGCAAGCTAGATCTTCGCCTTTACGCGCCATGTGCAAGCGTTTGAGGCGAGCAAGCTCTTTTTTGTCAGGACCCTTCTTAGTTGTCGTTGCCTGTCCCTGTGCTTTAGCTGTCGTCATGTTCCACCCCTCACATCAGTTTTTCTTGAGCTGATGATACGGGGCAGACATTAAAGCGGCATTAATCCAAACGTGCATTAGGATTAAAAAAAGATGAAAGAAAGATTAATAAAAGATGAAAGAAAGATTAAAGATTCGATTTTTCACACAGGATTTTCGCCCTTTTTGAGCAAAACTCTAGAACAAAGTATCTTGCAAGAAATTTCTACAAAAAGTTCTGCGATGTAGCTGCGACAGGCCTTTTTGCGCTAGGGCATCCTGATGCTGCGATGATCCGTAGCCTTTGTTGGAATCAAAGCCGTAAGCTGGATGGCTGTCTGCAGCAGAATGCATCAAGTTATCGCGGGCTACTTTTGCAAGAATAGATGCTGCAGCTATGCAGGCTATTTTTCCGTCACCCTTCACGATGGCCTCTTCTTGCGGGAAAAGGCCAATCGGCAAACCGTCAATGAGCACCTTGTCGTCTGCAGATAAGCTAAAGCCCAGCTGTGTCTCGAGGCCTTCTACGGCCAGGCGCATGGCCTGATAAAGAGCCGTCATAATGCCGCGTTCATCGATGATGTTGGCATCAACGTGTGCGATGGAGGATTGGGCGCACTCCGCCAACTGGTCTGCAAGTTCGAAGCGTCTTTTCGCACTGAGCTTCTTTGAGTCGTCAAGACCGGGGGCACAGGACGGGTCCCAGCGAGGCCCCAGGATAACAGCTGCCGCTGTGACTGGCCCTGCAAGTGCCCCGCGACCTACTTCGTCGATGCCGATGACGTAGCGCGCCCCACGCTGATAGAGCTCGCGTTCATATGCAAAAAGCGCCTCACCCTTTTGTATGAGGGCAAGACGCTTTTGTTCTTTGCTGCTTATAGTAGTCACGCGACGAGTGTGCGCTTGACTAGAACTTCTTTTCCTTGAGGCGAGCTGCCTTACCGGTCTTGTCGCGCAGGAAGTAGAGCTTCGAGCGGCTAACTTTACCGCGGCTAACGATTTCAACCTTTTCGATTTTTGGTGAGTGTACAGGGAAAGTACGCTCGACGCCGACGCCAAAGCTGATTTTACGCACGGTAAAGGTTTCGCGGTTACCAGCACCCTGGCGGCGAATGACACGGCCTTCAAAGATCTGAATACGCTCGCGGCTACCTTCGATAATCTTGTAGTGAACTTTTACGTTGTCGCCCACCTGGAATGGGGCAAGGTCTTCTCTGATCTGCTGCTGCTCGAGAGCGCGGATGACATCCATACTGAGTCCTTTTCTTTGTGTGGTACGTTGTGCGCCAGCACAAGAGGTACCTAATCTATCTGGGTATATCATTTCAATTTATGTGGCTTTGACACAGCAAAACACGGTGTTCAAAGACACGATTGATAAGTATACAACAGCCTGTACGGTGCCTGCAAGCTATCGATCAGAGAAAAGTGACACGTAAACTATGTGCCGCGTATAATAGTAGGCGTTGAAAATGCCACGAAGGAGCTTATGTAATGTTGAAACTTTCTATTCCACGCGTAAAGACGCCTTGCGCTGCGCTTTGTTTCTTTGCCCTGCTGTTTGCTGCCGTTGTAGGATCTGCCACAACCATTGCAGGAGCCGCAGAAACTGCGGGCAATTCTGCGAATCCTGCCCCCGCAGGCATTGCGAACTTCAAGACGATTCAGTTCATGGTGTCCCCGCTTGAGGATGTGTGGATTGGGCGCGTAACCGCTGAAATCGCAGAAGATGTACAGCTGCCCGCGACGGTCGAGATTGCGGTTCCGCAGCATTCCGCGGTTTACTGGTTTGCTGAACAAAACGACACCGAGTTCCCCACCCCCTATCAGTTCCGCAGCGAAAACGGTCTGGACATTTACACGGGTGTGTTGACCTCGAGCCGCATCATCGTGCTTGATTACACCCTTGCTGCAAGCCCCGCGGCGGCTGGTCCCAGCATGAACGTCAGTTACACACCCATCCATGATGTGCCAGAGCTCCATCTGATTGCCGTTTTGCCACAAAACAGCGCGGTCACCGATCCAAAGTTCGAATTCATGGCTGAAGGTCCCGAGGGAGAACCCATCTTTGGCTATCTGATTGAAAACGCCACGGGTGGCACTGAGTATTCGGTGAACATGCCCTACCGCGACAACACGGGCGGCGTGAGCACCAGCGATCCCCTGGTGGTTGCCGGTATTGCCCTCTTCGTTGGCCTCGCTGCTGTCGGAATGTTCTTGCTGTTCCGTCGCAACAGTGCTGCTCACAACCAGGATGAGGAGTAGGTCCATGAGAAGGTTTTTCCTGTCACTCCTGCTGGTAGCGTGTGCTGTTGTTCTCGCAGGTTCACCTGCTGTTTATGCCTGGGCAACTGAGGCTGATACTGATTCTGATGTGACCGCTGTCGATTCTGCCGCTGAAGAAAACGTGGCGGAGGGCGCCCAGCACAATCCCGTACGCGCGGGTGCAGACGTTGCCTCGCCTTTTGACAACCTGCAATACAAGGTCATGTACTGGCAAGGTGAATGGGTCGTCACCATACGTGGTGTTATTTCTGAAGACCTGCAATTGCCCGCAACGGTCGAGATCAATGTCCCTGCCGGTGCGCCCGTCTTTTGGGTCGGTGAAGTCTATGCTGGTTTTGGAGCTCAGCCCTTTGGGTCTGGAGAAATCGCGCCGCCCTACAATGTTTACCCAGATGGCGACTATGATATTTACACCGTTGTTTTGAACACAACCCATGCCGTCCAAATAGAATTTCCCTTTCCCGGAGACCCCACGGTGCCATCGACAGAAGACCATGCCATTGAGTTTAGTTACACACCCTTGAGTGATGTAGGAGAGCTGTGGCTAGCAACCGCCATCCCTGCTGACGCTGCTGTGCCTGACACGGCGGTGCGTGAGCTTGAGGGCCTCGGACCCAATGGGGAGCGCTCTTTTGCTCGCGTCTTCTATGACGCAGTAGGTGGTCAGGAATACACCGCCCTGATTGAGTATCGCACGGGTGTCACTGAAACCGAGCGCAACCTTGATCCCTGGGTCGTACCTGTTTTGATAGGCTCGCTTGCCCTGGTTGCGGCAGCTGTCTTCCTCCTCTTTCGCCGCACTGAGAAATAAAAAAATGCCACCTGCAAAGGTGGCATTTGTTTTTGTTGGTGCTCCCAGTAGGATTCGAACCTACAACCTAAGGATTATGAGTCCTCCGCGCTAACCGTTGCGCCATGGGAGCAGTCGGTTGATTATGATAGCACAGCCTACTCTAGGAAATCGCGTAGTTTGGCGGCATATGATGGATGGCGTAGCTTATTGAGCGTCTTTGATTCTATCTGGCGAATACGCTCACGGGTAACACCAAACTCACGACCTACCTCTTCAAGCGTACGCGCATGGCCATCAAGCAGTCCAAAGCGCAGTTCTACTACTTTGCGCTCGCGATCTGAAAGCTCATCAAGCACGCGATTCAAACCTTCTTGCAGCAGGGCGTGACCGGCAGCCTCTGAGGGGCCCATAACAAGGGTGTCTTCCAAAAAGTCTCCCAGCTGGCTGTCTTCTTCTTCGCCAATAGGAGTCTCCAATGACACAGGCTCTTGCGAAATCTTCAAGATTTCGCGAATACGGTCACCGTCGAGTCCCATCTTTTCGCCAATCTGTTCAGGTGTGGGGTCCTCCCCCAATTCTTGCACCAACTGGCGCTGGATACGAACGAGCTTGTTAATGGTTTCGACCATGTGGACGGGGATACGAATGGTGCGAGCCTGATCGGCAATAGCGCGCGTGATGGCCTGACGAATCCACCAGGTTGCATAGGTCGAGAACTTGAAGCCCTTTGTGTAGTCGAACTTTTCAACAGCGCGAATAAGACCCAAGTTGCCTTCTTGAATCAGGTCAAGGAAGGACATGCCGCGACCGATGTATTTCTTTGCGATAGAGACGACCAGACGCAGGTTAGCCTCGACCAGGCGTCCTTTAGCCTCAAGGCCAATTTGTTCCTGACGAATCAGGCGCCGCTCGATGGGACGAGGTAGCTTGAGGCCTTCCTCGTCAGCTTTTTCAAGCTCGTCGGTAGCCTCAAGACCGATCTCGATTTTCTTTGCGAGGTCGACTTCTTGGGCCGCTGTCAGCAAGTTGACCTTGCCGATTTCTTTCAGGTACATACGGACACTGTCGGTGGTCATCGTGACCGCGGTTTGACGCTCGCGATTTGTTTGCTTACCCTTTTTGGCACTGGGCTTTGCCGTTTCACGAATAATGGATTCGAGTTCGCGGATATCGATGTCGACAGACTTTTTGCCTGAAGAAATCTTTTCTATCGATTCGACATCGACCTCGACCTCTTCGCTGTCTTCGTCTACGCTAACGGCGATTTCAACATCAGAATCGATGTCATCATCGTCGTCATCAACGCCTGTCGAGCTGACTTGAGGAATTTCCTCGCTGTCATCTTCGTCATCGAGCAGCGCAATCATCTCTGCGCTGTCGATTTCTTCTTTAGCTACGGCGTCATCAATCTTTATGCCCTGGTCTTTGATGAAACCGTAGATGCGGTCTGCGTCAAAATCTTCTTCGACAGCGCTTTCGAGCGCCTCTTGAATTTGCGCATCGCTGAGCTTGCCCGCGCCCTTGCCTTCTGCAATAAGCAGGCGGAACTGCTGGGCAACGTCATCGCCAAACATGATTTCTTTGATGAAGCCGTCAACGGCCTTTTCCTGTGGTGCCGCTGCCGTCTTTTTTGCAGCAGGCTTTTTCGCAGCAGGCTTTTTGGTAGCTGCTGCCTTCTTTGCAGCTGGCTTTGCGGCGGGTTTAGCAGCAGCTTTCGCGGGTGCCTTTTTCGCAGCTGGTTTCGCTGCAGGTTTTTTAGCCGCTGGCTTCGCTGCAGCTTTCGCAGGCGCCTTTTTCGCAGGTGCCGCTTTCTTTGCAGCTGGCTTTACTGCCGCTGCCTTTTTCGCAGCAGGCTTCTTTGCCGCGGGCTTTTTTGCAGCAGGCTTGCTTGCCGCAGGCTTTTTATCTTCAGTCTGTTCGGTATTCTTCTGAGCCATCTTCACATCCCTTTTCGATTGCTAACACATGGGCGTCAATCTACGCACTTGCCTCAAGCAAGCGCGCTCGCACAACAACACGCAAAAAAGCGCGCCGTTGCCACTATTCTCTTTTACAACTCAGGATTTCTTGACCGTGCAAGCTGGCTCATTTCTATTCGAAGCGCCGTGCGCGTATCCCATGGAGCTCTCGGCTTGCCTGCGTCAATGCCTCTACCAGAGTCTTATTGCTCTCATCCCTTTGAAGATCACTGCGAATGATTCGTATTTTTCGCTCGAGTGCTGATTCCCTCAGACGGTACAGAAGGTTTCCAGCAAGCTCACGAGCCGCCACATCCGAGTCCTCAAAATTATAGGCAGCTATCAATTGTGCCACACCAGGGATAGATTCGTCTAGCGCTGCCACCTCAATTGGCTGGCCTTTCGCTATTGATTCTTCCATCTGCTCATAAATCGCCCGGTACATCGGATGGGTGAAGGGACAATCTGTCTGCGTTTCAAAAATGAGCTCACGCGCGGACGGCTGAACGATCATCAGAGCCAAGAGCTCTCTCTCATCAAGTTCTGTCTGTGACAATTGGGGGAGCACGTCCACACCAGCCCCTTCATCTGCAGCTTCAAAGTCGATTGGCCCCTCATAGGCAGGTGCCTGCTGGTGAGCAGCCGACGTCTGGCTACTGCCTTGTGCACGTGGCGTTGCGGGAGCCTTGATTTTCTCCAAAGCCTCGAGCACTACCTCTTCGGTGAAATTACCGCCTGCCCGTGTCAGCCTGTCCGCCAAATAGTTCGCATAACTGCCCACGATCAAGGTGCCTTTCAGCGGCGCCAGGATAGGTAGTGCTGCATGAAGTGCCTGCATGCGAGCCTCGGGACGTGCGAGATCCCAGTCATCGAGTTTCAGGTCGATGGCAAATTCAACCAAGGGTTGCGTGCGCTCAAGCAGTGCCTCGAACTGCCTTTTGCCCTCGGCATGGGCCATCATGTCTGCCGGGTCTGCACCTTCGGGCAGGCTGATAACGTCCAAATTAACAGGTGTTGCAGAATATTCCGGTGACAAGGCGCTGTCCACATACTGGACAGCGCGCGCTGCTGCTTGCTTGCCCGAATTGTCACCATCCAGAATATAAATGATGCGACTGGCCGTGCGAGACAAAATCTTGACATGCTGTGAGGTTAATGAGGTCCCTAAGATAGCTACGCTGTTGTTATAGCCTGCCTGATGCAGAGCAATAACATCGGTGTAGCCCTCGACCACCAGCACCATTTTGTGGGCGTGGATGCCCGCGCGCGCATGATCGATGCCATAGAGGTTTCGACTCTTGTCAAAAAGGGACGTCGCACTGCTGTTGATGTATTTAGGCTCGCTATTATCAAGCACGCGCCCACCAAAGGCTATGACCTGGCCTTGTACATCCGAAATAGGAAATATCAAGCGATTGAAAAAGAAGTCTCGCAGATCCTTATTACCATAGCGGCTGGGGCTTGCAACGTTAGCTGCGATCATGTCTTCATCACGGTGACCCTTGCTGCGAAGATGCGCTATCAGGGCTCCCCCACCTGGCGCAAATCCCAGCTTCCAGGCAGCAGCAACTTCAGATCCCATGGAGCGTCGCGTCAAGTAGTTGCGCGCAACCTTGGCATCCTCAGTGGGTGATCTACGCAGATAGGTGGCATAGAAATCTGCGGTGTCAGCACAAACAGCAAGAAGCCGCTTGCGGCGTGCAGCCGCAGCCTTTGCCTGCGGATCAACCGCAATTTCGATACCGGCCCTCTGAGCAAGGAATTCCACTGCTTCGGGAAAACTGAGGTTTTGAGTTTTTTGAACAAAGCTAAAGACATCGCCACCCTCGCTGCAGGCACCAAAACAGTGCCAGCGCCCCGTGTGAGGGTCGACTTTAAAGGAGGGCGACTTTTCACTGTGAAAGGGACAGCAGGCCCAGTAGTCACGCCCTTTGGGTTTTAAGTCAGGTGCGTATTCCCGCACTAAATCAAGAGCGTTTGTCGCCTCGCGAATCCTGATAATGTCTTCGTCGCTGTAGCGTGCCATGCCTACTCTTACACATCCCAACTGCTGGGGATGAAGAGCTCTTCATAGAGACGCAGGGCATAGCGATCGGTCATGCCGGCGACGTAGTCGATGCAGGATTGGACGCACTCCACCTGGGTGCCGTCCTTATGAACACGGTACTCCAGCGGGACCTCGTCGAAATTGTTCACATAATACCCAAAGAGCGCCTTGACGACATTTTTTGCTTTCGGCTCTTCGGTTTTTGCCACCGGTGACAGGTAGACCTGTTCGAAAAGGAAGCTGCGCAGACCCAGCATGGCCTCGTTAATGGGCTCTGAGAGGGCGATGAGGTCGCGTCCGACGGAAGCTTCAATCATATCTTGCACCAGCGTCGTAATACGCTGTGGCGCCGTATGCCCCAGGACTTCACAGTACTGCTGGGGGACGTCGCCTGGCTGCAGCACACCAGCGCGCAGGGCATCATCGATGTCGTGATTAATGTAGGCTATGCGGTCTGCGGTGCGCACGATTTGGCCCTCGAGTGTTGCGGGCATATGCTGGCCCGAGTGCCCCAGAATGCCGTCGCGGGTCTCCCAGCAGAGGTTCAGGCCGGCACCTTCGTATTCGAGGTCTTCGACCACGCGCAGGGACTGGCGTGCATGATTGAAGCTGCGGGGCGTGCCTTCTGCCTGCGTGTGTGCCGCTTGGCTCAGTTCTTTTAGTGCCTCATCAATGGCAGCTTCACCAGTGTGTCCAAAGGGTGTGTGACCCAGGTCATGGCCCAGCGCGATAGCTTCCGTGAGGTCTTCGTTAAGGGCCAGTGTGCGCGCAATCGAACGCGCAATCTGTGCGACCTCGAGGGTGTGGGTCATGCGGGTGCGGTAGTGGTCACCTTCCGGTGCCAGAAAGACCTGCGTCTTATGTGACAGGCGGCGAAAAGACTTGCAGTGCAGCAGACGTTCGCGGTCACGCTGGAACTCTGTGCGATATTCATCGAGGGGACGGCTTGTCTCGCGTCCCCGTGTTGCGTCAGAAAAGGCAGCAAAAGGAGAGAGCTCTGCGCGCTCCCTCCTTTCAAGGTCGATTCTTTTAATGGGTGTCGCTATCGATACACCGCTCTTATTGACTGGCAGCAATGGCTGCACGTGCAGCAGCCAGTCTTGCCACGGGTACGCGGTAAGGTGAGCAGCTGACGTAGTTCAGGCCCAGGGCTGCGAACTTATCGATAGAATCAGGGTCACCACCGTGTTCACCACAGACGCCTAGCTTCAGGCTTGCATTAGTAGCGCGTCCACCCTTGCAGGCAAGGTCTACCAGCTTGATGACGCCGTCATCAATGGTCTCGAAGGGGTTCACGGGCACAACCTT
>WRBW01000013.1 GCA_009784345.1 Coriobacteriia bacterium | reverse complement strand
GGTAACGCGATAGGACAGGTTACGCGTGACATTTCTGTTCATCGTGTTGCGCGGTGGCAGGTTAGAGATACGCACGCGGTTCAGGCGCTGGTTATTGCGCTGCACCGTGATGTTGTAGGTAATTGTCCTGCCGTTTTGTGCGGTCAGTACGATGCGTGCCGTTCCGGGTCGAACTGCCCTGATAGTCAAGACGCGACTGGCGTTTTGTCTAATGTTCATCGTGCCGTTGGTGCGACCAGCAACCAAGGTGGCGACATTTCTGTTTGTCGTCCTCCAGTTGACGGTGACATCAGTATTAGTAGTACCACGCACGATGAGCGGGATTCTAAAGGTCGTGCCCTGGCGCATACGAATGTTGCGCTGGCTCGAGTTTAGAGCCGCCGGCGATGCTTGTATACGCACCGTCGTCGTAGCAACACGATTTCCTGCCGCTGTGCGTGCCGTAATAGTGGCGTTACCTGGGCGCACGGCTCTGAGTTGACCATTAGCCGCTACAGTGGCAACGGCTGGATTACTGCTCGTCCAGACAACATTTCTGTTCGCAGCATTTGCCGGCAATACATTGGCACTGAGCTGTCTGGTCTGCCCTACGAGCATCAATGCCCCCGCATTGGGGTGATTAATAGTGATGCTAGCTGGCAATACTGCTGCGGACTGCTGTGGCAACTGAGGTTGTTGAGGCGGAAGTTGCTGTGGTGGCACCTGTGGAGGCGTCAAAGATGCCCACCGTGCGAACAATTCAGTCTGATCTAAAAAAGCGCAAAAAGGAGTTACCCGAACCCCACCCTGGGTTTGTGTCCACCACCCGTCAAACTTGTACCCCTCGCGTGTGGGGACCTGGAGACTTCCGATGCCTCGACCAGCCGCGACAAAACGGGAACTAATTGATGAGCCGCCTGCAGAATTGAAGGTCACCAAAGCGGATGATCTCTCAAATACATGAAAGCCGCCAAAGGTTACCGCGCTTCCAACAAGCCCAGGCTCACTTCTGCTGACGGATGGACCGTCTCCTAGTGCCCCCCGACCCCAAGAAAACAGTTTGCCTGCGTCATCAATGGCAAAGGCGCTAGACAGCCCTAGTGCGATGTTCTGCCAGCTTTTGGAATCGCTGATTTGAGTGGGCAGCAGCGATTGTCCGCTGAACGTTCCTACTCCTAATTGTCCTTGTCCATTAGAGCCCCATGTGAACAATTTTCCTTCTGTGCTTATCCCCATAGAGCTTGAGCTACCTGCTTTGACTCTAACCCACTGATGCGCTGACTCAACTCTTACCGGTGCACTTCTATGATTTGTGTCTCCTGTGCCCAAAGTACCAGAGAAGTTGCTTCCCCACGCGAACGCATCTCCCTGATCATTAATCGCTAGCGCATGCGAGAATCCGGCGCTAATATCTGTCCAGTTTTGGCTGTGCCCAATTCGAATGGGCTGGGTCCTTGATCCGCCAAAAGAGCCTATCCCGAGTGTCCCACCGGTGTTATTACCCCAAGAGTAGATATGCCCTAGATCGTTGAGAGCTAGGACAAAGTTAGGGCTCGCAGATACGCTAACCCAATTAGAAGCATGACCAACCCTCAGAGGCTGCAAAACCGGAGAGCCTGAGAATCCAAGTCCTAGTAGCCCGCTTATGTTTTCTCCCCAGGCATAGAGCTCTCCACGACTATTAATGGCAAACGAACTATGTCCTCCGGCACTAACCGACGTCCAGTTACCTTCCCCAGAAACACGAACTCGCGTGAAGCTATCGCTTGTTGTGCCAATACCCAGCTGACCGACAACATTTATTCCTACTGCATAGAGATGTCCCTCGTTATTGATGGCCAAGCTGTGATCTGCACCCGTAGCAGCATCAACCCAAATGTCTGTGCCGCCAAATCTGCCAGGAGTTCCTGCAGGTGCAAATGATTCGCCACCAATACCATACGCTCTGACCGGCCCAAAGCCGAACAGCTGACCAGATGAGCAAATTAATAACGAATGAGTGTCACCTGAAAAAATGCCTGTCCACCTCTGCGATCTCTCGACACGAACCGGTAGATTGGGATTAAGCCAAGGTGCAGTTATAGATGAGGATGATCCATTTCCAATTTGCCCAAATCCATTGTCGCCCCATGCATACAATTCACCATTTTTGTCAGCAGCCAGTACGAATTGGCCTAAGGAGCTCGCGTACACCCATTCGTTAGCAAACCCAACTTGCAAAGGAACAAAACTTGAGTCGTTGGTACCATCTCCCAGCTGTCCACGCCAATTCCCGCCCCAAGTAAAAAGCTCGCCATCGGAATTTATCGCGAGTGCGAAACTATCTCCAGCTGCTACGTGAACCCAGTTCTTCTCTGTGCCAATCTGACCAGGTTCGGTCCTCCATGCCGCTGGACGAGAATTGTCACCCAATTGACCATCACGGTTTTGTCCCCACGTAAAAAGCTCTCCGCGAGAGTTGATTGCCAGGGTATGTGTTGTTGCTGAAGCAACCGATGTCCAAAAGTGCCCTTGGGCAATACGCGTTGTATCGACCCCGGTGTCATCTATTCTATGTATCTCACCGCTTGAATTCAGAGCCACAGACGACGTAAACCCTACGCTGACAGCTGTCCAATTTGAGTCAGACCCAATCTGTATAGGTGTCGGACTGTTAATTCTAATACTCACGCCTGCGTGCCCATTATTGTCTCTCCCCCACGCAAAGAGTCTTCCCTCTTCATCTATTGCCAAGGCATGACTTCCACCTGCAGCAATTTCTCTCCACACTACCTGAGGTTCGATGATTTGAAGGGCACTTCTCGATAGTATGTCACCGCCGCAGCCCAGTTGTCCGAATTGATTTCGCCCCCAGGAGAATAATTGACCCTGACTATTGAGAGCAAGTGAAAAAAATTCACCTGCACTAACAGATATCCAATCATTATTTGAACCTATGCGGAAAGGGGTAGTTCTTAACGATTGAGTTGTGCCACACCCCAGCATACCAAATGAATTCATGCCCCATGCGTAGAGATACCCATCCTTGTCAATCGCCAAAGAGTGGTATTTACCAGCAGCAACAGTGCCAAAATTGTACTTTGCACTCCCGTACTCGGGTAGACTAAGTGAAGCAGCACAAGCAAGAACAGCTCCCAAGATCAAACTTAGGGAAACTCTACGCACGCTCATGAATAGGCGAAAATCATAAAGTGAGAGGCTATTCTTTTGCATGGCGGATCCTTCCCTTTTGACCACATGCAGAACCATTTAAGCCAGATTAGCATTTCCACTTCAGATTCTTTTTGAATCCATAGAATGACCCTAAAACGAGTAGATTCTATGTACTTTCATACACATTTCCTTACAACACCTCTTCATTGTTTGACGAAAGAAATTCCCCACAATCCAGAGAGCTTTAGGAACGTCCGAGGAGGGGGTAGATGCTGTCAGTAATGGCGCGCGCCGTAGAGGCACTGTTCATGGTGTAAAGATGGACGCACTCCGCCGCGTTACTCAAACTGATAGAGGTACTTTTTTACCGACTCCGTTGACAATATTTTCATCGTAAACGAAACCTTTGTCAGCCAGTGCAGCGTAAATATTCACGCCCTTTTTGGGTATTCTGATATTCGGGACCAGAATATCGACATCTTGTGTTCTAAATGACGCGAGCAGCTGGTCGCCATAGGCTTGGGCATAGATGTACTCTGCCCAGCTGCCAACTATCATAAGGTGCGGCAAGAGACCTGTGTCTTCAAGTACTTCGACTACCTTCCAAAATTCTGGGGCAAGCTGTGGGGCTAGAGTGGACGCGCTTTTGTCTTCCATTAGTCTCTTATCACTTTCCGGATGATACTCATATCGCTTTTGAGATCCTTGAGAAGAGATTCGAGCTCGCGGCGTCGATCAATCTGGGCGCGAAGGTCTGTTTCGACCTCTTCAGCTTTTCCCACATACTGGAGTCGCACCTTCTTTCCTTCACGGAAGCGGAGATAACAATATCTCCTTGATCCAACCTGCTTGATGGTCAGAGATCCTCGAGGAAGTGAGTCGATTTCGCGTTGGTAAAGATCGCTAACCTGCTGGTTGCGACTTTTTTCTTCTCTGAGGGCATCCTCGATAATTCCCATTACATCCTCCTGTGGTTGAGGATAGTATACTCCACAAAAGAGGATATGTCGAGATATGTGGAGTATGCAACAAGGACACCACTATGGCACCTCACTTCGATATCCAATTAATGCTTGTACTTTCTAAGCGTGAGGTGGTTAAGCGAGTTAGCGTCCTAGGAGGGGGTAGATGCTGTCAGTAATGGCGCGCGCCGTAGAAGCACTGTTCATGGTGTAGAGATGGACGCCCTCCGCCGCGTTATCAATCAGGTCAGCAATCTGCTGGGTTGCATACTCGATGCCGGCAGCCTCAAAAGAGGCGTCATCGTCTTGGTAGCGCTCGATCATGGCCTGCAAGTCAGCGGGAATGTGGGGGTTGCACAGCTTAATAATATGAGCTGCCTGGCGGGCGTTTGTCAGGGGCATGATGCCCGCCTGAATGGGAACATCGATGCCGGCAACCGAGCAGGCATCCAGGAACTGGTAGAAGACGCGATTGTCGAAAAAGAGCTGGGTAATGAGGTTTGTGACGCCGGCTTCGACCTTGAGCTTCAGATGGTCGAGGTCTGCCGCGGCGCTTGATGCCTCGATGTGGACCTCGGGGTAGCAGGCCGCGCTGATGCTGAAATCACCGCGGGGGTCGAGTTCGCGGATGTAGCTGACCAGCTCGCTGGCATAGTGAAAGTCGCCTTCCTGTTCCAGCACGCAGTCTTCTGGCCGGCGGTCGCCGCGTAGGGCCAGAATACTCATGATGTTATGGGCGCGCAGCCGCGTCAAAAGCGAGGCTACCTGGTCGAAGGTCAAGTTGATACCTGGCAGGTGCGCGACCGTTTCGGTGTGGTAGGTATTGCGAATCAGGCTGCAGATTTCAACCGTAGCGCTCGCTGTTGCCGCACCACCACCAGCACCATAGGTGACAGAAATATAGTCCGGCTTGAGCTGCGACAGCTGGGCAATGGCCTCGTAAATCACCTCGATGGGGGCGGTCTTTTTAGGCGGGTAAACCTCGAATGAAAAGACGAAGTCAGACATATTAATCCTTCAATAGTTTGACGATGCGGGCGGCCAGTGCTGGTGCGTCAGGCTCGAAAAGTGCGCCTTGTGCGGCGGCCCAATCTTCGGTCACGACCGCGCCTCCCAGCAGGACGGGTAAATCAGGATAGGCTGCCTGCAGCGCACGGGTGGTCTCTGTCATCGCAGGCAGCGTCGTCGTCATCAGCGCAGAAAGGCAAACCGCCCCCGCTGCGTGTTCGCGCACGGCGTCGACGACAACTTGTGCGGGCACATCAACACCCAGGTTCACGACGCGCACATCCTGACTTTCCAGCAGCGAGCAGCAAATGTCTTTCCCAATCGAGTGAATGTCACCCTTGACGGTGGCAAACACGACGCATGCCTGGGCTGTCCCACCTTGACCAGTGTCAGACTCCGCCCCGTCCGCTGTCCTTTCTGGCAAATAGCTTTTCGCCTGGTCAACAGCCGCCTTCATGGCGTCTGCTGCCACCATCAACTGGGGCAAAAAGACCGTGCCCTCAGCAAAACCTTCGCCCAGACCTTGGATGGCAGGCGTCAAAATGTCCTCGATGATTTCTGTCGGCGTGACGCCTTCGCGGATGAGTACGTCCACACATGCCGGCGCACCATCGCTGTCACCCAGCACAATCGCGTGGGCCAGCTGGTCGCGCGCTGACAGGGGTGGTAGGTCACCGTCAGCAGCAGTAGTAGCGGCTGCTGCTGGAATGTGCTGCGGCTTAAGTGCTTCGGTCAGCAGCTCTTCGAAGGTCGCAAGGGCAAGTGCTGCGGCATCTTCTATCCCTGGCTTGCTGTGGTCGCCGCGGCCGTAGTGGGTGTTGTGCGCGCTGGGGGTCGTGTGAAAGGCGTCACTGCTCATGGTCTCGCAAACGGCTGTAGTATTGGCAAGCTTTATGGCTTCAGACATGACCGTATCGTTAGGATTAACAATCGCGGCATCCAGACCGTAGCTTGCCGCTGCCGTCAAAAAGGCGGCGTTTAGCAGCGCGCGGTTTGGCAGGCCGTGGCTGACATTGCTGACACCCAGCACCGTAGCAAGCCCCAGCTCTTCGCGCACCAGACGCATGGTTTCAAGGGTCACGCGGGGGGCGTCTTTGTCAGCAGCTGCCGCCATAACCAGAGAGTCAACCAGCAGGTCTTCATCGCGCACGCCAGCAGCACGGGCATAGTCGCGGATCTTCTTTACGCACGCAAGGCGATCTTGCGCAGTAGCCGGAATGCCATCGTCATCTAGTGCCAGCACGACGACCGCGGCACCGTAGCGTGCCACCAGGGGCAGCACGGCTGCCAAACTGCGCGCCTCGCCCGTGACGCTATTAACCAGAGCTTTACCCGGATAGGCTTTCAGTGCCGCCTCGAGGGCTTCGGGATTCGTCGTGTCGATGGCGACCGGTACCGGAAAGCTGCTGCCAACTGCGCTCACAGCTGCGCTCAGTACCGCAGGCTCATCAATGCCGGCAACACCGACGTTAATATCGAGGATATCAGCACCCGCCTCGATTTGTTCAGCCGCATAGCTACGCACCAGCGTCATGCTGCCACCTGTTAGCTGCTGCTTCAGTGCAGGCTTGCCCGTGGGGTTAATGCGCTCACCAATACTGCGCAGCGGGCGAAAACCTGCCACGCACTTGCCAATGGACAGTGCTGTCTGCTGGCTTGCGATGCGCAGACCAAAATTGTCATAGTGGCTGGATTGGACGCACTCCGCATCTGCCAGCACTTCTGAAATACAGGCCGTGAACTCGGGGTCAGAGCCGCAGCAGGAACCAACGGCTGCCACACCCAGGTCGCGCATGGCTGCAGCAAAGGCGCTGAACTCTTCAGGCTTGCCGGGAAAAACGGTCGAACCGTCAGAAGCCAGAGTCGGCATGCCAGCATTGGGCTGCACCACCATGGGGAGGCGACTTGCTGCGCGCATGGCGGCGGCCAGGGGCTCCATTTGGGCGGGACCCAGGCCGCAGTTCATGCCCAGCGCATCAACGCCCAGGCCCTCTAAAATCACGGCTGCTGCCTGCGGGTCGGTGCCTGAAAGCTCCATGCGACCAGCCTCGCCAAAAGACACCAAGGCGATGATCGGCAGGTCTGCGGCTGCGTCGCGGCAGGCAATAATGGCTGCGCGGATTTCAGCAATGTCGGTAAAGGTTTCCAGCAAGAAGCCATCAGGCTTGCCCGAGGCCAGTGCGCACGCCTGCTCATGAAAGATGCCGTAGAGCTCATCAAAGCTGGCGCCCGCAAGACCCGAAGGGCCCATGTCGCCCAGCACATAGGGGGCAGCGCCCTTGCGAGCGATGCCGACTGCTTTACGATTGACGGGCTCGACCATGTCAGCGACGCCGTAGTGGGCAAGCTTTGCCCGGTTTGCGCCAAAGGTATTCGTGATGGCGCAGTCCGCACCAGCCAGGCGATAAAAACTATGAATGCGCGAAATCGATTCGGGCTCGATGAGGTTCAGGACTTCAGGAGCACCATCGCCCATGAGCCCCGCCTGCTGCAACATCGTACCCATGGCGCCCTCAAGCACCAACATTTTGCGACCGAGCACATTTTTCAGTGGTTCCATATCAACTTCTTTCGACGGTAAAAAAGCCCGCAGGTCGATTCCCGCGGGCTCATAATGACAAAAGGCTTAGTAGCCGTAGGGACTGGGCGGTGCAGGTGGTACTGGTGGTGCAGGCGGTGCCTGCGGAGGAGTCTGACCAGGCCAGACAGCCTGCGGTGCTTGGGGTGCTTGGGGCACTTGTGGCATGGGGGGCTGTGCTTGCGGCTGCGCTTGCGGGTAGCCAGGCTGCGGTGTCTGCGCCTGCGGATAAGCTGGTGGTGCAGCTGCAGGCACTGGTGCTTGCGCAGGTGCAGGTGCAGGTGAAACGGGCATGCCCGTACGTGGGTCAAGAGCTGGCGGCTGGACTGGCGCTGGTGGCGCTACCGGTGCAGGTGCAGGTACTGCTGCGGGTGCTTGTGGCAGTCCGGTGTAGGGGTCATACGCAGGTGCTGCCGGTGCAGGATAGCCGGGCGCTGCCGGAGCTTGCGCTGCTGCCGGAACCTGGGCAGGTGCCTGAGGCAGACCCGTATAGGGGTCGTAAGCAGGAGCTTGAGCTGCAGGCGGTGCGGGCACGTAAGCAGGTGCTGCAGGGGCTGGGTAGCCCGGCGCGGCTGGAGCAGCTGGTGCTGGCGCAAATGAGCCGAGCGGGGATGCCGGCACTGCCTGTTCGACGCCGCGTGATGCAACAGCGGCAGAACCGAGCTCTTGCAGCCAGGCTTCATCACTAGCAGGCATGACAGTGGGGGCAGAAGCGCCCAGGGGCAAGGGTGCCACCATATCAGGACCAGGTGTCGCGAGAGGTGCAGCCGCAGGAGCTGGTGCTACCGGTGCCGGGGGCACCGGTTGAGGATTAATCGCCTGCGCAATATAGTCAGGTACCGAAGCTGCGGGAGCTTGCGCATAAGGATCATAGGCAGCTGGTGCTGGTGTGAGCTCGACTGCAGGTTCATAGACGGGTGCAGCCGGTGCTGGCGCGACTGGTGTGACTGGCGCGACCGGTGCTGCAGCAGGAGCGCCAACAGGCATGCCTGTCGCAGGATCTATAGCGGCCATGGTATTAGTGACGCCAGAATCCATGGCATGATGATGTTCAAGTGCTGAAACACCCGCGCCGACTGCTGTGGCAGCAGCCACGCCTTCAGCAAGGTGGGGTGCCAGTGATGGGTCATGGGTTGCTCCGCCAACGGCAGAAACAGGGGCAACGGCAGGAACTGCCTCGCCCTTTGCAGCACGCTTTGCCGCTTCTTTGGCGCGCAGATAGTTTTCTTTTGAGCCGAAGCGCTCGTCAATCGCGATGCGGCCGCGGGCGTACTGAGTCGCCATGAACCACATAATCCAGACGCAGCCCAGGGCCAGCAGGAACATTTCGATGATGACGGGATAGCCGTAGGACTCGAAGAAGACTTGAGCCTCGCCAATGAAGTAGGCGTAGCCGATGATCAAGACGAAGCCGACCAAAAAGACCCAGGTGATAGTGGCCGTGTATTTAGCGGCGACGCGCCCGCCTTTTTTCGACCCCAGCAAGTAAGCACCTGCAAAAAGGATAATGCATCCAATCACCCAGACAAGACCCATTAAGAGCGATACGTAATCACCCATCCCAGCATATCCATGTGCCATTGTTGTTCCCTTCTAAAGCTTCGCATCGAGGCAGGTCGCACGGCATTTCGCGGGTCTGCCTTCATCGCCGCACAATTGCGCGAAGATGGCTATTGCAGCTTTCACAATTTTACTATACTATTGGTAGCGCACTAAGCAAGGTTTGTGCAAATAACGCCATTTTGTTACGTTTATCGCATTATTTTGCTTGATTTGGCGTTTTGATTCGTTTTTGTATGGCTGGGTAGCTCAGTTGGTAGAGCAGCGGACTGAAAATCCGCGTGTCGCCGGTTCAAGTCCGGCTCCAGCCACCATCAATTTTTCTCCCCTTCGGCTCCAGCCACCATCAAACCTCCCTGCAAGTCCGGCTCCAGCCACCACTTTCTTTCTCCCAATACAAATCTACTTCACAAAATATCCTACAATAGTAACTGCACCCACTCTGTGCAACTTTTTTTGGAGGAGGGGTCCATACTGGGGGAGGTATTCAAAAAGTGAAGTATGCGGTAGTCGACATGGGATCGAATTCTTTTCGTCTCGCGATTTATCGCTTCGAGAAAAACAAGCTGTCCATCATGCTGCGCCAAAAGGAGGCCATCGGGCTTGCGCGCTACGTCAAAGATGGCGATCTCAGTTCTAACGGCACCCGTAAAGCCACAAAGGCCCTGGGTGATTTCTTGCGCATCGCACGCCGCTTCGTCGACGAAGAAAACATCCACGTCTTTGCTACGGCATCACTGCGCGGCGTCAACAATCGCGCAAAGGTGCTGAAAATCCTCAAAGCAGAGACGGGTATCAAGCCACTAATACTAGCAGGTGAAGAAGAGGCGCTATTGGGCTTTGCCGGCGCGTCACACAGCCTGCCACCTGAAAGTAAACGCGGCATCTACCTCGACATTGGTGGCGCTAGCACCGAAATCCTCGAGTTCAAGCGCGACAAACAAATCAACGCCATCAGCCTGCCCATCGGCAGCCTGAACCTCTTTATGAACAACGTCAGCCACCTGCCCCCTAACAAAGAAGAACTACGCAAGCTCAAAATCGAAATCGGCAAACAGTTCGACAGCTTCACCTGGGAAAAGAAAAAAACGCCGCTCATGCTCGGGGTTGGCGGCACCGCGCGCGCATCAGCAAAACTCATGAGAAAATACTTTGACCTGCCCAAAGAATGTGAGCTGCTCGAAACAGCCCACTTAGACGAACTGGTCAAACTGCTGGCAAGCGGCGACAAAAAGCTCTTTCAGATAGTTGTCCAGTGGCTACCCGAACGTACCCTGACCATCTTGCCCGGCATGCTCATACTAAACGAAGCCGTCAAGCGCTTCGAAGTCCAAAGTTTACTGGTTAGCAGCTACGGTCTGCGCGAAGGTTACCTGCTCGAGCGGGTCATCCGCCGCCCAGACGTCGTACTAGACTCGAACTAGAAGAGGAATCATCCATGTCAAAAGTCTGCCTCAAGCACCGCAACTACATGCAAAACCGCGAGCTCTCCTGGCTACGCTTTAACGAACGCGTGCTGCTCGAGGCCACCCGCGCAGAGGTCCCGCTGCTCGAACGCCTTCGCTACATATCGATTTTCGCCAACAACCTCGACGAGTTTTTCATGATTCGCGTCGGCTCACTAACAGACCACGTCGTCTTAGACGAGCCCTACGTCGACGGCCGCACCGGCATGAACGCCCAGGAACAAATCGACGAAATACTATCGGCCACAAAGCCGCACTACCAGCTGATGGGCCAGGCCTATGATTCGGTCGTTGCAGATTTAGCGGCGGAGGGCGTCCATTTCTGCCAGATTTCTGAACTAAGCAGTGATGAGGTCAAGGCACTGACGACTCACTTTGAACAAAACATCGCACCTCTTTTGTCACCGCAGATCATCGGTGCTAACCACCCCTTCCCCCACCTGACGAACAAACAGATTCACGTTGCCTGCATCATAAAGCGCAAGAATCGCGATCGCTTTGGCATCATCCCCGTGCCCAACAACATCGATCGCCTGGTCGTTATCCCGGGCGATGGTCTGCGCATAGTATTGCTGGAAGACATTATTTTGCATCATGTGAATCAGGTCTTTAGCACGCAATCCATAAGTGAAAAGGTCGCCTTGGCCGTAACGCGCAACGCTGACATCACCCTTGATGAAGACAAGTGGGCAGATGAAGACGAGTCCGTAGATTTCCGCAAACACATGAAGGAACTCATCAAGAGGCGACAGCGACTTGCGCCGGTACGCCTTGAGGTCAATGGCACAAGCCTCTGCCCCACCCTGCAAAACTTTTTGTGCGAGAAACTGAAGCTCGATGACAGCTCGGTCTTTTTCTCTCATGCGCCGCTCGACTTTTCTTCGATTAATTCTGTGTCTGGCTTGCTCAGCAAGGAATCTCGTGACCCTCTGGTGTGGCCTGCGCGCATCCCGGCAGAATCACTTTCACCAAAGCAGAAAAGAAAGGTCATCAAACTGGTCGAAGAAAAGGACCTCTTGGTTACCTACCCCTACGAGAGCATGTCGACTTTTTTCGCACTGATTCGCGAAGCAGCAGAGTCTCCCGATGTACATTCGATCAAGATTACTTTGTACCGCATTGGTGCTCACTCGCAGCTTGCACAGCTGCTGATGACGGCGGCAGAAAACGGCAAGGAAGTCATCGTGGTGCTCGAGCTGCGCGCACGCTTTGACGAAAAGAACAATATCGAATGGGCTCAACGCTTAGAGGACGCCGGATGTCGCGTCATCTACGGCCTACCTGCCTACAAGGTTCATGCAAAGATTTGCCTCATCACCAAAAAGTCAAAGGGTGAGATCAAGCACATTGCCCAGATCTCAACGGGCAACTACAACGAGCTGACGGCGCGCATTTACACCGACCTCAACCTCTTTACGGCAGACAAGGGTATTACCGCAGATGCGGCCCTTCTGTTTAATAGTCTCCTACTGGGGGAACCCAGTTCTGATTATTCAGAAATGGCCGTTGCCCCAACGACTCTGAAGAGCACGCTCCTCGACTTCATCAAAGCAGAGCGCAAGAAGGCGCTTGCCGGCAAGCCTGCCCGCATCCTCTTCAAGTGTAATTCGCTGTCTGATAAGAAGATCATGAAAGCCCTGAGTGCGGCCTCGCAAGATGGTGTTGAGGTCATTTTGATAGTCCGTGGTGTCTGCTGCCTGCTGCCAGGCGTCAAAGGATACACCGATAACATCAGGGTAATCAGCATTGTCGGTCGTTACCTCGAGCACATTCGTGTCTACTGCTTTGGCGCCGAAGGCGAAGAAAAAGTCTATATGTCTTCAGCTGATTTGATGACGCGCAATACCGAGCGCCGAATCGAGATCGCCTGCCCCATTTTGGACAAGGACGCAAAGGCAGAGATCCTCGACATTTTGATGGTGCAGCTACGCGATACGGCTAAAGCCTGGGAGCTAAAAGCAGACGGCAGCTACCGCCTAGTCAAGCCCGCAAAGGGTGATGAGGCCTTTAACTCGCAAGAGTACATGGCACAACGCGCCCACGACAAGGCCCCCTAGCCCTCCACCTGTCACCCCGGCCTCCGAGCCGGGGTCTCACATTTGACCCACCCTCGTCACCCCGCGCTCCGACGCGGGGTCTCGCCCTTGACCTTAATTTGATACTTGTATTTGCCAACAATGCTGTGTAGAATACATTACTTGTGAAAGCTTGAGCTTGCTCGCATTCACATCAATATGCGGAGGGGTGGCAGAGTCCGGCTGAATGCACTGGTCTTGAAAACCAGCAACGGTTTACCCCGTTCGTGGGTTCGAATCCCACCCCCTCCGCCAGCTTTTTATATATTTCACAGATTCGAACCCGAGAGGGGCAAATGCGACCTTAGGAGCATTTGCGGCCGAGCGCTAGCGAGGTCCCCGTGGATTGCGCAGCAATACACGCGAATCCCACCCCCTCCGCCACTATTCTAATCCCATCCCTAGATACACAGGCCACCGTCGACACGAATCGTTTCACCCGTGATATAGCGCGCACCATCGCTTGCCAAAAAGACGGCCAAGGCAGACACATCTTCAGGCTTGCCCTCACGACGCGCAGGAATGGCGGCAGCAAAGTCCTCACGCTTCTCGCCCTTCAGCTTCGCCGTCATGTTCGTGGCGATAAAGCCCGGGCAGATCGCATTGCAGGTAATGCCTCTACCCGCGAGCTCTTTAGCCGTCGTCTTCGTCAGCGCAATCATGCCACCTTTAGAGGCTGCATAGTTTGTCTGCCAGACCCAGCCATTCAAACCACAGACGCTGGCAATGTTGATAATCGACCCCGCGCGGTTTTTCATGAAATGAGAATAGAAGTGCTTCGTTAAGCTAAAGGCGCTCTTCAAGTTGACGTCCATGACTTCATCGTAATCTGTCTCGCTGATACGCAGCAGCGGATTGTCTCGCGCAATGCCTGCATTATTAACCAAAATATCAAGTCGACCAAAGTCGCCTAAGACATCTGCGGCCATCTGCTTGCAGGCGTCGTAGCTTGCGACATCGCAGTCATAAACCTCGCAGCGCCTACCCAAGCCCTCGATCAGCTCGCGCACTTCTGCGGCGGCCTCAGGCGTGCCATAGTGGTTCAGCGCAATGTCGGCACCCGCTGTCGCCATGTCAAGCGCAATCGCACGCCCAATGCCCGTAGCGGCTCCGGTAACCAGGGCAGTTTTGCCCGTCAGTGAAAAGATGCTTGTCATCAATACTCCTCGAAATAGCTTCTTGTCCGTTAATGGTTCAAATATTTTAACTAATAACGGCGAACAATGCCATCCCCTCTTTTCAGTCCACGCTGGCGGAGTGCGTCCATGCTATCGCAAAGCTCTTCTATAGGAAAAAATTCCATAATGTAGGATGTTATAATGAAGTAGAACAATTAGGCAAATGTTGTACGAAAGGGGTTCATATGACAACTCTAACCTTATCTAACAAAGGTCAATTAGTTATACCTGCCGCTTGGAGAAAGAAGCTCGAAATAAAGCCAGGAGACCAGGTTGTGGCCCGACTAGATGAAGGCAGCAATGAGATCACTATCAAGCGTGCCGACACCTTTGACGAAGCCCTCGAATTGATAAGCTCCTGGAAGAAGCCAGGGATTGAACCCCTGACTGACACACGAGCCCTTTTTAACCAGAGAGAGCCTCGCCTATGATCTCTCAATCTTTGGACACAAATGTACTGCTAAGACTAATATACAAGGAAGAGCTTCCCGTGCAGCACAAGCTCGCAAAAGATTTAGTGCTAGATAGCGGAGGCCGCTTCTACGTCTCAGATGTCACCCTATTCGAGTTCGTCTATGCTCTAGAAACCCACTACCTACACAGCAGAAGCGAAGTAAGCTACATTGTTGCGACCCTCTTGGGCATTTCGTCCATTAACTGCAACGAGGAGCTTACCGCTCTCACACTCGAACTCTATGGCGAGCACAAATCTCTGTCATACGCAGATTGCTACATGGCCTCAAGTGCCTCCTTCATGAATGCGACCCCCTTGTGGACTTTTGACAAGGACCTTGCAAAGAAGGCTCGCTCTGCAGAGCTTCTGACATAGAGTGCGTCCAAGCTTCGTGTTTGCCACAGCACCGTCATTGCGGCCCCCGAGCCGCAATCTAATTGTATGCAAGGAGCTAATTAGTAGTCGAAACTGCCTTACATTGTGCCGATACTACTCGCAACAATTGTTTGACAATTGAGAAAAGGGCCTAACGGCCCTTTTCTCTGTGGCGATCATACTGTGGCGATCACCCATTATTCTTTATTTCTAGAAAGCTACAGGCTGTCCCAGATAGACCGTCTTTGACTTCACAGCTGCCTGCGTCTGCGCAGCAGGCTTTGCTGCTTTTTTCGCCGTCGCCTTTTTAGCGACGGCTTTCTTTTTTGCAACTGTCGCCTTTTTCGCTGTGGTGCTTGCCGTGCTGGCAGTCGCTGCCGTAGCAGTAGAGGTATTTTTGACCTTTGGTGCTGGCTTATAACGCTTCACTGTCACCGTATAAGCCTTTACTGTCTTTCCATCCTGGGCGACAACACGAAATTCAACTTTCGTGCTTTTACCCTGGGCCACCTTGATGCTAGCTGAGCTTGCATTGACCCACTTACCATTCTGCTTGAGCTGCAGCTTTGCCATGGCATCTGCCTTGATGGGTGTCAGCACGACCGACGCCTGATAGCTGTTCAGCTGCAGGACATATGAAGTCGTCGCAGGATTAACCTTTGCATTCAGACTGCCTGCACTTGCCTTAATATCCTTCAAGTTGGCATTGCTTGAAAGCTTTGGCGCAGGCTTAACCACAACGGGCGCAGGCACTGGCGCAGGCACTATAGGTTTTGGTGGCGCAGGGACATCTTCCGCAACATCAGCCTCCCACTTTGCGAAATAACTTGAATGTCCAGTTGGCATAGTGTCAGGCTTTACTTCCCGTGTGAAAGCCTCATCCTCGAACCAACCTTCAAACACAAAGCCCTTGCGCTCAATCTTTGGCAATCCGCCCAAAGATTCACCCGGCTGCACCGTAAAGCTCATGATCTCAAGCTCGTCAGCACCAGGATGGAAGTCGATAATAAAAGGAAAGCTACCATTCCAAGAAACATTCTGTGCGGCTCGAACAGGACTCAGTTGATTTGTACCCTTTCCTGCAGTTCCCAGGCCCAGCTGACCAAATGAGTTCACGCCCCAGCTGAATAGCTCGCCACGGGCATTAAGGGCTATGACAAAATAGGTACCTGTGCTAATCTCTGTCCAGTTTCCTGCTGCAGAAATGCGGGTTGGAGTCATAACATCATTGTTGGTGCCGTTGCCCAAGCGGCCTACTGGCTCTGAACCTTCTATTGGAGCCGCGTCATTTACACCCCAAGTATAGATATTTCCTTGAACATCTAGGGCTGTGAAGAATTCACCACCAGCAGCTATTTTTTCCCACTTTATGTTAAGCTCGCTTGCAACCCGTGCAGGCTCAGTCACATAGCTGCTAGACGGAGATACTTTGCCCACAGCTAGCTGACCCTTGTGATTTGATCCCCAAGCATAGAGCTCCCCACGTGAATTCAATGCTAGGGCACTGTCACCTGCCGCTGAGATAGCTGTCCAGTCAGTGTCGCTGCCAATTTGAGCTGGAGCAATCTTGTCAGTTAGGATTGGACCCGTCTGCCCTTTACCACCTTTTCCCCAGGCGTACAGCTTTCCGTCTGCGGTAAGACCAACAGTGAATTCATTGCCGTCTGATACGTCAAGCCAATCGCTCCGATTTCCAATTCGGGTTGGTACATAGACGTCGTCACTCGCATTACCAATTCCGACAATTCCGGCACCATAATTGTTACCCCAGCCCCAGAGTTCACCGGCATCATTAATAGCATGACCAAATTTATAACCAGCGGTTACCTTCGTCCAATTATGTGCTTGGCTGATTTGTGTAGGTACAGATACACTTTTGCCGCCTTTGCTTCCGTTACCCAAAGATCCCCAGTTGTCTTCGCCCCAAGTATAAAGCCTACCCTCTGTATCAATTCCGACGCTATGAGTTGATCCCGCCGCAACAGCTTTCCAAGTAATACCCTCAGCAATGGGAGTTGGCAGAGATTTATCGACTTTCGTACCATCGCCTAGTTGGCCATCAACGTTCTGACCCCAGGCCCAGAGCTTGCCCTCATTGTCGATAGCCAGTGAGAAACTGCCACCCGCAGATATACTGGGGCTTGTGCTTGCGGCGCCTGCGAGTCCTGGCAGGACACACAGAGAAACAAGTGCAGTCAGCACCAGCACCGTGACACGCGTGTTGATTACTCTCTTCATACTGATCTCCTTTGGGGGACGGCAGGTGTCAGCCTAAACAGATGGACTTTCCTCGGGTTCCTGATTTGTATTTGATGCAACAATGAAAACATTGTGAAGATTTTGCGGACTTACTAGTATAATGACCTCAAATACTACCTGTCAAGCAGCATTTGGCATATTTTTATTGTTTTTTGGTGTTTTTGTAATCAACTTATGTACAAGCCATGAATTAATGCGTATAATCGAAAACCTCGACCACGAAGACCGCCCAACACGAAGGTAGCATCACCATGGATCAATTCGAAAAGTGCAGCAGAAAACACCTCGCCTTGCGCTACCTCATTATTGCCGCCGTCGTCTTCTTTTCATTCCTCGGACCCACAACCTTCGCCCCAGCAATAATGCGCCTTCACCCCGAGCCCGCAGAAATCCAATTCTACGCCGTCGGACACCAAGTCACGCAAGAACTGCTGACGCAGGTCATCGACTAAAGAAAAGACTCCAGCCTTACAAAGTCACAAGGAGCCAGCATTTCAGCACGGACTTGAGGGTCGATATCTGCCTGGCGGAGTGCGTCCATTATTCCAGCAGAATTCTCCTTTGAGCGCAGATTGTTATAGATTGTCTTTCTACGCTGGGCAAAGCAGGCATCTATGACTGCCGCCACCCGACGATAGTGTTCGATGTCAGTTACCAAAAGGTCTGCTTCGTCACGGCGCCTCAAAGTGATGACACTGGAATCCACCCGTGGGGGTGGCAGAAAACTATTGCGGGATACCGCAAAGATGTCCACGGGATCTGCCAACAGCTGCAGCTTTGCGCTGTAGGCACCGTAGACCTTTGTGCCAGGACCTGCTGCCATGCGCTGTGCCACCTCGCGTTGCACCATGACCGTAGCTTGCCGCATGCTGGGCAGGTACTCGAAACAATCAAGCACGTTGGTAGCTGCAACCTGATAGGGCAAGTTTGCGACCAGTTTCGTGGGTGCAAATTCCTGCAAAACTTCGAGCTGCGGGATGTTTAGGGCGTCCTCATTCAGTATCGTCAAGCGGGGATGCTCACTCGGAATGTAGGGGTGAGACCCCGCGTCAAGTGCAAGATCCTTCGCTACGCTCAGGAAGGATGGGGGATGCTCACTTTGTGTCGTACTTTCTAGTACCTCTATCAGCTGCTGGTCGTATTCCAGCGCCAGCACCTTGCCGGCACCTGCAAGCTGCTCCAGCTGCTGCAAGAGCGCAACTGTCAAAACGCCAATGCCCGGGCCGATCTCCAGTATATGGTCAGACTCCGCCAGATCTGCTGCCTCGAGGATGCGCCCGATGACGTTGTCGTCTATCAGAAAGTGTTGTCCCAGGCGTTTTTTCGTGTAGAGGCCAAAGGCCTGCAGGGTCTCGATGGTTGCCTTGGGTGTCGCGAGGGGCGAATGCATGCTAGGCCTGCTCGAGTTTCAGCAAGGCGACTGCATCCTGGATGGCGGCGTCAATCTGCTGTTGGTAGGCGGGCTGCAGGATGTCGCCGGGCTTTTCAGGGCCCACGAAGGCGTGCTGCCCCTGCAGGGTGAAACCTGCCACCTGCGTCATGTAGCGCAAGGGTGTCGTCGCTGCGGCGTTTTTGCGCTCTGAGGCATGGATGTCATCGTGGGTAGCGACAAAGAGCGCCAGGGCGGGCCTGCTGCGGTCTGCCGCAAAGCCTTTGGGGCGACCTGCGCGGACATTACGAGCCCACAGCAGTTGGAAACGGTCAACTATCGCCTTTGCCTGCGACGGGATGGCTCCGAAAAAGATGGGGTTAGACCATATCAGCAGGTCGCAGCCTTCTACCGCTGCCATTAATTCTTCAAAGCTATCGTCAATCACGCAGTCATTCAGGTCAAGGCAGACATTGCAGCCGCGACAAGGGGCGATTTTCATCTGAGCCACGTCGCGTATCTCAATCTGCACGTGGCTTGCAGAGTCTGGTCCAAAGGCCGCCTCTATACCGGTGGCAAGAGTATCAGCTAGAAGCGCTGAATTGCCGCGGCGACGGGGTGAGCCCTGGATGATGACGACTTTTTTTGGCATCTGCTGCATGCTGGCTGGCTGTCTCATGTCGGGTAGCTGGCTCGAGACTCGTGGCTCGTGGCCGACTAGGCCGCGTCCGCGTCGACGGCGACCGGCAGCTTGAAGATGCTGCGTGCCGTAGCGGTGGTCTCGCGAGCAAGCACAGGCAGCGTCACTTCGCGCAGGCGGGCGACCTCTTGCGCGACCCACAGGGTGTGTGCCGGTTCGCACTTTTGCCCGCGGAAGGGCTGCGGTGCCATAAAGGGGCAGTCTGTTTCTACGACAAAGCGTCCCGTGGGTGCATTGCGCGCAGCCGTCTTGACATCTGTGGCGTTCTTGAAAGTCACCGGTCCCCCAAAGCCCAGGTTACAACCCAGGTCGATGAAGGGCTGCGCCAGCTCGAGGTCCTTGTTAAAGCAGTGCAAGATGGCGCCAGCAGCCGGTACGCCGACCTCTTGCATGATACGCAAGCCGTCTTCGTGGGCATCGCGCAAGTGCACGACGACCGGCAGGTCCAGTTCGCTTGCAAGCTCGAGCTTGCGGGCAAAGACCTCACGCTGGACCTCACGTGGCGAGTGATCATAGTAGTAGTCGAGACCAGCCTCGCCAATGCCCACCGTGCGTGGGTCTTTTGCAAAACGGCGAAGGTCTGCTTCGACGGCTTCAGTCCACAAGCGTGCATTGTGCGGGTGGACACCGGTGATGATGTAGGTGTCAGGCAAGTGCACGGCAGGTCCTACGTGGGCATTGTCTAAAATATTTTGCGCACCTTCGCGCCAGACATCCAACATCTCATAGGTGGCCTGTGCGCCCTCGACGAGGTTCGTCAAGGTTAGCACGGTGCTTATACCGACAACTGCTGCACGGGCAAGCGCAAGCGACGGGTCTTCAAGCATGTCTAGATGCGCGTGCGTTTCAATAAGCGGCGCACCCTGCAGATCAGGAATTGCTTGAACTTCAGCTATCTTCTTTTTACCCTTATAGGCAACAAAGTCTAGTGAGCTCATTGTTCTTTCTCGACTTCCAAACGAAGGAATAATGGTTCGCCTTTTTCGACAACATTACCCGCCTCTAGCAATCCCCACTTCGCACAAGCCTCAAGATCAATGCTCGTCGTAGCAGGACTGCATCCCATGCGCGCCATAACCTCATCAGAGGTCGCAGGCATCACGGGAGCCGTGTACAGCGCAATCACACGCACGGCTTCAAGTGCAGAATACAGCACATTGCCCAGCTGGTCTGCCGCATCTGGGTCTTTTGCCAGACCCCAGGGGGCAGACTCTTCCAGATAGCGATTGGCCGCACGAACCAGTTCCCACACCGCGCTCAAAGCACCGCTGTAATCGAAGCGGTCATAGGCATCCTCGACACGTGCACCCAGACCAGCAGTGATGTCGCGCAAGACGGCACCTTCTGCGCCGTCAGCTGCAATGTCGCCCACGTAAGATGGGACTACTCCCCCGCAGTATTTGCCCACCATGGAAAAGAGGCGGCTACAGAGGTTGCCCCAGTCGTTTGCGAGGTCGCCGTTGAAGCGCTGCACCATGGCTTCGTCGCTGATGCTGCCGTCCTGTCCAAAGACGACGTCGCGCATGAAATAGTAGCGGTAGCCGTCGACGCCAAAGCGTTCGACCAGCTGTGCCGGGGTGACGGCGTTGCCTTTTGACTTGCTCATTTTTTCGCCCTTGGTCAGCAGGAAGCCGTGGGCAAACACGGTCTTTGGCAGGGCGAGGCCTGCGGCGTGCAACATGGCAGGCCAGATGATGCAGTGGAAGCGAATGATGTCCTTGCCCACAAAGTGCACCTGTGCCGGCCAGCGATAGGTGAACTCGCGCGTGCAGGCTTCGTCGGCACCGTCTTCGCAGGCCCCAAAGCCAACGGCAGTGATGTAGTTGATCAGCGCGTCAAACCAGACATACATGGTCTGCGGGTCGTCGCCTTCCTCGGTCCAGGGCAAGGGGATACCCCAGCTGACGTTCGCACGCGAAATCGACAGGTCGTTCAGGCCGCCGCGCAAAAAGCTCAAGACTTCGTTGCGGCGGGTATCTGGACCCATGGCTCCGGGGTCCTTTTCATAGTGATTGATCAGGAAATCGGTGTATTTTGATAGGCGGAAAAACCAGTTCTTTTCGCGCACATAGGTCAGGGGGCGATTACACTGCGGGCAGCTGGGTATTTTTATTTCGCCTTCGTCTCCTGAGACCTCCTGGTCGTCTGCGAGTTCTGAGTCAGTCCAGTAGGTCTCATCGGGCACGCAGTACCAACCCTCATAGTTGCCGGCATAAATGTCGCCGTTTTCATAGAGGCGACGCGCCAAGGCCTGCACGCTGCGACGATGCTCGTCACTGGTCGTGCGCATGAAAATGTCATAGTTAATGTCAAGCAGATCCCAGGTCTCCTTGAAGGCCGGTGCCAGCTTATCGACCCAGGCTTGCGGAGTCATCCCCGCAGCCACCGCCGCCTGCTCTACCTTTTGACCATGCTCATCCAGACCCGTCAAAAAGCGCACATCATGACCCTGCATGCGCCGGTAACGCGCCATCACATCAGCGGCAATCGTCGTATAAGCCGTACCCAAATGCGGCACATCGTTCACGTAATATATCGGGGTCGTCAAGTAATAACTCGAACGTTTACAGGCCATGTTTTCTCAACTTTCATCTGATTAGGAATACGGAACGCAGCACTGACTAGAACCTTTTTCAGGCGGAGAGCGTCCATCTATGACAGTCTTACATTATATAGAAATTAAGACGACAGTAGGCGAACTAGCGATATAGGAACATGCGCTGTGAACCCGTGCGGTATTTGTCCGTAATCTTGAAATCGAATTCGTGCATCAGGGCAGCGGCGGCACTTGAGCCCTTTGCATCCATAGATTCTTTGTCTATCGGCACGTGACACTTCAGACAGGCACCGTCAATGCCGCCAATGTTGTAGTCGATACTGCCCGCCGCACGATCAGCCACCCGACCTGCCTGAGCTGTGACCAAGGCTGCTGTCACTGATGGGGTCTCCCCGCTGGTGTTGCGACGGATAACACGCCAATCTAGGCGCGCGAAGCTGTCATGCTGGCCAAAGGCCGCATTAGCCGCTGGCCTATTAGCCTCTGGGCGTGATTCATCAAAGGGCGCACTCCCCCGCCTGGCGATACTGCCGCCATACATCCACAGGTTGTTGCCCATGATGCGCGACTCGACTCGCGTCTGAGTGCGACCGGGGCCTTCCACCCATTCGTAGACCAGGATGTTGCGGTTGCCATGGGGCCAGGCCGTGCTGTTGGTGGCGACACCCACCATGTCATGGCATTGGTCGCAGCCATAGGCCAGGCGCGAAACATAAAATTTGTCAGTTGGGAAACCAGCAGGTGTGCCCACATGGCACGGACCGCAGGCCACCGGGCGCGGTGCATTAGCACCGTTGTAGCTACCAGCAACGCGACCAATCAACGGCAGGGCATGACCGGTCGCCATCCCGCCAGCCCCCGTGTCAGGGCTACCGGTCGCATCGAGGTCACGCATGAAGCCAACGCCCCACTGCATGTTGGCAAGCACCGAATTCGTGTGGCAGCCTTCCTGACCACAGGTGTAGCTGGTCGCAAGGCCGCGCGCTGCAGCGTACTGGCAGGCATTGACCAGGGCTTCGCCGCCACCTTGTTCGCCTGGCAGGCCACCAATCTGAATGGCGCGCTCGACCGCGACGCCCGCATTGTGCGCAGCACCGCCGTCCAGCCACCAGGTATTGCCTAGGGTCGAGCCGGCACCGTCAGACGGGTTCAGGTTCGCCCCACCCGTCAGCTCGCCCGGAACCCACAGGGACGCATTGGGCCCGCGCGCAAGCTTCGACAAGTCCGTGTGTATCTGCGCATCTGACCCCGCGCCCAGCATGAACATATTCATCACATGGAAATCTGAAATCTTTTGTCCGTGCAGCGTGCCCCGATGACAGGTATGACAGACCATGTCGAGCCCGTGCGGCCCGTGAGGCTTACCCCACTCGACAATGATGCTCGAGGCCTGCGCGCTGTAAGCACTGTGGCAGCCAAAACAGGTGTAGTCAGCATTGTTCACATACAGACTGCGCGGCAGCAATTTGGTCGCCTCACTGATACTTGCGGCCGTCGCCGCAGGACTGCTACCATCAACCGGAATCATCGGACTGCGATAGGTCGAGTGACAGACGGAACAGTTGCGCGTCGTACTGACATAGCCCCCGTGCGCGCTGTTCGCCAGCTTGTCGTTGACCATCGTTGGCGCCGCCACAAAGGCCCCCATGTTCCACAGAGTCTCGCCGTCTGCGGTCAGTTCTGAACTCATGGCGGAGAAACCCATCTGTCCATTCATGTCAGTATTGACGCTGTTGCTGGTGTCGCCTTGAGACCCTTGAACCCGCGGTGGTATGGCGCGCACCGGTTGCGGATCAAGCATCAAGGGGGCAGCTGCTGCTATTGCTGCGGCATGAGCCGAAAGCAGCAAGAGCAAGCCTGCAAGCAGGCAGGCAGATACGACGCTGTGGCGCAATGACTTTTTCTTTTCCTGCGTCATATGGCGATTCTTCCCCCAGGTCACTTGCTTTACACCCGTGACTTCCCCATCACGAGTGATATATACACATTATGATAACACTATTTTCATAACTTTCACACAATTATTACTTTTACTGTGCTTCACCCTTGACCTTCTTTTCCTACCTCACTCGGGCACTGAGGCGAATGGGGCTCCAAGCACTGTAGTGGCGCAAGCCGCCCACTGTCTTGAAGCTGCGGGTCTGCACCTGGTAGCGCTTGCCGCGTTTGAGGCCGGTGATGTTCGTGTTGTTGGCACGCGCGGGCAGCGTTCTGACGGGTCGCCAGTTCTTTGCTCCTAGCTCGCGAACGCGTACTTGATAGCGCGTAATGGCGTGGGCGTTGGAGACGCGTGACCAAGTTACGCGGACAGATCTTCTGCCAGCGGTGAGGCGCGTGACGCGGTTGCCTGCAGGAACAATCTTGAACTCGCCCAGAGGCAGGTTGTTGCGGGCGTGGAAGTGCGTGCCTTCCGTCAAGTTGACGCTAACGATGTAGGTGCCAATATGACGGGGGCGCGTGGTAGTGCGTGCGTAGCGCGTGCCCTTCGTTCCCTGGTAATGGACAGTCGCATTGCCCATGCCTACGACACCTGGTCTAGCGGAAACACTGACAGCTCTTTGTGAGTTGTTGAAGGGCATGCTGGTCACATTTCTTTGCAGATGTGCTGCTGCAGGTTGGGTTTTTGGGTCAAATTTTGCTATAACTATGACGTCAGCAGGTGGCATGATGAAACGGTTATTACTGACCGTTACCCCACCTTTTGCCGTATGCCAACTGACATGACGGTAGCCTGCGTTAGGTGTGACCGAAAGCGTTACGGGCATGCCCGCAATGGTCGAGCTGTGGCTGGTACGTGCGGTCCCGTTGCCAAAGCTCTGAGCCTGCACCGTCACCGCCCGATCAATCACCGCATTTCGCAAGGGTTGAGTTGGCTGTGCAGGATCGCGAAAGGTGAAACCGAGCTCAAAAGGCACCACACTTGCAATTTGTGTTGGAGTTTGCCCAACGAGGGCATAAACTAAGGACCCCGCACTTTTAATATTATTTGCAAGAACGACAAACCCATTTGAAGCCGTTGCCTGCAGACTGGTGCGACCCCCCGAAAAGACCACAGAGAACCCTGACACAGATACACGCCGAGCCTTAACAGAAGCAATTCCTCCGCTGAACTCTATAGTGCCGAAGCAAGAAATTCCAAAGTCACTTTCGCTCATATCGAGAACTCCGTCAGTCATGAGAAAGCTGCTTGAACTTATGCCATAGTCATCTGCTGCAGCTCTTAGGCTAAGGTAAGAGCTCCCGGCAATTTTAACCTGAGCCCCAGCCTGTATTCCACGTCCGAACGAGGTCACTTTCAGTTGAGCATTGTCAACTTCGACACTTCCGACAGCACTCATGCCGACTGGCTTAGGTAGTATTGAAACCCACACAGAGACCGTAGCATCATTTCGAATTAATATGTCGGAAGAGCTTTTCATGCCCGTCTGCGCACCCGCTATCTCAACGGTGGCATTATCAATAATTATTTTCCCTGCAGAAGCTTCGAGAGCAGTTTCCGCATAACTGCCTTCATCAGCGCGCACCTTCACGGTTACGCCGCCGTTAACAGTGAGATCATCAGTGGAAAGCAGAGAGGGGGCGCCGGATGAAACTGTCAGGGTGCCGGGTCCCATAATAGTTAGTTTGCCGCTACCCAGAACACCAATGCCGACGCTGGTTGTACTCCTTACCGACGCATTTCCCAATACTTCAATAGTGCTTCCTGGGGGTACACGAATCCCCCAATTTGAAGTGTCTACTAGGTCGAATCCTTCATGGAGCTTGAGCGTAGATGTGGTGGCACTCCATTCCCAGCGTTCTGACGATAATTTACTTGAATCGTTCGACTTACCTACCAGATCAAGATAAGAGATTGTTATTGCTGCCTGTGCTTGCAGGGGTGCGAGTCCTGCGGCAAAGACACAGAGCAGCAGACTCAGTGCCAGCAAGCGTAGAGCGTGGCGTATTGTGAAGTTCATGATAGTCCCCACTTCCCCATGGGTACCCAGTGACTGTGGCGCACAGTACTAGATAGCTTAATTATCTATACTTCACATTATACACATATTCAATTCAAACATCTATCACAAAACGACCGTGTTCAGTGTTTTGGGGCGAACAATATCCATCAGTATACCTGAGCCATGTTTTTCTTGATCCGGCACGATTCGTTTTCCCACGCAATTTTAGCTTGATGGTAGTATTCGACCGTGTT
>WRBW01000012.1 GCA_009784345.1 Coriobacteriia bacterium | reverse complement strand
TCGCATACAAAACAAGGGCAACAACGGGCGCTATGGGTGCCAGGTAGATAGTCAAAAGCAGGGCTGCCATGGTAGCTGCAGGCATCATGGTCAGCGCGACAGGACTCGTCAAATCTTGCTTTGCACCTTCGAGGTCAAAGCACAGACGCAGCGCCAAAAGAATCAAGGCCAGCAGGGCAATCCCACCAAAGCCATAGCGTAAATACAGGCTCACGGGCTCATTGAACAGCCCGCCGGGGCTAAAGAGGAGGTTTCCTAAACCAGCCGTAGCAAGCGCTACCCCGCCCATGGCAAGTGGTATGTTTCGCAAAAAGCCCATGGGCACCATTTTACGCCAATTGTGCCAAAGCTTCCCGCGTAGCAGGGGATCCCCTAACCGAAGCGACCCGTTATATAGTTCTCTGTTCGTTTATCGCGGGGAGCTGTAAACAGGGTGCTCGTCTCAGCGACTTCAACAAGTCCCGCAGGCTCTTCCATGGACTCTCGCAGCAAAAAAACGGTGGTGTCACTAACTCGTGCTGCTTGCTGCATGTTGTGGGTAACCATGACCACGGTCATCGACTCTTTTAACTGCTGGACGGTCTCTTCAATCATGCCCGTTGAAATGGGGTCGAGGGCAGAACAGGGCTCATCCATCAGCAGTACTCCAGGTTTTGTTGCAAGTGCGCGTGCAATGCAAAGGCGCTGTTGCTGCCCACCAGAAAGCTCGAAAGCATGCTTTTTAAGACTCTTTTTGACCTCATCAAAGATGGCCGCTTTCTTAAGGCTGTCTTCGACAATCTGGTCAAGCTCCGCCTTTTTGCGAATCCCTTGCGTGCGTGGACCAAAGGCAACATTGTCATAGATAGAAAGCGGAAAAGGATTGGGGCGCTGAAACACCTGACCGACATACATCCGCAGTGATACGGGATCTACGGCCTTTTGGTAAATGTCCTTGTCGTTAAGCATTATCTTGCCGCCCACTTTGACATTGTCAATCGCATCATTCATGCGATTGAGGCAGCGCAGCAAGGTCGACTTTCCGCAACCCGAAGGTCCAATCATTGCCGTGACCTTGTGTGGCTCTATGTAGAAGCTGACAGCTTCAAGTGCTTTCTCATTGCCATATGACACAGAAACATCTTCTAAGACAAAGCGACCGGCTCTATCCTTTTTCGACGGCAGATCTGTTTTCGCAGGACTTGTTACCATTGTAGTTTTCTCCTTTTAGCACTACGCCAGGTTGCAATGGCGGCGTTAGTAATGCTGAGCATACCGGTCAGCACTAAGGCTGTTCCCCACACAATATGAGGTGCCGGTGTTGTTGGTTGGGTTGCCATGATGTAAAGGTGGTAAGGCAGAGCCATGGACGGTTGCATGACGTCTGTTGCTACGGGTGCAAAAAAGGCAACACCGGTAAAAAGAATAGGTGCCGTTTCACCTGCAGCGCGCGATAGCCCCAATATGGCTCCTGTCAAAATACCGGGCAAGGCCGTAGGCAAAATCACTTTTCCCAAGGTTCTTGCGCGGGTACAACCCAGTGCCATGGCAGCTTGCCGCTGCTCGTTGGGGATTTGCTTCAAGGCTTCTTCTGTTGCCGTTATAACCACGGGCAGGGTCACACAGGCTAGAGTCAAGCCCATGGCAAGCAGGGACTTTCCAAAGCCTAGGGCCAGTGAAAAGGCGGCAAAGCCAAACAGTCCGTAGACGACCGATGGGACGCCTGCCATGTTGGCTATGGCAACACGCAGAACGCGCACCGGTCTTGAGGGCTTTGCGATTTCTGCCAGATAGATTCCTGTAGCAATGCCAATGGGTAAGGCAAAGGCACTGACCAGTGCAATAAGCCATAAGGTTCCGGCAATGGCAGGCCAGATTCCGCCACCCGTCATGCGGTCGCGCGGAATGTCGCTTAAGAATTGCCAGTTGATGGACCCTACTCCGCGCACAAAAAGATAGGCGAGCAAAAACAGAACCAAGGTCATCATGGCAATGGTGACAATCATAGTGAAAGTGCGCACAATTGCCTCGACGCGACGGGCACCACGACTGTCATAGTCGCTAAAGGTGATGACTTCTTTTCTTTTCGAGCCGCTCATCTGCGCCACTTCTTTCTACTACGCTCAAGAATCATATCGGCAAAGAGATTTATGGCAAAGGTAATGACAAAGAGCACCAGGCCGAGGGTAAAGAGTACCGAAAAGTGGACTGATCCGCGCACCACCTCACCTGTTTCCTGTGCGATGGTTCCCGTCATCGTGCGGGCAGCCTCAAGCGGACTTGCGGGGATGATGCCGGCGTTACCAGCAAGCATGAGCACGACCATGGTCTCGCCAATGGCGCGCCCCATGCCCAGCATGACGGCGGCAAAAACGCCACTGCTTGCTGCTGGCAAGATGACCTTATAGGCGGTTTGCCAGCGCGTATTGCCCAAGGCAAAAGAGCCTTGTCGCAGTTCGCTGGGAACCGAACGGAGCGCATCTTCTGATATCGAAATAATGGTCGGCAGGCAGACGATACCCACCACAAGGCCTGCCGTCAGCGCGACCAGACCCGAATCGACTGGCAGGTGCTGTCTGATAAGGGGCACCAAAACAGCCAGACCTATCAAGCCAAAAACAACTGATGGAATAGTCACCATAAACTCGATGACCGTTTTAGCTGCTTCACGAAAACGCTTGCTGGCAAACTCTGACAGGTAGACAGCTGACAACACACCAATGGGCACGCAGGCACTGAGAGCAACGGTCGTTACCCATATGGAACCTACTTGTGCTGGAAGGAAGCCGTATCGAGCATTAGATGAGGTAGGGAACCAGCCGCTGCCTGCGATCATCGACCAGATCCCTACCTCATCAAATGCCCGAAGTGAGCTTTGAATCAGAAATGCTGCAATTCCTATGAGGACAAATATGGCTGTCCACCCCAGCACGGAAATAAAGATGGTGGCAGCAGAGTCAAGGCCACGGGTGTTTCGAAGACCATTGAAGGTGGTCTGCCCAGACTCTGCTAGCCCCGTCTGAAAACGAATTATTCTATTCTTTTTTGTATTCGCAGGATTATTCATTTGTTTGTTCTGCCTAGTTAACCGGAACGAATCCTTCATCAGCTACAATCTGCTGACCTGCTGGCCCTTCAATCCAATCGAAAAAGGCCTTTGCTATGCCTGCGGGCTGTCCGTTGCTGAGCATCAGCATTCTGCGAGACAAGGGGTAGCTACCATCAAGAACATGGTCTACCGTGCCATAGACACCATCTATTTCGAGCGTCACCGTGTCGTCAGTAACGTAACCCATTCCTACGTAACCAACAGCTCCTGGGTTGCCCGTGACCTCGCTGACAATACCCATATTGGTCTTAATATTTCGCATGCTGGGCGAATAGTCGTTGTCTGCACCAACCACTTCATCATGAAAGAAGGCAAAAGTACCTGATGCGCTGTCACGTCCAATCAGCACAATATCAAGGTCATTTCCGCCAACTTCTGACCAGTTTGTAATCTCGCCGCGGTAGACCTTGCCCAAGTCATCAAGGCTTATGCCCGTCATGCCTGAAGCTGGGTTCACAATTACTGCAATCCCGTCATAGGAAGTTACATTTTCGACGATGTCGACGCCATGAGCCTCGCCCTCTTCAAATTCGCTGTCCTTAACATCGCGACTTGAAAGGGCAAAATCAACCGTGTCATTAATCAGTGCCGCAATGCCCGCACCAGAGCCCCCACCCTTGATGGTAATCATGACACCCGGATTTTCATCCATAAACTTTTCTGCCCAAGCCTGAGCAATATTGACCATAGTGTCTGAGCCCTCGACAGTCAACATTCCCGTCAGATCCTCGCCCTGGGCAGGCGCATCAGTAGAAGCAGACCCGCTGCTTGTCTCATCAGCGTTCCCACAGCCCGTGACAAAAGTCAGAACAAAAACACCCAGTACAAACAAAGCAATTAACAGCAGCTGCGCCTTTGGCGTCGTAAGTTCTGCCACAATTGGCTTTCTTTCAAACATACTCTTTCCTCCCCTTTTCATGTACCAGCACCTTCCCTCTCTCTTCATCAAGAACTAAGAAACGGCACGAGCATTCTTTTCTTCCTACATATTTTAGGAATCTGCCAATTGTTCGGGTGTTAGACGCAGGTAAACTATCAGTTGAAGATGTTAAAAATGTATTAAAAACAAGGTTACAAACTTTTTACCTCTTGGGAAAGTGGGCATTTCATGAGATTATAAAAGCATGACAGAATCTGCGCGCATACTGGTTATCGAAGATGACTTTGCCATTCGCAACAGCGTCGAATTTGCGCTGCGCCGCGAAGGCTTTGAAGTGAAATCGCTTGACACAGGGCAGGCGGCAGTCGAAACAGCTGCAGATTACCAGCCCGATGTGATCTTGTTAGACGTCATGCTGCCCGGCATGAGCGGACACGACATCTGTGAAACGCTGCGCGCAACGGACCACGACGTCACCATCATCATGATGAGCGCCTTGGGCGAAACCGATGACCGCATCGCCGGCCTGCGATTAGGCGCAGACGACTATGTCAGTAAGCCTTTTGCACTTGAAGAATTGCTCGAGAGAGTGCGTGCAAACCTGCGACGCAACAGCCGCAGTAGCAGTGCATCAAAAGAAGCAGCAAGCGCAGAAAAACAGACGGTCCTGAACTTTGATCTGGGACAGGGCTTTGCAGAAAACGAAAGCCTCATCATTGACCCACTGAAACACGAGGTGCTCATTCGTGGGCAACATCTGGCCCTGCGCGCCAAGGAGTTTGCCTTGCTACATGCCCTTGCATCAAAACCCGGTGAAGTGCTTTCCCGCAGCGTGCTGTCCGAGCAAGTATGGGGTCAAGACCACCTGAATTCTTCGCGCACCATTGACGTTCACATGAGGCGTTTACGCGCGCTGCTAAACGATCACGATATGCCTGATTATCTGCAAACGGTTCATGGTGTGGGCTATCGCTTTTCTCCGCCGTCGAAGAGCTAGGAAGCCCCTGCTATGAAACTGTTTAAGTGGCAACTCGTATCACGGACAGAGCTTAAGCAACTGCAGGATTTGAGTGCGCAAGGCGGACGCGAACCCCTGCGCGGCGTTGCGCGCCTTGAGGATCCCGAACTTGCCCTGGTGGCCGAAAACATCAAGGATGTGCGTAGCAGCTTGCAGCGTGAACTGCAGGAGCTCGAAACGGCACAGACGCAGCTTTCGTCAAAGCTTCAAGCATTACAAGCCGGATCAAGCAAGGTCGAGGCGGCGCGCATTGAGGCGCGACTCGAACACATGCAAACAGACTTTATTGCTGCTGCCAGCCATGAACTTAAGACGCCACTTGCCGGTATAGAAGCCCTGGGCGACGCGCTGCAGATGGCACTTGCTGACGGCAACACTGATGCTGCGCTCGCCTTTGTCGACAGCATCAAGGATGAGACAAAACGCATGCGCAGCCTCGCAGAAGACCTGCTGGATCTGTCGCGATTTGATGAAAACCCCGAGGCTGACAGCGTCAGCAACCTGCGCACCGCCTTTGATCAGGCAGTCATCATGCCAGCTCGCACGGCGCAAGCTCAGGGCGTATCGCTACAAATCGAATACGCAGATGGGCTGCCCGAAGCGGCACTGGCAAAAATATCACCTACTGACTTGAGCATCATTTTGGACAACTTGCTTGATAATGCCCTGCACTATACCAGTGATGGTCAGATTGTTTTAAGCCTTGAGCGCAGCGATGACCGTCAGCGATGGCTGATTTCTGTCAGTGACACGGGAACTGGTATTGCAGAAGCAGACCAAGCCTTTGTCTTTGACCGCTTTTACCGCGCCGATCGCAGCCGCAGCCGTGACTACGGCGGTACGGGCCTGGGCCTGTCACTGGTCAAAAAGGCAGCCGAGCGTTGGAACGGTCAGGTCAGCTTGCAGTCACAACTGGGCAGCGGCAGTGTCTTCAGTGTCAAGCTGCCCGTCGCCTAAAACAATGAGGACATGAGGAGCGCTCATATGCCTGCAAAACCCATCGATTTCCACCTGACTATATAAGTAGTGACTAACTGCAGGTCACAGTGATAGCATAGTCCCCCAGATGAAAACTCCAGGCGACACAAACACCAGCGACACCGGCAAAAGCGACTTTGGACACACCGAACGCCTCAGCCGCGAAGTCGCGCTGCGCGGTGTCATGCGCATCACCCTCTTCACCCTGATTTCAAATATTTTCCTCACGGCGATAAAAGGCATCGCCGGGGTACTGGCAGGCTCTGCAGCCCTCATTTCAGATGCAGCAAACAGCGCCAGCGATGTCTTCTACGGCATCATCGTCATGTTGGGCGTACGCATCGCCAGCCGCGAAGCTGACGAAAAGCACCCCTACGGCTACGAGCGCTTCGAAAGCCTTGTGTCCATGTTCCTAGGTGCTGTTGTCACCCTGGCCGGTCTCTTCATAGGTTTCGACGGCCTGCAAAAAGTCTGGCAGGGTGCCACCTACGGCATCGAGGCCCCCAACCCCGCTGCCCTGTGGGTTGCAGCCCTGGTTATTGCCTTCAAGACCTTCATGTACCTCTTCACGCGAGCCCGCGCCAAAAAATACCGCAGCGACATTCTGGCAGCAGCCGCTGCTGACCACGGCTCTGATGTGCTTGCGACCTCAGGTGTCTTCATTGGCATCGCCGCGGCACAAGTCGGCTGGCCCATCATGGATCCCATCGCAAGTCTCGTCATCGCCGTCCTGATTATCCGCACAGGAATCAGCATCATCCACAAAGCCGTCGGCCAAGTCACCGACCAAAGCGCCGGCGCAGATTTCGACCAGCGCGTCCACGACATCATCTGCGAACACAAAGAGGTTACAAGCGTCGACATGATTCAAAGCCGCGTCTTTGGCGACCGCATCTACGTCGATGTCGAGATTAGCCTGCCCTGTGATTACACCATCTGCGCGGCCCACAGCATTGGCGACGAAATCCATAACGAAATCGAGGCGCGCATCCCTGAAGTCAAACACTGCATGGTCCACATTAACCCCAGTGAAGTGGCGGAGGGCGTCCACACCAGCAAGGCCTCAAAGGCTCGTGTCGACGGTTTTATCAAAACCCCTTAGATGAAGATGCGGGTGAAGTGCAGGGTGTCGAGGGGCTTTGCCTGCGCAATGAGGGGCAAGTCCTGCTCGATCACCGTCGCGATTTTAGCAAGACCCCCTAAGGTCGGACCGTCCTGCATGACAATCAGGGGCTGTCCTTCTTCGCTGATTTGAATGTTTCCTGGCACCGTACCTTCTGGCACGATGGCTGCGCCCTGGGTAGTTTGGACGCACTCCCCCTTTAAATGATAGGCTTCGCGATTTGATTGCGCGCCGACCTCATAGCCCGTCGACAGGAAGGTCTCGATGCCTTCAGGGGTAAAGCGGTCGTCTTGAGGCCCCATGATGACGCGGACGGGAATGGCGACCGGCGTGTCAAAGGCCATGATGGGGGCTCCGGTGTCGACCATGAACTGTTCGGACGGCGGCACGTAGGTGTGTGACAGGTTGATGGGGTCGTTGCTGCTGGGGATGTAGGTGATGGCGTCTTCGCGCGTGGGCAGGATGTCGCCTGCCTCGAGTGCGCGGCCGTGGTAGCCGCCGATACCTGCTGGCATGTCGGTCGTGCGCGAGCCCATGACCAGCGGCACATCAAAGCCGCCTGCGACGGCGAGGTAGCCGCGGCAGCCGAGGTTCGCCTTATGCATGGTCAGCGTGCTGCCTTTGGGGGCCAGCAAGGCCTTGTTGCGGGGGATGTAAATGCCGTCAAGGCGTGCTACGAACTCGGTGCCTGCAAGGCCGATGAGGGTGCTTTTTTGAAAGGTCAGCGTAGGACCCATCATGGTGACCTCAAGAGCTGCAGCACCCGGTTTATCTGCGGGGTTTGCTACCAGGCTGTTTGCGAGGCGAAAGGCCGCAAGGTCAGCTGCGCTTGCACTGGGAATGCCTTTGTGGCGGTAGCCGAACCTGCCCTCGTCGACAATTAGTGACTGGGTGCCTGGCTTCTCGACGATGATGCCAGCGCTGTCGCCTCCCTGGTGGGGCTCTGTGTTTAAGGCGGGCTGGGTATGCTCAGTGTTCTGGTCAGCTTCACTCGCTTTGCTGTACTCGCTGGGTTCCGCGTGGGCGGACGCCGTGGGCAGGTCAGAAATAAGCTGCTTGACCTGAGCTTCGAGCTCACGTCCACTGGTCATATCGGCATCATAGACCAGCAGGAGCGTTGTGTCGGCGGGTACGAAATCAATAATCTGCGTGAGCTTTGCCTGCCGTAGGAGCTCAAAACATGCATTGACTTGAGCTGTAGCCGCATCACGTGTCTCAGAGCAAAATTCAATCAAGAGGGCCGTGTCGCCCACTTTAATAAAACGTGGCAAGGCATGGGCCGTACTATGAACTTGGGACGCAGTCATTACTTACTGACCGAAACGATTTCTGATAGTGAGTTGATGTCGATTGATTCTTTGTGAAAAGCTCGACGCAATTCATCAAGCAGCATGACGGCGTAAGGGTTGTCGGCGTCAATGCATAAGGTGTCAGCAATGACTTCAATCTCTTCGCCGGTGATTGCTGTGACTTTCTGTTCTTTAATCATGCGCAGGCTGCGCTGGACGCACTCCTCCACGTCTTCTACTTCTGCACCTTCGTTATCGCGCGAAACAAGGCTGCCGTCTTTGTTGTAGGCGCGGTCGGCAAAGGCCTCGCGGGCTACCGGCAGACCGACCGCCTGGCCCGCTGTGATGAGCTCGCTTCCCGCAAGACCCACCAAGATGAGATTTGAGTCGAGGTCTGCGACCGCAGTTGCGATGGCACGCGCCAGCTCTGCATCACGCGCCGCCATTGTGTAGAGGGCACCGTGGGGCTTGACGTGAACCACGCGGGTTCCTGCTGCAGCCGCAAAGGCTTGCAGAGCCCCCACCTGGTACAAGACCTGCGCGTAGGCTTTTTTGGGTGAAATCTTTTGAATCTGCTGGCCCATGCCCAGGAGGTCAGGCAGACCCGGCAGTGCGCCTATGGCGACCTTATTTTTGACGGCACAATCGACGCTACGCTGCATGACCTGGGGGTCACCTGCGTGAAAGCCGCAGGCAATGTTGACACTGCTTGCGCGCTTGATGACCTTTTCGTCGTGAGAGCTGTTTTCGCCTTCGAAGAATTCGCCGACGTCTGCGTTTAAATCAATGACGGCGCTGGGGCCGATACTGTTGTTATGTTCGTCAATAGTCATAGTTGCCATGATACCTTAGAAGAGGATATTTTTCATCGTAAAAGGCGACTACCCTTGTGGGGGCAGTCGCCTTTCTGTGTCATTTTGGTGCTTGTTGATGCGCTTAAAGCGCAGGTTGTGCTGGAGCAGACCTGCTCTTACTAGTATACGGGCATTTGCTCGACTCTTCTGCGGCTGCGCAGCGAGGTCAAGAGCAGTAGTCCAACGACACCCAGGATGATGCCAAAGACGGGCAAGTTGCTCACCACCAGACCTGCTGGGACACTAAAGGCATGATCGTTCATGAAGGCTGCGGTGTTTGAGCCGATATTCCCAACCTTTCCTTCGGCGGTAAGGGCTGCTCCAACGGGAGCACGAGGGGCGTCAACGGGAAAACTAACAGGGTCACCGCCATCTGATACGATCCTAGCACTGGGAGCAAACTGGTCGGTCGCTGCCTCTGTCAAGGTGTAGGAGCTACCTGCTGGCAGAGAAGCTATCGTTAGCACCTCGCCATCCCGCAGCTTAAAGCTTGATGTCGCGGCTGGCAATGAGATGGTGGTTTCCCCCGACTCAGCTATGATGGCTGCCTCAAGAGGAAAGGCTATCTGGGGTGCAACATGGCCGTCAGCCATTTGCGGCCCCGTCAAGACGAGGGTGAATTCAAACTCGGTATTGAGGTTTGCATTGACTCGGTTGGTTATGGTCTTGCCAATTGCCAGGGCGAAGTTTTGACCAGAATCAGGGCCTGCGTTGGGCATAAAGGTGTTAGTGAACACCAAGCCATGGCGGGTTTTTTGCGCATCAATGTTGGTCAAGTCATTAGCAGGAGAAATCGGATTTCCTGACAAGGCGAAAATCTCTACAGCTGCGATGTCGAGGCCATCCTCATCTTCATTATTGGCAAAATGAACCGTCATCTTGTAGGCACGGGTGTCATAGTCTACGCCATGCACATCTCCCTTGGTCTCTCGCACAATCCAGCTCTGGGGGCCGGCATCGAGCGAGCTGACATTAAGCGTTGTAAGCACACTGTACACATCAAAATAGCCCGTGAGTTCTGGTCCTGCAGCTCCTCCGTCAAAACTGATGGTCTGGGGATCAATAGGGGGTGCTGGTGGCTGCCCCAAGGGATCAAAAGTAAACTCAAAAGTCAGACCCTCTGCCGGAACCCTTACGTTAGTCGGCATAATAAGATTCTTCTTAATCTGCGTATCCATAACGGGTTCGGATGGTGGCTCGACAGGATCTGCCATAGCAGGCAGTACGGCAACTAGGGTAAGTAGTAGTGCGGCCGTCAACACTACAGAGAACTTGCTAAACAGTCTCTTCATAATGAACCTCGCAGTTCAATCGCTTGTTATGTCCACATTTTGGACACAGGCGGTCTGAAATCTGAGCGTAATTATAGCAAGCTCCCTGTATAGATTGCGAGTATTTTGCTTATGCGCACTTAGAATATCCACAGGCTCTACACACATTGCAGCCCGATTCATATTCCAGCATGCTGCCGCATTCTGGGCAGGCTCCCGTCTTCATGTCCAGAGCATCAATATGCCTGCTCACACCATTGCTGACCTTGCCGGTTTCGGCAAACTCGATGGCGTGCTCCATGGCGATACCTATCGCGTCAGCACAGGAAAGCACCATGCCACCGCCCTGCACCCACATCGGCGAGGGGCAGCGGATGCCGCGCATCTGCACCACCAAAGCAGCAGGGTCGATACCAGCACGCAGTGAGGCAGAAATCATACGAGAGAGTGCTTCCATTTGTGAGGCTGCACAGCCGCCGCTTTTGCCCATCTGGGTAAAGACTTCACAGATGCCGGTCTCATCCCAATTGACAGTCACATAGAGGTTACCGCAGCCTGTCTTGACCTTTTCGGTGCGGCCCATGGTGACATCAGGACGCGGACGTGGTTCGAGCTCTCCAAAGTGAGGAGCTTCGCCGTCTTCACCAACGATGCTGGGGCTTTCTGCCTTTGCCGTCGCACCCGTTGTCAGAACCTGAGCATCCTTTGACCCATCACGATAGATAGTTACACCCTTGACGCCCAACTTGTAGGCCAGATCGTAGACGAGGCGAACATCTTCTGGCGTCGCATAGTTAGCAAAATTAACGGTCTTCGATACCGCATTGTCGACGTGGTCCTGGTAGGCCGCCTGCATGCGGATATGCCATTCGGGGCTAATGTCGTGGGCGGTCACAAAGATGCGCTGCAAGTCTTCTGGAACCTCATCCAGACCCTCACACGAGCCATGCTCTGCAATCTTTTCCATCAATTCAGCACTATAGAAACCGCGCTCGCGGGCCATGGCCTCAAACAAGGGGTTTACTTCAACCAGCTTGTCGTCATCCATGACATTGCGCACATATGAAATCGCAAACAGCGGCTCTACACCAGACGAACAGCTGGCAATAATCGACAGAGTTCCCGTTGGTGCAATAGTAGTCACCGTTGCATTGCGAATGGGCTTTGCCTTAGGTACATCATAGATGCTGCCCTTGAAGTTCGGGAAAGCACCGCGCACTTTTGCCAGGTCGCGTGAAGCAGCCTTAGCCTCATCATCGATAAAGCCCATGACCTTCTCGCCCAGCGCAACAGCCTCATCGCTGTCATAGGCAAGTCCCAGCATAATCAGCATGTCTGCCCAGCCCATAACACCCAGGCCAACCTTGCGGTTACCACGGGCGAGCTCGTCAATTTCTGGCAGCGGGTATTTGTTGACCTCGATAACATCATCAAGGAAGCGAATCGACTGGTGCGTCACGCGCTTCAGCTTATCCCAGTCGACTTCCAGCCCGTCCTTGCCGTCAGTCTTTACCATGTTAGACAGGTTGATGGATCCCAGATTACAGGCCTCATAAGGCAGCAGGGGTTGCTCGCCACAGGGGTTCGTTGCTTCAAACTCGCCCAACGCAGGTGTGGGATTCGAGCGGTTAATGCGATCGATGAAGATAATACCAGGGTCACCAGTTGCCCAGGCCAGATCAACAATCGTTGTATAGACTTCAGCAGCATCCAGCTCGCCCTCGACCTCACCGGTGCGAGGATTGAGCAGCTCATAGGTCTTGCCAGCGCGCACAGCCTCCATAAAGCCCTCGGTCAGGGCCACGCTGATATTAAAGTTATCAAAGTCATTACCCTCACGCTTGCAGGTAATGAAGTCCATAATGTTGGGGTGATCAATACGCAGCACGCCCATGTTGGCTCCGCGACGGGTACCACCCTGCTTGACCGCTTCGGTCGCCTGATTAAAGACCTTCATGAATGAAATCGGACCTGAGGACACGCCCTGGGTCGTGCGCACGTTGTCACCACTGGGACGCAGGCGCGAGAAAGAAAAGCCCGTGCCGCCACCTGACTTATGAATCAGCGCGGTGTTGCGCACAGCCTCGAAAATCTCTTCCATCGAGTCACCGACGGGCAAGACAAAACAGGCAGAAAGCTGCTGCAAGTCACGACCGGCATTCATCAGCGTTGGCGAGTTCGGCAGGAACTCAAGATTTGTCATCAGGTCATAGTATTCAACGGCAAGTTCTGCCACTTCAGCATCAGTTGCACCCCAGACCTTTTCTGCACTCGCGATGTTTTCAGCAACGCGAATGAACATGTCAGCGACCTCTTCAACAGGCTGACCCTCATCATCCTTTTTTAGATAACGACGTTCAAGCACCGTCAAAGCATTGGGTTTAATGCGCTTGTCAATCGCGCGGTCATACTGCACGGGAGCCTTTGCGGCCTTCTTTGCTGGAGTCTTTGCTGCTTTTTCGGTCACGATGAAACCTTCCCCTTCAATGCGAATACGTCTTCTTCATAACCCCCAGCTGTAGAAAATGGACGCAAGCTGCGAGTCGTAATGACTAAAAGAGCTCCATTTCGTAGTAGTAAACAGAGAATTGACCAACCACAATATATAGAGCCTTAGTAGGCTACCCCACACAATATATTGCGTCAAGCGAACATAGTAAATCTGTGGATAAGAATTCCCAAATGGGGATAAACACCGGCGGAGTGCGCCCAACAAAAAAGGAGTACGTCCAGGATTGGACGTACTCCTTTACATAAACTACGAAGTATATTTAGCCTAGGTCGAGGCCACTCTCTTCAATCCCCTTAGCCGCACGACGCTTCTTGATAATGCGGTCGTACTGTACGAAGGCTTCACGCATGGCAGTTGGCAGCAGCGCAATCAGCGTACCCCAGAACCACTGCTCTGCGGTCAGTGGTGTCAGCGCAAAGATGTGCTGGAAGAAAGGTATCACGATGAAGGCGCCGAACAGAACAATCATGCCCATGGCTGCCCAGAACAGCGGCCAGTTGTCGCGAACCGACTTCTTAAAGACTGACTTTGAACTACGGGCGTTAAAGATGTGCAAGATCGATGACCAACCAATCGCCAGGAAGGCCAGGGTCTGACCCAGTGGGTCTGACATGCCCATGTTGACGTAGTAACCGCCATTGATAATAAAGGCACCGTAGTAGTAGGCAAGCAGACCTGAAATCGTAAAGAAGATTACTTGACGGGTCAAGAACTTTGCAATGCCACCACCAAAGAAACTCTCGTCGCGTGCTACCGGCTTGCGGTGCATCAGGTTCGGATTAGCTGGCTCGTTTGCCAGACGCAGTCCGGGAATACCGTCACCAACAACGTTGATCAGTAGCAGCATGATGGGTGTCAGTACCAGACCCCAACCAGCCATCTGACCAATCAGCATGATGGCAACCTCTGACAGGTTACAGGCAAAGAGGAACAAGATAACCTTTTTCACAATGCGGAAGACGTTGCGGCCTTCGCGTACGGCATCAACAATCGTCGCAAAGTTATCATCGGTCAAAATCATGTCCGATGCACCCTTGGCAACTTCGGTACCGGTGATACCCATGGCAACACCGACGTCAGCAACATTGAGCGCTGGTGCATCATTAACGCCGTCACCCGTCATGGCAACAACGGCGTCATTTTTCTGCCATGCCTTAACAATACGCAGCTTGTCTTCAGGCGACACGCGGGCGTAGACAGAGTATTCCTTGACGTGTTCGGTCAGGAACTCATCAGTCATGTCAGCAAGCTCAGCACCGGTCACAACACATTGACCCTCATCAATGATGTCGATTTCTTCTGCAATGGCCTTTGCAGTCATGGCGTGGTCACCGGTAATCATGACGGTACGAATACCAGCACGCTTGGCGACCTGCACGGCATCTAGAACCTCAGGACGGGGCGGATCAATCAGACCAATCAGTCCAAAGAGGTTTAGGTTGTTTTCGACTTCTTCTTCCAGCTTGTCTTCTGCTGGCAGGGTCTCGAAGCGCTTACCGGCAATAGCCAGTACACGCAGTGCTTTAGCTGCAAAGTCATCGTGGACCTGACGGGCCTCAGACAGCTTTTCGTCACTTTCAGATGACAGCGGTAGCCAGTCAAGCGCACCCTTGGTCATGATGACGTAAGAGCCATCACGACGGTCGCGCAAGATGACTGACATCTTTTTGCGCTCGCTTGAGAAGGGAACTTCTGCAACGCGCTCGTAGTTTTCACAGAAGGTGTCGGTCAGGTTCTTCTTATCAATTAGCTTCAGGATACCGACTTCTGTGGCGTCCCCAATAAAGGTCTTGTCACCAGATGCATCGACTTCCATCGTGGCATTACTGGCACGCGCAAAGGCACGCAGCAGTGAACGCTTTGACTTTTCGTTCCATTCGCTGTCGGCACTAAAGGCACCGTCAGCGCGACCCCACAACTGAGTAATCGTCATCTGATTCAGGGTCAGGGTACCGGTCTTGTCAGAACAAATAACGCTCGCATTACCCAGGGTTTCAACCGCAGGTAGCTTGCGAATCAAGGCATTTTTCTTTGCCATACGCTGAACAGCCGTTGTCAGCGTCAGCGTAACGGTCAATGCCAGCATTTCAGGTACCGCAGCAACAGCCAGGGCAATAGCTACCATAATCATGTTCATGGCGTCTTCGCCACGCCACATACCCAGGATAAAGAGGAAGATCGCCGACGCAATCGCAACATAAGAAATAATGCGACCCAGACCATCCAGACGACGCTGCAGTGGGGTCTTCGTGCGCTTACCGCCCTTCAGCGATTCAGCAATACGTCCGATCTCTGTGTGCATACCCGTGGCCACAACCACTGCAAGACCGTTACCGGCGGTAATGACACAACTTGAAAAGACCATGTTTAACTGGTCGCCCGCCAAAACGGTGCCCGCAATGACTTCGTTGGCAGACTTTTCAGCAGGGACGCTCTCCCCCGTTAGGGCTGCTTCATCAGAATAGAGCGAACTCGATTCGATGAGGCGCGCATCTGCCGGCACCACGTCGCCTGTTTCAAGCGCAATGATGTCGCCGACCACCAGGTCAGCGGTATCGATGACCAACTTTTGCCCGTCGCGTATGACGGTACAGTTTGGCGCGGTCATCTCTTCAAGCGCGGCCAGGGCGCGTTCAGCCTTGCCCTCCTGCGTCATCGCCAAAAACAGGTTCAGGATAACGATACCCAAAATAACCGAACCTTTAATAAAGTCCGATGCTCCCGTAAAGGCCATGTAGTAAGAAAGCGCAGCTGCAATCAGCAGGATGATGATGGACACGTCGCTGAGGTGGCGGACCACTCCCATGACGAAGCCTTCTTTTTTCTCTTCTTCCAGCACGTTGCGGCCGTGCTGTTCGCGAAGCTGCTCGACGCGGGCAGGGCTCAGACCCTTTTCAGCGCTGACGTCAAGCTTGCTCAAGATTTCAGCAACGGGCGGTTCGTACCACCTCATCGCCTTTTCCGTTTCCGCAGTTTCGGTGCTTAATTGCTCATTTTCCATAAGTATACTAGCTAACTCCCGACTCTATAATTGTTGGTTTAGAGAATCGACACGCCGACATCCGACATGAGGGGCGCGGCGGTCATGCATACAGAATTGCCTACATATTATCGCAAAATGTGACTATTACTACAAGGTATAAGACCGTTTGACGGTCGACATTTGCTGTGCTATTCCTGTGTGCGAACAGTGACTTTCATTTGGTATTTTTGTTGATTAGTACCAATTTTTGAACCAAATTGGCGGAGTGCGTCCAGCGTCCCCAGCAGTGTAAGTGAAAGGCATTACGCGCTAGCTCACATCAATGATGTGCGGGAGCGTAGGGCGTGGCAGGACAGGTTGATGGCAAGCGGTAGCGAGGCGATGTGGCTGGGGGCTGTTTCGATAGCTACCGCAAGTGCCGTCGTATCGCCACCCAAACCAGCAGGGCCGACGCCCGTTTCGTTGACGGCTTTGAGCACTTCTGCTTCAAGTGCAGCGACTTCTGGTATGCGTGCAGTCTGATCGAGCGGGCGCAGTAGGGCGCGCTTTGACAGTCCTGCGACCTTGTCAAAGGTCGAACCGATGCCGATGCCAATGACGAGCGGCGGGCAGGCGCGGCTAGCCTTTTCGCGAACCGCTTCGCAGACTGCCGCCACAATATCTGCGCTGGTACTGCCCGGAGATATCATAACTACGCTGCTCGCATTATCAGAGCCAGCACCCTTGAGCATCGTTGATACGACCACGCGATAGTCACGGTCCTGACCTGTGGTAGCCAAGCGCACATATTCGACAAAGGCCGGCGTATTGGTTCCGGGGTTTCGGCGGTCGCTCAGCGCGTCACGCACCGTCGAGGCGCGCAAACCTTGAGATTCATAGATTTCTGCGACGACGAGGTTGAGCGCTTCTTGCAGGCCCGCAAAGTCGACTTGCGCTTCAGATCCGGCTTCTATCAGCACCCAAACCGTACCCGTGTCTTGACAGCTCGGCACGCCCTTGTCTGCTGCAAGGTGGGCATTTTCTAAGAGAAGCTCGAGGGTCACCTTCGCTTGAGGGTTGCGCTCACGAGCTATTGCATTTACCAGGGCTGCCTCGACATCAGGACGTAGCTGGCTCGCTAGAACCTCTAGGTGCTGCCTGACGACTGCTGCAATATCTGAGGTGCTTATCGCGGGCTTACTCATACAATGACCTGCGCAACAGCAGCCGAAAGACCATCTTCAAATATGGAGGGAATCACCTTATCGGGACAGGGCTCTGGTACGAAATCTGCCAGAGCTCGTGCTGCAGCCATCTTATGTTCATCGGTGATTTTCGCCACCCCATTATCGAGAGCACCGCGAAAGATCCCCGGGAAGGCAAGTGCATTATTAACCTGATTAGGAAAGTCGCTGCGACCCGTACAGATCACTGCTGCACCGGCGGCGCGCGCCTCTTCAGGATAGATTTCTGGCACCGGGTTAGACAGTGCCATAATGATGGGGTCTTTTGCCATACTGCGCACCATGTCTGGTGAAATAATCCCAGGGGCAGACAGACCAATGACGACGTCAGCTCCCACCATGACCTGAGCTAGCTCACCTGATCCCACGTCGCTCAGAACCCCTTCTGTCAGCAGCTGTCGCTTCTCGCTACCGAGTCCTGCATCTGACAGGCTTAAGGCTCCGTCGCGGCCCGTGCCGACGATACTGACACCTGGCGCAAACTGCTTAATGAGGCGAGCGGTTGCCGTTCCTGCAGCCCCGATGCCAACGACAACTATTTTCAGCTCATTCATGTCACGCCCCGTTACCTTGCAGGCATTGATAAGGGCTGCCAACACCACGACGGCCGTGCCATGCTGGTCATCGTGAAAGACGGGTATGGACAGACTCTCCTTCAGGCGATTTTCGATTTCAAAGCAGCGCGGTGCTGCAAAGTCTTCCAGATTTATGGCGCCAAAGCTCAGGGATATGCGCTCGATAGTTTCAACAATTTCGTCGGTCGAGTCGCAGTCAATGACAATGGGCACCGAGTCAAGGTCTGCGAAATACTTAAAGAGGAGTGCCTTGCCCTCCATGACCGGTAGTGAAGCTGCAGGTCCGATGTCGCCTAGGCCTAAGACAGCTGACCCATCACTGATGACGGCAACGAGATTTTTGGTCCAGGTGAACTCGCGCAGGCGGCTTTGATCTTCTGCGACAAGCATCGATATGTGACCGACGCCTGGTGTGTAATAAGCAGATAGTTCACCTCTGCCCATGTCGCCCTGGTGGCGCAGGCTTGTCGTGAGCTTTCCGCCATGCTTTCGGTGAAGCTCTTCTGCCAGTTTGTTGTAGTCCTTTGTCACCTGTAGCCTCCTCTGTCCCTGACTCTCTGTTTAGTTTAGCGCATGGCGGGCTTGCGTTTTGCTTGCAAAAGCTCACCCCAAGCCTCTTGTTTTCGTTTTTGCTGATCATCGCCTGGCTCAAGGGCTGCGAAAAAATCGCTAACCTGCACCACCGTCACGCAGTCGCTCATGATGCTGGTTTGGTCGCTCTCCGCCAGATTTCGCTCCAAAAAGACTATCAAGTCGCAGCTTAAGGCATCGAGATAGGCATTGAGCTTAGCGCTCGTCAGCGCGTCAGCGTCGCTGAGCAGCGCGTACTGTGCAGGGCTGTAGCCCAGTCCCGCCGCTGCCTTTCCCAGCGCATCGAGCGCGTCTGCTTCAAGGCTCTCGCGTCGCTTTGAAGTCACAAAGAGGATGTCAGCCCAGTAGGCATTTCCCAGCGCGTCAAGACTTTCGATGCCCGCTTGCTGCAAAACCGCACAGGCACGGCGGCGCATCTGCGCATTGAGCTGCGCAGGTGTCACGCTTATCTGCGGCGTCAAATCCATGGTGTGAGCTGCACTTTCAGGTCTCGATTGTCTACGCGGGATGGCTCGCTTTGATAAAATGGTAGGCTATGAACTCTCATTGTACAAGTCTTTCACCTCTTTCATCGAGCCTGTGGCAGCACTGCTGCCGCCGCTTTCGAGCAATTCTGAGTTCAGCACTGATGGCCGTTGTCCTTGTGGGGCTTTTTTGCCTTGTCGTGCTTGCTCCTACCGTGGCCTCAGCAACACCTCTTGACCGGACCAATCTGGGCAAACCTGAAACCATTGTGCCCGAGATAAGCCTGGGGGATTCGACTTTTCGCCTGACAACTGATCGGCCAGCAATTCCCCTCGATGGCGGCTATTCCTATGTGGTCGAAATCACACCAGGGGCAGACCTCGTGTCCGTAAACCTGCGCTTTCAGCTCATGCGTGAAGAAAACGGCTGGGCCTTTCACTACTTTGGTGACAGCGTCACGATAGACAGACCTGCTGCTCATGAGGCCGCAGACACAGCAACCGCAGCCGGCACAACAGTCACCAACGGCACCAACGGGGCATCAACGGCAGAAGGCGCTGGTTCGGCAGCAGCGACAGCCAGCGGTCAGCCAGAGCTCATTCGTCACCTGCTGCAGCGCCGATCAGGCGACAACCTCGATGGTCTGGGGATGCGCGAAGGCGTCTACTATGTCGCTGTCATAGTCACGGCAAACACCACATCGGGCAGCGAATCTGCGACCCTGCAGGACTTGCTGGTCGTCTATGATCCAGAGAGCCCCGTGCTCAACATCCTGCCCACCTTCCAGCTGGCAGCCCTTCCGGCCCGCGACGCACATGGTGTCTTTTTGACAGGCTCCGATGAGGGGAATTTCGAAAGCAGTCGCGCATCGCTTGAAGCTGTCTGCAGCTGGATAAAGCAAAACCAGCGCGCGCGCTTAAGCCTTGCCCTACCCGCTTTTTTCATCGAAGACCTCGATGCGGCGTCGCAAGACGCTGATCCGGAACGTGCCCAGGCAGGCGAGGAAACCCTCACGGCACTGCGCGATGCTCTGGCTACCGGGCGCCTGACCCTTAGCTCACAGGGCTACGCTGACCCCAACCTGTCCATCCTGTCAGCCCTGGGTCGCACAGAAGATCTGCCGCAGCACTTCGAACAAGGCCGTCGTGTCCTCAGCGACTACCTAGGCGTTGAGCCTGCGCGCGTCACCATACCCTGGACAAGCCAGCTGACCGCTGATGACATGGACGCACTCCTCCAGATTATTCCTGGTCAAGCCACCCATCCCACGCGCATTATCGTCGATGACCAGTCTGCAGGTCTTGCCCCCCAACACACGGGCGAGGCTCGCTCTGCGCTGCTTGCTCAAGACAGGTCTGCTGAAATCATGATTGCCTCGACCTCTTTGAGCACGGCCGTCTCGAGCGACAGTAGTCGCGCTGCCTTTTTGCTGCATCTGCTGGACGCGCGGCAGGAATCGGCCGTCGAACCGCTGATTGTCAGGACGGCAGACCCAGAGGCCACAGCGCTGTATCTGGGCAACCTCGACCTCTTTACGCGCTATGGCTGGATTAACATCATGGGCGCCGAGGCACCCCTTGATTTGACGCCGGCAAGGCTTGATTTTGCGAGCCCTGATCTCGCGCCGCGCCTGCCCGATTCTGTACTCGAGCTTGCAAGCAGCAGGACGGCCATCGAGGGTTTGAGCTATGCCCTGACAGATGAGCTGGCTGCAGAGGATGCGGAGTACGTCCAGTACGATACGGCGAGCCTTGCTGCCTTTGCGGGTGCAGGCGTCCAGATTAGCCAGATTGGCATTACCCTCAGTGCGTCATCAGCAGCGCCTGCCTGCCTAGCGCTTGCGCGCGAAGTCAGCAGCTACGTCGACGCGCGCTTTTCGGATTTACACATCAGCGCCTCCCCCATTACCTTTGCAGGCTCGCGCGGTGTCTTGCCGATAACGGTCATCAATGGTTCCGGGCAACCTTTTTATTTGGATGTTAGGTACGTCAGCCAAGGGCACAATGTGATTCTGTACCCCGAGTACACACACCAGCAATTTCTTTCAGGTGAATCCTTTTTGGAACCCAGTGTGGAGCTACGAAATATCGTCTCTGGCTCGATAGATATCCAGCTTTGGGCTGCCAACCACCTCATAGCAGAAGAAAGTGTACGGGTGTCCGCGACTTATGCAGACAGAATTGCTATTATAGTGCTAGTTGTATTAGCAGGAACAGGTCTTGCTTTCTACGTATGGAAACGTTCCGGTTCAGCTAACGACGAGAATCCCGATGACTCACCATCAAACGATGACGACTATCTCGATGACGAACAAAGACTGCAAGAATTAATACGGGACCTAAAAGAGGAGTCCACTTAATCATGGCGCAAAATACAAAAACGGCTAAAGCAGCAGGTCATAAGCCACAAAAGAATGCAGGGCTTGAAAACATTGTCATCTTTGACACCAATGTCTTGCTGACAAAACCGACCGCTTTGATGGAATACCCTGACGCAGAAATCGTCATACCTGAAGTCGTCTTATCAGAATTGGACAAACTCAAAATTGCACGCGTTGACGCCGACTTGCGTTTCAGAGGTCGCGAGGTCAGCCGCATTATGTTTGATCTGGGCGAAGGTGGCTCGCTTATTGACGGTGTCGACCTGCCTGACGGCGGACGCCTGCGCGTGGTGCCGCTGGATACTTCGGGGATTCCCCTGCCTGACGGTTTTACGACCAGGTCTTCTGACGACAAGATTCTGGCGACGGCCTACCTACTGAAAAATCACCCCCATCTGCGCGGGCAGGCCTGCGGCGGTAACTGCAATGTCAAGCTGGTCACCAACGACCTGAACTTGCTGCTCAAGGCGCAGACCTATGACATCGATGTCCAGCAGTATGGAAGCGGCGATGACGTGTCTTTTTCAAAGCGCTACATCGTTCGTCCTTTTCAGCGTTACCGAGTTCCTATTACGATTCTTGCCACCTCGATTGGCGTCTTTTTAGCTATTTTGCTGGTTGCCTGGTCTGCCGGAGTCTTTGCGCGCAGCGGTGGTGCAACAAGCAACGTGGGCACGCTCACAAGCGAGCAGCGTGCGCTTCTGACGCCCAATCAGGAGAACGCCTTTAATGCGCTCGAGTCACTGCGTCTTGACCCCAGTGATGCAGGCGCGGTAAAAATACTTGCAGATTTCTTTTTCATGCGCGTCGAGGAAGCCCGCATTCAGGGTGACCAGGCTGCCGTTATTACGGATGGCAGGCGCGGCATCGACTACTTCGAGCGCTACCTGCGCATGAACGCCAATGATTTGGATGCACGCAACGATCTTGCGACGCTGTACTTCCGCACTGGTAACACCGAACGTGCGATTCAGGTGGCAGAAGCGGTACTGCAAGAAGACCCCAACAATGTTGCGGCAAACCTGAACCTGGGTACGCTGTACATGGTGGGTCAACGCGACTTTACCCGTGCACGCACCCAGATGGAACGCGTCATCGAACTAACCCAAAATGACATTAACCAGCAGCTTGCCTATGAAACGGCTCAGCAGGCTCTGGCCTTTATCGATCACGAAGAGCAGGCCGTTAACCAGGCAGCGCCAGATGCTACAACGCCGGGTAATGTGCCGGGTACGGCGCCTGATTCGATGCTCGACGGAGCTGGGGAGGAAATACTCTAGATGACTGAAGCAGCTACCAAGACGATTGATCTGGCCATCATTGGCGGCGGCCCCGCAGGTTTAACCGCCGGCCTTTACGGCTCGCGCGGCATGGTCAGTACCGTCGTGTTCGAGCGCCAGCAAACAGGCGGACAAATCGCGACGACCGAATGGGTCGAAAACTACCCCGCCTTTCCCGAAGGTATTTCTGGCAGCAAGCTGAGCGGACTCATGACAGCACAGACAGAGATGTATGGTGCGTCCATTGAACTCTTTGTGACGGTGACCTCGCTGACAAGGCTCGACTGCGGCAGCTTCGAGCTGCAAACCGATGCTGGTGACACCTGGCACGCACGTGCCGTCATCGTAGCTGCAGGTGCCGTCCCCAGCAAGCTGGGCATCCCCGGCGAAGAAGAATATACGGGACGCGGCGTGTCCTGGTGTGCCACCTGTGATGCCGGCTTTTTCAAGGAACGCACGGTAGTGGCCATAGGCGGCGGGGATTCTGCCCTTGAAGAGGCGCTGTTTTTGACCAAGTTTGCCAGCAAGGTCTACCTGGTCCATCGCCGTGACGAGTTCCGTGCCACCCCCATAGCTGTTGAACGCGTCAAGCAAAACGAAAAAATCGAACTGGTGCTATCTGCCATTCCGCTTGAAATCGTCGGCGATGGCGACAAAGTCACAGGTCTGGTGGTCCAAAATGTGAAAGACGACAGCTGCCAGACCCTCGAAGTCGACGGCGTCTTTGAATTCGTTGGCGTCAACCCTGTCAACGAACTGCTTGCAGAACTGGTCGATACCAGCGCCACCCGCGGTCATATTCCTGTCGACAAGGAATGCAAGGTCGCAGGCATTCCCGGTCTTTTTGCCGCAGGGGATCTGACCGACAGCAGCCTGAAGCAGGTAATATCTGCTGCCGGCAGCGGCGCCACGGCTGCCTTTGCCGCCTTGAAATACCTTGACGACCTACCCGATTTGTGCGATTAATTAGCTCCTTTTCAGAGTAAAATAGATTAAGTTGAGTACGTCCAAACCAGAGAGAAGGCTACAATGTCCGAACTACTACAAGTAACAGATGCGAGCTTTGCCAGCGATGTCGAAGGTAGCAAAGGCGTTTTGCTGCTCGACTTTTGGGCACCCTGGTGTGGTCCTTGCCGTGCCATGCACCCCATCCTGGTCGAACTAGCTACAGAGCATCCTGAATACACCATCGCGCAAATGAACGTCGATGAAAACCCTACCACCACACAGAGCTTTGGCGTCATGTCTATCCCCACCTTTGTGGTCTTCAAAGATGGCAAAATGGTTCAGCGCGTCAGTGGCGGCATGCCTAAGGCAAAGCTGCTTGCTACGCTGCAATCAGCCTAAGGAGCCTTGTCATGTGTAACGATGGAGTAAACCACGCACAACTGCAAATGGCTATCGAAATGGCTGAAGCGCAGACGACATTGGTGTCAGGCTGGATGAAGGAAATCACCCATCTAGCCGGGCATGCAGACCTTGCGGTAAGCGAGCTTGCTGCAGCTGAAGCCGCCCTGAAGACGGCGCGTCGCAGCCTTGAAGATGCTGTCGATGTGGTCAAATCTGGACCCGCCCCCAGCTTCGAAGTCACCAGCGTCTAACTGTCACCCCGGCCCCTACCCAAGGAAGCCGGGGTCTTTTTTTTCACCCCATGCACCTGTGCCTGCGGCACAGGACCAGCATCCGGTGCTTCGCAACGGAAGCCCCGTCATCCTGAGCGAGCGTAAGCGAGCCGAAGGATCTAGATACAGCACTCACGTGCGTACAGCACCCGAGGGTCAAAAATTGAACCGACTGCTCAAGAGAACGCGAAGTTCAATACGTCGGTCTTCCAGGAATCTGCGATCCACGCCAGATACCGACAATCCAAATCGTACTACCCTCTAGGGTGTAGAAGAATCGATACTTCTTGATAATGAGCTCGCGAAACTCATCATTGGGGTATTCGGGTATGCGTCGTCCCATCTCGGGGAAGGTACAGAGGTTTTCCAGCTTCGCCAGAATCTCACTCTTGAAATCCCTTGCGGCAGAAGGGCTATCTGAGGCGATGTAGCGCATCAGATTGTCAAGCTGCTCTTTTGCAGAAGGGGTAAACCTGATACGCCTATTCATAATCCGATAGGATTTCGTCGAGGGATGCCTCTACCTCTGACAGAGAATAGCCAACACCTTGAACTATTTCTCTCTTGCCCAAAGCAAGCATTTTAAGGATGCCCAGCTCATCCATAGTCCGCTCATATTGACGCGCGCTCATCAACACGCCAGATGCTCGACCGTGTTGCGTGACAAAGACGGGGTTTTGGCTTGCCTCAGCTCTCTTCAAAACGTTGGTAGCATCTTGGCGAAGCTCACTTACGGGGATGATGTCAGGCATGGGCATCATGGTCTACGCCTCCTTTGATAGTAAATAAACTATTGAATATACTATCATGAATGTATGATCACTGGCTGAGTACGTCCACGCCAGCTCCTTCATTAAGCTTGTCTCAAAATGAGACAGGCTTTTGACCTGCGGGTTTGTCCAGAAATTGACCGTTAAGCGGACTCTTCTCATTTTTTACAATAAAAATTCACAACTAGTACATAAACGTGCTATACTAGCTCCTGCGATGAACCAGTAATACAACTCCTGAACAAAAAAATAGTTACGCAAGCACTTCTGCGTATCCAACTGTGTCGAGTGGCACCTTGCCCAGATTTCAGCATGTCTATTTCTCTTGTTTTCTCGTTGTGTGTTTATCGCGGTAATCCTCTTAAAGGCGCACACGACCGCGAAAGGGAACTCTTATGATCACAAAAGAACTGGCACTCACGAAAGGCAAGCACACCGTGCCGCAGACCACAGTTTTCAGCGCTGAATCAGTTGCAGGGCTGAAGTCTATCAGACAAACAGCCATGAGAATGCTGTCAATCATCTGCATTGCACTTCTCATGACTTCGACACTACCCCTGACAGCTTTTGCTGCTACAACGCAGCCCGTTGTTGCGGCAGGTGGATGGCATTCACTAGCCATCAACGCAGAAGGTCAATTGTGGGCCTGGGGCCGTAACGTAGATGGACAACTTGGCATAGGTGCCAGCGGCGAAGATAGCATGAGTGATGTGCCAGTCCGCGTGGGCACAGCGAGCGATTGGGTTGATGTCAGTGCAGGCGACAATCACACGCTTGCCATTAACTCTTCAGGCCAGCTGTATGCTTGGGGCTTCGGCGGTAACGGGCAGCTCGGCCGTGGCGACAAAAGCTCTAGCAGTGTGCCCGTTCGCGTAGGTAATGCCAGCAATTGGAAAATAGTCAATGCCAATGGACAAAACTCATTTGCTATCAACACCAATGGGCAACTCTTTGCCTGGGGCATGAATAACGATGGGTCACTGGGTCTAGGTACGAGCGGAAAATCAGTAAATTCTCCTACACAGGTTGGTACAGCCACTAACTGGAAGACAGTCAGTACGAGTCCCGACAGTCAGGCTGTACACCTAGGAGATCATACGCTCGCGATAACCACCACAGGAGAGCTGTGGGCCTGGGGTAGTGCCTTTGCTGGGCAGCTCGGTGACGGGCGCAACAGGTTGTTTGGGACAAACACTAAAGCACTTATCTCTAATGTTCCGATTCGCATCGATGCTGAAACAAGTTGGACTGACATCAGTGCAGGATCGTGGTATTCGGCAGGCATTTCAGATGGACAAAGCTACGAGTGGGGGCTAGGTGGAGCAATTGGCTTTGCTGATACGCCCATGCGCCTAGGCTTAGCGAGTGATTGGAAATCAATTAGTGCTGGTGGCTTTGGTGGACACGTTCACGCCATCAACAATGCAGGCCAGCTCTTCGCCTGGGGAGGCAATGATTCGGGGCAACTTGGCTTGGGTATT
>WRBW01000011.1 GCA_009784345.1 Coriobacteriia bacterium | reverse complement strand
TCCAGTCCTGCGCAAACTGACAGGGCATGACGCCGCCTTCGCTGTTGATGGTCATGTGGCCTTGCCCCACCGGACAGGCGCTGAAAATCTTCAGGCGCTCGAGCCCCTTGGTCACATCCATGCCGCGAGCCGTCAGGCTCCTGGCAATGTAGGGAATGACCGAAGGAATCGCACCAATGTCATACTCGAAATGATTGTCGGGATCTGAAACCTCGTCGACAATGAAATCACAAAATTCACGCCACTGCTCATTGCTGATACGCAGGGCCTCTTCGCCTTCGCTGCGACCACTGGTAATCAGATCGCATATATAGACCATCGAGCAGTCCATGTCCTTTGCCTGCTGAATCAAGTCGTAGACATGTGGATAAATGTCAACGCTCATGGCAATCTTGATGACGACCTTGACGCCAACGCGACGCAGCTCACCAATCGCCGCGATGATTTTGTCATAGGTGCCAGGGACGGCCACCATCTCGTCATGAAAGTCACGTGGCCCGTAGAGCGAAGTCGCCACAAAGCGCACGCCATTGTCTGCAAGGCGCTGGGCAGCCACCGCATCGATGTAGGTACAGTTCGTGCTGATAGTCGGACGCACGCCCGCAGCATTGATGCGCTCGAGAATCTCCCAAAAGTTGGGACGCATCATGGGCTCGCCTCCGGACAAAAAGACAACAGGAACGCCCGCATCATGCATGCGATTAATCATGTCATAGGCCTGCTGGTCAGACAGCTGGTCGGGCTTGCTGCGCCCGGTCGCCGACATATAACAGTGATTGCACAGCAGATTACAGCGATTGGTGATGTTCCAAATGAGCGAGCTGGGACGCCCCAGACGCTTCGCCTCCTGCGCCTTGCTTTCCGATTCGCTGGCCGCACCGGTGAAAAAAAGCGATCGTACATGAGCCATTTAACTGACCTCCTGGCTAATTGATTTACCTCGACTCGTGCTGTTACTGATAAAGCGGCGGAGTGCGTCCATTAACTCGCAAGTCCGTCCTTGAAGTCTATCTGGTAGTGCGCACCATTACAAAAGGGCTTATGGCGTGATGCTCCGCAGCGACACAGGGTGACGCGGTTGCGGATTTCATAGGGCTCGCCGTGTTCATCGTAGACGGGAATGCCGCCGCGCACCCAAATGGCACAGCTTGTCCCAAAGTCAGGGTCTTGAATGAGGGCGATACCGGGTTTGTCATAGTTTGCTTCGATGGCTTCGCCATCTGCGGTCTTGTGGATGACCAGGCGTCCGGATGGACAATCGCAGGCCTGCTGGATGGCCACCTTGTGAGCCTTTTGTACCAGCTGCGCGGCCTTTTCAGCGCCGCGGTCTGCAAAGTCTTCTTCTGTGGCTGTTGCCAGATTCCACACGCCTCCCAGGCGATCGCAGAACTCGGCTCCAATGCAGAGATTCATCTTGTCGTACACGCTGAGCACATCGCCCTTGATGATTTCGGCACCACGCTCGAAGGGTTCGTGACCGGCGGTCTCGGTGCCATCAAAACCTGCCGCCACATGCGCCCCATCACAGAAGGGTTTGTTTTTGGAATGGCCACAGCGGCACAGCATGTAGAGGTCTTTGGTCGGCAGGACTTCAACTTCTTTCCAACCGATGGCCTCTTGAGCCTCATTGCGTTGAATCGACATAATGCTTAAGGGCACCCCGCCACTGACCTTGTAGGGGCCGTGGGGCAAAACATCAATACGCATAAGTACCCTTTCCCTGTTTGTTCGATACGGAACACTCATTATACTATGCCTTGCAAAGTGAAATGTGTTGTACCTCGCGACACTCCACAGCCACAGGGTGCAAAAAGCGTGGCGGTATTTGTGCGAGGACGTCGCGAGGTGCAATATATTTCACGCGGCGTTATTACAAGATTGGACGCACTCCGCCCATTCTGACATAAAAAAACGACCCTCATAGTGAGGGCCGTCTTCTTTAGGTAATTTTGGTCTTACTTAGACAAGCTTGACGTTGCTAGCCTGGTTCTTGCCGTTGCGACCTACGGTCACGTCGAACTCAACCGGAGCGCCTTCTTCAAGCGTCTTGAAACCATCCATGTTGATTTCTGAGAAGTGTACGAAAAGATCTTCGCCACCTTCTTGCTCGATGAATCCATAGCCCTTGTCTGGATTAAACCACTTTACTTTACCCGTTGCCATCTGGTACCTACTTCCTGCTGCCTCCTTTTGAGCCAGCACACACGTGGCTTACTCCAAACGTAAAAACCACAACTCACACATAGGCTTTTCACAGCCTGATACAGTATCGCATAACATTATAGTTCTGTCGAGAATAAAAATACACGAAATGTTTACGAAACCCTAGGAAAAGTGCCGTATACGGAGGGGTAGACCCAGTTCATCGGCGATATCGCGGCATTTTTGGACATCTTCTTCAGAGAGGAAGTCCACGATAGAGAGACTGATTTCGGGTACAAAGCGCTTTGCATCCCGCACAAAGGCCAGTAGTGCATCGTAGGATTCGAGGCCGAATTCGGGGACGCAGAGGTCTTCATAAGTCTGGGCATCAGGGGCGTTGAGACTCACGGACAGTTCATCGATGAGGCCTGCAAGACCAGGTGCCGTGGGTCTGCCCATGATCAGGTCACCTAAGCCATTCGTATTAATGCGGACATGGCTGACGCCCTGCTCTTTGAGCCAGCGTGCTGTTGAAATCATGACGTCAAAGGAGCTAAAGGGCTCACCAAAGCCGCAGAAGACGACTTCGTCAAAGTTTTCGAGCGGACCGTGCTCTTTGATGGCGGCGATGACGTCTTTAGCGCTGGGCTCGCGATCAAGCCACAGACTGTCAGCGTCCCCAATCGTGCCAAAGCTCTCGCGCAGACAGAAGGTGCAGGCACAGGGGCATTCATTCGTGATATTAAGGTAGAGGGCGTCCTTGTAGCGGTAGGCGAGTTGTGGCATTTAGGCGCTCTTTCCCCAGAGTGCACGACGTAGGTTCATCAGTGGCAGGTAGAGCGCGCAGGCAAGCACGAAGTTTGCAGCTGCCTGGAAGAGGTTGCCGGGAATGCTTGCGAGCGAGCCGACATCAACCAGCAAGAAAATGTAGGCCGTATAGCCGACAACCATGATGATTTCTGCCAGGAGCACGCCTACGGCAAACCAGCTAAAGCTTCCCTTGCGCGTAAAGAGGTAAAGAACGAAGCCCATCGAGCCTTTGATAATAAAAGTAGCGGGTGCGAAAATCAGATGTCCTGAGGTGAGGTTTGACAGGGCTGACCCCAGACCTGCTGCAAGGGCTACCAGGGGATGACCCAAGAGTACGGCACTTGCCGCAATCGAGGTATCCCCGAGGTTGAGCCAGCCATCAAGTACGGGAAAACCCAGGAAGCGCGTGACCACAAAGACCAAAGCGGTTAAAAGTCCCGTCATGACCAGGAGCTGGGTGCGCGAGCGGGGCTGGCTGGTTTGGACGTGCTCCGCCGCTTGATATTCTTCTTTTGTACTGTCTTCCATTAGAAAAGTGATTCTCCTGTTTCTGTGCTGCTGTTTAATTCTGGCAGTCCGAGGTGCTGGTAGGCGCGCGCTGTTGCCTGGCGACCTTTTGGTGTACGTATTATAAGCCCTTTTTGCAGCAAGTAGGGCTCGTAGACGTCTTCGAGCGTGTCTGCTTCCTCGCCCGTGGCGTTTGCGAGCGTGGTCAGACCGACAGGTTTGCCTGCGAAGGTCTGCGTCAGGGTGGTGAGTATCTTAACATCCATCCAGTCGAGACCCAAGCTGTCGACCTCAAAAAAGCTCAGCGCCTCTGCGGCGATGTCTTCGCTGATGTCTGAGCCGTAGCGTACCTGGGCGAAATCGCGGACGCGCTTGAGTAGACGGTTTGCGAGGCGTGGCGTGCCCCGGCTGCGACGACCGATTTCGTGGGCGGCATCCGGCGCGATGCTAAATCCCAACAAGCCTGCGCTGCGCGTGATAATGGCCTCGAGGTCTTGCGCCTCATAGTAATCGAGGCGAAAGTTGATGCCAAAGCGGTCGCGCAGAGGTCCTGAGAGCAGGCCCGTGCGTGTGGTTGCCGCAATGAGGGTGAAAGGCGCGAGATCAAGCGTGATAGAGCGCGCGGCTGGCCCCTTGCCGATGATGATGTCAAGGGTGAAGTCCTCCATGGCAGAATAGAGGATTTCTTCGACGACGCGCGAGAGGCGATGGATTTCGTCGATGAAAAGCACGTCGCCCGCCTCGAGGTTTGACAGTATTGCCGCAAGGTCGCCTGCACGTTCGATGGCAGGCCCTGCCGTCTGCTTCATGTTAACGCCCAGTTCAGCTGCCACCACGGCAGCAAGGGTCGTCTTGCCCAGCCCGGGCGGTCCGGACAGTAAGACGTGATCAAGGCTGTCACCGCGCTGCTTACAGGCCTTGATGAGCACCTCGAGGTTGTCCTTGACGCGCTGCTGGCCTTGGAAGTCTTTCAAGGTCAAGGGGCGGAGGCTGACCTCAGCTTCACTTTCAAGCGGAGTTTCGACCGCTGCATTGACCAGTCGCTGGTCTGCGGACTCTGAAGGTGGGGTGCTTGCGCTGGCCTCCCAGCTGGGCTTTACCTGCTTGCTCATGCTTTAGCTCCCGCCTGTCGCCATGGATGTGAGGGCATGTTTGAGCAGCTCTTCACTGCTGGCATCTGTTGCAGCTCCTGCCAGAGCCTGAGCGATTTCTGCGGCAGAAAAGCCCATCGAGAAAAGTGCTGCTTGCGCATCTGCAAAGGCATTGGGCTCATCAGACACCGCAGCAGCACCTGTGTTTCCCGTCGCGCTGGTGGTGACCTCAGGCAGGACGGCGTCGAGCTTGCCCTTGAGCTCGATGACCAAACGTTGTGCGGTCTTTTTGCCAATGCCTGGCACGCTTGAAATGAGTGCGAGGTCTTCAGCAGCCACAGCCGCTGCAAGCATGCCTGTTGTCAGGGTTGATAAGACGGCGAGTGCCACCTTTGGACCGATGCCAGAAATATCGATAAGGCGCAGGAAGACCTGCTTTTCTTCCTCGTCGCGAAAGCCAAAGAGGGATACTTCGTTTTCACGCACGTGCATATAGCTGTAGAGCATGACATCGTCACCACGTTGACCGAGGGCTGCAAGGGTCGCCGTGCTTGCCTGAAGTTCATAGCCGACACCTGCGACCTCGAGGTATACGCGGTCACTGCCCTTGTATGCTAATGTTCCTGCTAAAAATGCAATCATCTCTGCTCCCCCAAATTGCCCATATCTATTCAGAAGGTGAGATATGTGTGTGACCGCGCGCAGTTGGCAAGCCATCAATTCGCGGCGCTCGGAAACTCTTGCTACGCAGAGTTTCGCTCGCTCTGCTCTCGTTCTGCAGGCGGTGGTCTTCCGCCGAAGCTGCTTGAGCACGGCGCACATATATCTCACCGATGTTTAATCGGTGCTCCTTGCGAAATGTGCGTGAGCGCGACAGCTAAGGCGTCAGCACAGTGGTCAGGCTGCGGGTCATGGTCGAGTTGCAAAAGCTGACGCACCATGTAGGCGACCTGTTCTTTTTCTGCGTTCCCATTGCCTACTATGGACATCTTGACCGTAGCCGGCGGGTATTCTCCTAGCGGCAGACCCTTCTTTGAAGTCGCCAGAATCGCTGCCGCACGTGCTTGCCCCAGTGCCAAGGCCGTCTTTGCATTCAGTCCAAAGTACACCCCTTCAAGAGCACAACTTGTGGGTTCATAGTGCTCAATCACACCACTGATCTCATCATAGATGCTTCCCAGCCGCGCATTCAGGGGCTCAGCACGGTCGGTACTGATGACCCCGTAAGCTACTGCCCGCGGCTTAGAAGTACCCTCACGTGTCGAGACGATTGCCCAACCCGTGTGTCTCAAACCTGGATCTATACCTAATACTGAGTCCACCATGCTCCAGAACCAGCTTCTATCGGTAGGCTTTAATCATCAAGCAAGTCGAGCTGTTCTTCGCTAATGTCCATGCTGTGATAGACATTTTGCACATCGTCGAGCTCTTCGAGTCGGTCAATCAGGCGCATAACCTTCTTTGCATCCCCATCACTAACCGCTGTCGCCGTCACGGGCTCGAGCGCAAGTTCAGCACCGCGTACTTCATAGCCCTGCTGCTCAATCCCTGTCTTCACCGACATGAGCGCCGTAGGCTCTGTGTAAACAACGGCGACCTCATCTTCGAGCTGATAGTCCTCCCCACCGGCTTCAGCAACTGCCAGCATGAACTCGTCCTCATCAAAGCCATCCTCGGGGACATCAACAACGACCTCGCCTTTGCGCACAAATTGAAAAGCCACCGAACCACTGGTGCCTAGGTTTCCGCCAGCCTTGGTAAAGGCAGCGCGGACATCAGAAGCGGTGCGGTTACGATTATCAGTCAGGCATTCGACATAAACAGCAATGCCTGCAGGGCCGTAGCCCTCATAAACTATTTCATCCCAGGTCGAACCATCAGCGCCAGCACCGCTGGCCTTTGCGATGGCAGCAGCAATATTGTCCTTGGGCAGTGAATAGCTCTTTGCCTTCGCAATAGCAGCAGCAAGTGCCGCATTATTTTCGGGATTAGGGTCACCGTTGCGTGCGGCTGCAAAAATCGCCCGCGACAGCTTGCCAAAGAGCGCCGAGCGCTTCTTATCCTGCCTGGCCTTGCGATGCTTGGTATTAGCCCACTTACTATGCCCTGCCATGTGAAACTCCTCTCGGGCGCGAGGCAGCAAATGATTGTTCGCTCGCGCTGTATCTAGTATATCTTATGAAACTGACGGCCGAAATCGACCAGGCCCGCCTCGAAAAGGAGACCAAAACGGGTCGGAGTTCCCGCCTTACTGGTGCGCTGGACGCACTCCGCCACATAGTCAACGGCAACCTTAGACGCATCCTGCAAGCTGTAGCCATTCATAATGGCAGCCACCAGAGCGCTGCAAAAGAGGTCTCCGCTGCCGTGGTACATGCCGTCGATTTCAGGGGCGGAGGAGTAGGACATTTCGCCCATTTTCGTATCGCGCGAGACGGCTCCCAGCGTGCCCGGTGTCAGGCTGACCCCCGTGAGAACCGCGCTGCAGACACCCAGGTCTTCGCAGAGCCGGGTCAAGATGTCCTTGATGTCGTCAGCGTCAGGCTGCGGCAGGTAGGGACGATTGAGCAGCAGGCTGGCCTCGGTGACGTTGGGCACGATGACATCTGCCAGCGCGCAGAGGCTGCGCATTTGTGCGGGATAATCATGACTGAAGCCGGGGTAGAGCTCGCCGCAGTCGCCCATGACCGGGTCGACAATGACGAGGGTATCGTCATCTGCCAGCAGTTCGATGGCCTGCTTGACCAGCTCGACTTGCTGAAAAGAGCCCAGATAACCAGTGTAAATCGCATCGAAGTGCAGGTCGAGGCTTTTCCAGTGCTGGGCTGCGGGCAGCAGATCATCGGTGAGGTCACGAAAGGTATAGCCTTCGAACTCGCCCGTGTGAGTTGAAAGAACCGCCGTTGGCAGGACCGAGCATTCAATGCCCGCCACCGACAAAACAGGTAGGGCTACTGTTAGTGAACAGCGCCCTACCCCAGAAATATCATGTATTGCTAATACGCGTGGTGTGCTCATGCTTTTATTCGGCGTCAGCTCCGGCGTTCGTGCTGGTGATAGTTTCACCCACATCAACTATTGAAATGAAGGTGCGTCCTGGCATGAGCTCGATTTCGCGACCCTCTTTGTCTTTGAAGACAGGAGGTGCGTCTGCAGAGCCGACCCAGGTACCGTCGATGCGCTTGCCGTTCATGAAGATGGCTGCATCGCCACCGCTGGTCACATCGATGTCGAGGGTGCTGACGCCTCGAGGTGCCTGTGAACCGGCACCATGGCGAGCCCACATGACAATCAGGTTGTTGGTGCTGATTTGTGCATCTGTTGCACCGTCTATTTTGGCGCGTCCGCGTACGCTGCGCTCCCATAGATGATCGGTGTCGTTCCAGTCCCACTGAACGCTTGAACCGCCAGCAAAATTCACGGTCGTGCTGGTAACGGTTTCCTCGACGCTTGAATAGTCGGGATTGTCAAAGACCAGTGACTGGAAGGCAAGACCTTTGATGGGCTCCGGCGTTGTGATTTCAAAACCTTTGTCTGTCGCAACCTCATAAGCCTTTGCGAGGTCTACGACCAAGTTATGGGGTGCACGGGCAGCTGAAGAGCGCTGGTACAGAGCACTGCCAATACTGCCGTGGTCCATGCTGGTGACGCCTGCGGCACGCACCTTGCGCAGTACATTTGCATTGCCTCCACTGTAGAAAAACAGAGGGTCACCAAACTGCTCGACGATGTGGATGTCGGTATCGCGCGCACTACGTACGGGCATGACGGCTTCAGGCAGATCACTCTGGAATATGGCGTGAAAGCGGGTGATGCCACCTTCAGCAAGGAATTCAAAGACGACATCTGCAGCATTGATGCCAATCTGCTGTGCCTGAGGGTGATTGTCAATTTTTACTGACATGGTGCGACCCTTGATGGCGTCTTCGTCAGGGGCTTCCATACCGGTCAGTGGCCAGCGGATAGGCTCTTCAGGCTCTACTGGTTCTGGCTCTGGTGCGCTAACAGGGGCAACGACAACGGGTTCCTTTTGACGACATCCCGTCAGCCCACCGAGCGCTACCAACAAGGTGCACAATACTGCTACTAAAAGTATCGACTTCTTCGACATGGAAAAAATCACTCCTTCTACAATCTACCTTACTACTGCCTGCCACACTCCCGACTAGTCGCAACAGCTTGCACCCATAGATGGGTAGTGCTGCTAGCGCAAGAAATACGGCTGCAGGTGCGCAGCCGTATTCACTAAATCTTTGTGGCGATCAACATGTTACTTATGATAATCATTGCCCTTTATTATACGCAGGGCGTCTGCTCTTTTCTAGAGCAGCCTCAGGTGAACCTCTTTTAGTTGTTTACCGGTTACCTTATCAGGCGCTTCGGTCATTAGATCAGCGCCACTTGAGGTCTTCGGGAAGGCAATGACGTCGCGAATACTATCACGACCCGCCATAATCATGACCAAGCGGTCAAGACCCAAGGCTATACCACCATGAGGGGGTGCGCCATAGGACAGCGCATCCAGCAAGAAGCCAAATTCTTCGCGCGCCTGCTCCAGTTGATGCCCCAGCTGTGCCAAAACGCGCAGCTGCAAGTCCTCATTGTGAATACGTAGGGTACCGCCACCAATTTCAAAGCCATTCAAGATGAGGTCATAGGAATAGGCCAGAACAGAGGCAGGGTCTTCCTCGATTTTGCTGACCTGATCGTCAAAGGGGCGGGTGAAGGGATGGTGATTTGCCGCCCAGCGGTCGTTTTCTTCATCGCGCATAAAGAGTGGGAAATCAATGACCCACAGCGGATCAAAACCTTCACGCTTGATCTCGAGCAGGTCGGCAAGCTCAAGGCGAATCACACCCAGAACTTCATTGGCCAGATCACGTTTGCCTGCCACAAAGAAGAGGGCGTCACCAGCTTGGGCTCCCGTAGCATCCTTTAGGGCCTCCAGCTCTTCTGCGGTGAAAAACTTTGCTATGGGGCTTTTGACCTGGTCCGTGATGGTCTCGCCATCTGCCAATTCTGTAGGGAAGGCCATCCAAGCAAGTCCTGCAGCGCCCGCATCGATGGCACGCTGGTTCAAGGTTTCGTATTTCGAGCGTGCCCAATCGCCCGCGCCGCTTGCACAAATGGTCTTTACTACTCCTCCGTCTTTTGGTGCTTGCGCAAAAACCTTAAAGCTGGTGGAGGATGCCCACTCGCTGATATCTTGTAGCAGCAGGTCAAAGCGGGTGTCAGGACGGTCACAGCCGTAGTTATTCATGGCGTCGGCATAGGTCATGCGGCGCAGGGGCTGAGGCAGCTGGTAGTCGACGACTTTCATGACCTCAGCCAAAACATCTTCAGTCAAGTTCATGACGTCGTCTTGGGTAACAAAACTCATTTCCATATCAACCTGGGTGAACTCCGGCTGGCGGTCTGCGCGCAGATCTTCGTCGCGGAAACAGCGTGCGATTTGGAAGTAGCGCTCGAGTCCGCCAATCATGGTCAGCTGCTTGAAAAGTTGAGGCGACTGGGGCAGCGCATAGAACTTACCCGGAGTGTGGCGCGCCGGCACGATGAAGTCGCGGGCACCTTCTGGGGTAGATTTTGTCAGGATGGGCGTTTCAACTTCAATGAAGCCCTTTTCTATCAGTGAGCTGCGAAAAGCTGCGGTCACATCACTGCGAAGCTTCAAGATATTGGCAATCTCAGGACGACGGATGTCGAGGAAACGCCACTTCATGCGCACTGCTTCGTCCGTATCGATGCCGTCTTCGATTTCAAAAGGAGGTGTCTTTGAAATGTTGAGTACGTCCAGTTGTGTCACGTGGACCTCGATGTTTCCCGTAGGTATATGAGGGTTGACTGCCTCTGCAGGACGCAAGCCTACGGTGCCTGTTACCTCGATAACCCATTCGGGACGTACCGCTTCTGCCAGTGCAAAGGCTGATCCCGACTGGTCAGGGTCAAAGGTCAGCTGCACGATGCCGGTGCGGTCTCGCAGGTCGATGAAAATCAGCCCGCCATGATCACGACGCTTGCCGACCCAGCCAGACAGGGTAACCGTCTGCCCTTCGAGCTCTGGACCCAGCTGCTGGGTCATGTGCGTACGCAGTGATGAATACTTGCAATCTAGCATATCGTCGTCTCCTTAGTTGGTCAGCATCTTGACGATGCCGCCGAGGGTAACAAATCTTTCCTCTTTGCTTTCCATGTTTCTTATCGTCACACCGCCGCGTGCTACCTCGTCTTCGCCCATGATGAGCACAAAGGCAGCACCGGCTTTATCGGCCTGCTTAAACTGCGACTTTAACGATCGGTCCTGCAAGTCGCACAGCGCAATCAGGCCACGTCCGCGCAGCTCCATGGCCATGCTGAGCGCCGCCTCGCGCTGTGCCTCTGCAGCAGCAGCTACGTAGATGACCTTCTGCGTGCTGGCTGCATAGTCAATGCCTGCAGCATCAAGTGCCAGCATGATGCGTTCGGCACCAACGGCAAAGCCTATGCTGGGGGTGGGCTTACCACCCAAATCTTGAAAGAGTCCGTCATAGCGGCCTCCCCCACCAATGGCATTTTGCGTACCCAAGCCCTCATTGACCTGTATTTCAAAAACGGTGCGGGTGTAATAATCAAGTCCGCGCACGAGCTTAGGGTCAAGTTGATACTTTAGGCCCGCTGCGTCAAGCACAGAAAGCACGGCATCATTATGCGCGCGGCAGTCGTCGCACAGACTGTCCTTCAGTGCAGGAGCACCGTCCATCACCACGCGACAGCTCTCCTTTTTGCAGTCAAAGGCACGAAGGGGATTGGTGTCAGCACGCCGCACGCAGTCTTCGCACAGCTTGTCTGCATGCAAGCGCAAATAGGCAGCCACTTTGTCGCGATAAGCAGGGCGACAGGTCTCATCACCCATCGAGTTGACCAATAGGGTCATCTGGCGCGGCTTCAAGCCCAGGGCCAGAAAATAGTCCCAGAGCATCATAATCATTTCTGCATCCGCCAAAGGCGAAGTGTTGCCCAACGACTCAGCACCTACTTGATAGAACTGACGCTGACGGCCTTTTTGGGGGCGCTCATAGCGGAACTGGGGGCCAGCATAGTACAACTTTGCCGAGGCACCGTCCACACAGAGATTTGCTTGAATGGCAGCACGCACAACGCCTGCGGTGTTTTCAGGACGCAGGGTCAGGCTGCGACCACCACGATCCTCAAAAGTATACATTTCCTTGCCCACAACGTCAGTGGCCTCGCCAATGCCGCGCGTGAACACTTCGGTGTTTTCGAAAAGAGGGGTGTAAATGGAGGCATAGCCGTAGCGCGAAAAGATTGTCCGCGCGGTCTCTTGCAAGAAATCCCAGCCAGCAGCGCTTGCACCCACCAAGTCGTGCGTACCTTTCGGAGCCGTATAGGATTGTGCCATGTTGATTTCCTCCTGAAATTGTCAGGGGTCTTGAGGTGAGTGCAGGAGCTTTTTTGGCGAAAGGCGACGCGTACTAAGTACGCGAGTCTTTCGGCGAGAAGCTCATGTGCCGCCTCATGATTCCTGAAAATGGTCGGGCTGACTGGATTTGAACACAAACGCAGTGAGCCAAAGCTGTGCTTGCACAAAGCTTTGCGAACGTAGTGCAGTGATGGCGTAGCCAACCAGCGACCCCATGATTACACAACATTAATCGACCAGATAACACAATGGTCGGGCTGACTGGATTTGAACCAGCGACCCCATGACCCCCAGTCATGTGCGCTACCATACTGCGCCACAGCCCGACGCGGGTGCTATATTAACACGTTTAGCCGCGTGGATAAACCGTTTCGAGTATCTGACGAGCAATGAGCGTTTTACTCGACTTTTCAAGGCGGCGGAGTACGTCCACACCTACCGCTGTCTTGCCAAAGATCGTCACGGCGTTTTGCTCGGATTCGAAGCCAATATCGGTGGCTGATACATCATTGGCAACCAGAAAGTCTGCGCCTTTTCTTTCAAGTTTTTCTGCTGCGCTGGCTTCCATATTATCGGTTTCAGCTGCAAAACCAACGATGACTGCATCTGACCTGAGCTTGCCCTCGACCTTCATCTGCCCAAGCCCTGCCAGAATGTCGGGGTTTTCTGTCAGAGAGACGATGGGTGCAATGAGCGTCACAGGTGCCACAAAGCCAGACTGAGCTTGAGGCTGGACAGGCTTCTTGATCTTAGAGCTCGAATACTCGGAAGGACGATAGTCAGAAACCGCAGCCGTACAGATGATGAGATCTGCTTTTGGAGCTGCTTCAGTCATGCATGCATGCATGTCCTCTGCTGAAACCACATCACGTCGCGTCAAGTGCGGGTCAACAGGTACCGGCTCGGTCACCGGTCCCAGAACGAGCTGCACACCTGCGCCAGCACGCAGCGCCTCGCGGGCAAGAGCTAAGCCCATTTTGCCTGAACTTCGATTACTCAGGTAGCGCACCGGGTCAAGGTACTCGCGGGTGGGCCCTGCTGAAATGAGGACTTTTTTGCCTGCCAACAAGGTGCTGGAGTGGACGCACTCCGCCACCTTGTCAAAGAGCTCATCTGCCTCTACCATGCGACCTGGTCCAGAGTCCCCACAGGCAAGTTGTCCTGTGGCAGGGCCTATCAGGGTGACTCCGCGCTGTTCGAGCGTCTTGAGATTTGCCTGCGTTGCCGGGTCGAGGTACATCTGCGTGTTCATCGCAGGGGCGATAAGCAGCCTGCCCTGGAAGGCGAGAGCCGTCGTGGTCAGCAGGTCATCTGCGCGCCCGTGCGTCAGCTTTGCAATCACGTTTGCCGTGGCGGGCGCAATCAGCATGAGGTCTGCCTCTTCTGCTAGGTTGATGTGATTGATAGGAGCGGCCGGGTCGTCAAAGAGCTCTGTCGCGACGGGGTTGTTTGTCAGGGCGCGAAAGGTGGCCGGGCCGACGAACTGCGTAGCAGCAGCTGTCATGACGACCTTGACCTTATGTCCTGCGCGGACGAGCTGGCGTGCGAGATCGCAGATTTTATAGGCCGCGATGCCGCCTGTGATGCCCAGCAGGATGGTTTTTTGCTGTGATTGGTTCATGGGGCAATTTTAACAGGTTGAGGGAAGGGCAAGGTCAAGGGCGAGACCCCGCATCAAGTGCGGGGTGACAGGGTAGGAGTGCGGGGTGACGCGGGGCTAGCAAGCTAGTTGTTGAGAATCTCGATTTGGCACATGTTCATGACCGACAGAGCCTCTGCATGGGTGGTCGGCGTGACGCCTGCGCACAGTGAAGCATCGACACTGACGGGGATATCCGGCAGGGTGTTTTTAATCATGAGGGCGTTAGAGACGACGCAAATGTCAGTGCAGACACCGATGAGCTCGATGCCTTCAATCTCTGCGGCGCGGCGCGTCAGATAGTCGACCAGTTCAGTCGAACCAAAGACGGGCTTGCTGAAGCTGTTATCGCTCAGGCTGTCATCAGTGATCGTATCTGTATTCTCGCGCCAGGCCTGCATGATACTTGGCTCGATCTGCCAGCCCTCACTGCCGTCGAGGCAGTGTACAACGGGGAGCTTTGTGCCCTCTGGCGTTTCAAGATAGTCTTCACCATGGGTATCTTGCGTAAACAGAATCAATTCACCGCGCGACGAGCTGATGCGATGGACGCACTCCCCCACTATGGCCTGCGCCTCAGGCGTACCCAGCGAGCCGGTAATGAAGTCGTTTTGCATGTCGATGACGATGAGTACCTTCACGGCGTTTCTCCTGTTCATAAAAAAAGCTCGAAACCCTAAAGTCTCGAGCTTTGATTATAGGGCAGTTTCGTCGCTTGCGCTGCTGCCAGCGCAGGGGTGACGCCTAAATGCGGCTGACTTGCGCGCCAAAGGGCATCAGGGACAGCTTTGCCAGCTTGAAGTGCTGCAGGCCAAAGGGGATACCGACGATGGTAATGCAAAAGATGGCACCCAAAATAAGATGCTCTAGTGCCAGCACCCAGCCGGTCAGGACAATCCACACGACATTAATGATGAACGATGGTGCGCCGCCGCCCAGGTCGACCTGCTTGTTAAAGGGCCACAGCGACACGCTTGCCAGCTTGAAGCACTGCATTCCGATAGGAATACCGACGATGGTGATACACCACAGCACGCCAAAAAACATCCAGGTAAGCCACAGAAGCCAGCCACCACAGACTAGCCAGATGATATTTCCCAGGGTTCGCATTGTTCGCTCCTCTCGTAACAATGTTTTACTACGGGGATAAGTATAGCATGTTTTGCGTAACAATGTTTCGCAAGTAACTATGGCGGAGTGCGTCCATGCTGTCGCAAAGCACCTTGCCGGGTGAGATCCCGCGTCGGAGCGCGGGATGACAGGGTAAGCGCGGGATGACGGGGTACAAATTGGCAAAGCGCCCGCCACATCAATTAAGACAGGTGGCAGGCACTTCGTTTCCCCCCAAGCTTGGAGCCCCATTAGAGCTCCAAAAACATTGGAAAGTTATGAAATCGAAATAACTAGATTAGATTATACCCAATTCTTTACCGCTCTTTTCAAACATCTCGAAAATCTTCGCTAAATCTTCTTCAGTATGTGTAGCCATCAGGCAGGTACGCAGTCTTTCAGTACCCTTTGGCACAGCTGGATGAACGATAGGACAAACAAATATCCCCCGCTCAAAGAGCTTGTGAGTCAAATCAAGGGTCTTCATTTCATCGCCAATGTGGACGGGCACGATGGCTGTTGACGTCTCCATAGTATCGAAGCCCAACTCCATAAGTCCGCGGGCATATTCGCCCTGAACAGCTTGCAGACGCTGAACGCGCTCTGGTTCTTGCTCGATAACATCAAGGGCAGCAATCGCAGCACCGCACTGCGCTGGTGGCAGGCCGGCACTGAAAATAAAGGGGCGGCTGTTGTGCTTCAAGTAGTTGACCAACTTTGCATCCCCTGCAATATAGCCACCGACAGAAGGGATCGCCTTACTAAAAGTACCCATCTTGATGTCAATGGAACCGTACATGTCAAAATGCTCTTCAATGCCGTGACCGGTCTTACCCAGCGCACCAACCGAATGAGCCTCATCAACCATCAGACGTGCACCATATTCGTCACAGATGCGACGCAGCGAGGGCAGGTCACACATGTCGCCGTCCATCGAGTAGACCGAATCAACCACTACGAGGGTCGATTCGTACTTGCCCTTTGCACGCTTCAGGATGCTTTCCAGATGATCCATGTCATTGTGGCGAAAAGTACGCCAGCGAGCACCTGAAAGTAGGCAGCCGTCAACAATAGATGCGTGGTCGAGCTTGTCCATGACGACCATGTCCTTGGGCGTCAGCAGTGCAGAAATCGCTGCCACATTGGTCAGAAAGCCAGAGGTGTACACCGCTGCTGCCTCGCGCTTTGAATAGGCTGCCGTACGCGCCTCAAGCTTTTCATGCAAGTCGGTGTTACCCGTCAGCAGACGAACGCCGCCGGCACCGGTACCGTAAAAATCGATAGCTTCTTTTGCGGCAGCCTCGATCTTTGGGTGTCCCATCAGGCCGAGGTATGAATAGCTGGCAAGCATAACAAGCTCGCTGCCATCAACAAGCTTGACGCGATTGTTGACCTTGCCTACAACTTCCTTGAGGTAAAAGTAGCGGTCTGCGGCCTTGAGTCCCTGGTAACGTGCATCAAATTCTTCAAAACGTGCGTTAATAGCATCGTCATACTGACGTGTTTGCAACATAGCGGTTTCTATCCCTTCGGGTTAATGATTATAGAGTGTATACAAAAGTGTATACATAGTATCACAGCTGCACCAGACAGCCAGACTCTGTGTCGTTTTGGGTATTATTTTTCACACCTAGGACATACGAGGCTTAGAAAAATAATACCCAGAGCCTCCTTGATTCTGACCGTCTGGAGCAGCTGTAATAGTGCGAACACTCAGTGTTTATTAGTCTTCTATAATGCTCAGTGATTCTATCTTTCGTCCACCCGCAGCAGCAGCTTCTTTATCAAGCTTTCGCCCGCTGGGATACAGCAGGGCACCAAAGACAAGGGGGAGTGCGCCCATAAATATCAGCACTTCTTGGACTCCAAACAAATCAGACAGCCAGGGTGCCAACACCAAGGGCACCAGCAGTATTCCTAGGCCAATCATGTTGATGGTACCCAACACGCGCCCCACAGCTTCTAGAGGCGAATCGGCTTGCACCATGGTCCTCATCAATGGGTCAAAGACACCAAAGGCAAAGCCGAGGATTAGCTGCCCTGATACGACCCACCACAGGTTGACCGTACCAACATAAACAACGGCTCCCACACCACAGGCCAAGAGCAGTGCTATGAGCAAGCGCGAATTGACCCACTTGAGGGGAAAGAGCGCCAGCAAGATAACACCTATCATGAGGCCAACGCCCCCTGCAGCATTAACCCATCCCAGGGTAGAGATTTGCACTTCCAGAACTTGCTTGAAAAATATCGGCTCAAGGGCATCAAAGGCGCCAAAGCCAAAGATCATGGCAATAAAGACCATCAGATAGTAGCGCAGGTTCTTTGAGGCTCGAATAATATGCCAGCCCTCCATGGCTTCACTGAAGGGGTTCGGATCCTTAACCCGACGTTTTGGCACGGTGCGCCCCGCCAGGGCTGTTCCTGCCGTGATGCTGGTTTCTATCGGCCTGATAGGGTCATCAAGCTTCAGTCCTGCTTCGCGGACAGCAATTTCAGCTGCAAGCACGGGGTCATCTGTCATCGCAGGGACGCACTCCTCCGCGGTCTTTTCACAAGTCTTGTCATCATCCCCATTGGGAGAGTATTTCTCGTGAACGCGCAGGACAACCAAGGCGCCCAGAATCGTCACTATCGTCATCAGGAAAAAGACGCTCGTGATGGGCCAGTTTGCGGTGGCAATCGCGCCCACAGCTGGTCCCACGACAGCTGCTATAAAGGTGCCGACAGTCAGGAAGGAGTTCACGCGGCGCAGGCCTGCTTTGCCGCGCTCCAGGTAGGGCGCGAAACTAGTGTAGGCCGTGTTGAGGATGGTGATCGCCACACTGAAGCAGGCGGCAAATATCACGAAGGTCACGACGTCTTCGCGGACAAAGACCGACAGGACGCCGATGACGGCCACCAGCACTGACGACCACAGGATGGTCAGGCGTGGCCCGATGCGGTCAACAATCGCGCCACCGATGATGCTTGCTATCATTTGGGACAGGTTGACGGCCAGCATGACGGTCATGACGATGCGGGCGTCTCCGCCAAAGCCGTAGGCAGCATATCCCAGGATGCCCAGCCAGTAGGCGGCTTGAATGCCGATTTCGCGTACAAAGTTTGCGAGGTATAACCACTGTTCATTACGACTAGCGGTCACTAAGGTTTGAATGTTCATTTTCGTTGTTTCAGTCCACTTCTTCATATAATCAAAGTTTAACGTATCAAAGCGTTTTTGGTGGTGATGTGCAAAGCGCGCACACCGCTCGGGCTTATGTCATCTTTGTCTTCCCCATTCATCAAGTCCGTTCATCAAAAACACCACCGCAGCTTTGATTCTGCGGTGGTGTCTCATGTCTCTTGCGTACCATCGCCTGTCTGTGTTCAAGAGCAGGCGACTGAGTATGTCAGTTAAACTGCTCGTTATTTGGTGTCGCCTTCGTCGGCGTCGCTGGTCTCCTCGACGATGTCTTCTTTAACATCATCAGCAACTGCGTCTTCTTCTGCAGCATGCTCTGCAGCAGCAGCGTCAGCGGTCTTGACCTCATCAGCTGCAATGTCAGCAGCTACTTCGGCGGTTTCTGCAGCCTGCTCTTCGATGACGGCAGCTTCATCAGCAGCGACCTCTTCAAGAGCCTCGACTACTTCGACGACCTCTTCAGCGATTTCTTCTGCTACGGCGTCAGCGGCGGCTTCAGAAGCGATTTCAGCTTCGTCCTCTTCGACCTTGTCCTTTTTCTTGACTTCGATTTCAAAGCCCAGGTCTTCTGCGGCTGCGCGCATTGACAGTGACACGCGACGACGCTCTTCGTCGATGTTCATAACCTTGACCTGGATTTCGTCGCCAACAGCAACTACCTGGTCAGGAGTGTCAACATGTCCACGTGCCAGCTCGCTAATGTGAACCAGACCTTCGACGCTGTTGCCCAGGTCAACAAAGATACCGAAAGGTACGAGCTTTGTGACGCGACCATCAACGATGGAATCAATGGGGAACTTGCTGACAAGAGCCTTCCATGGATCTTCCTGCGTCTGCTTCAGACCCAGTGAGATGCGCTCGCGCTTGACGTTAACGTCCAAGACCTTAACCTCAACCTGGTCGCCTACTTTGACAACCTCATTTGGATGGGTGATGTGACCCCATGAAAGCTCGCTGATGTGAACCAGACCGTCAATACCGCCCAGGTCAACAAAGGCACCAAAGTCGACAATGCTTGAAATGGTACCAGGCAAAATCATGCCTTCTTGCAGCTTGCTCAGGATTTCGCCGCGGTCAGCCTTGCGGCCTTCCTCTAGAATTACGCGACGTGAAAGAACAACATTGTTGCGGTGACGATCCATCTCGATAACACGAGACTCGATTTTTTCACCCAGGAATGACTGCAGGTCCTTGACGCGACGCAAGTCAACCAGTGAAGCAGGCAGGAAGCCGCGCAGACCAATGTCTACAATCAGACCGCCCTTGACGATCTCGATAACTTCACCTTCAACAACTTCGCTTGACTCAAAGTAGCGCTCGACATCCGTCCAGGCACGCTCGTATTCGGCGCGCTTCTTCGACAGAATCAGTCGACCTTCTTTATCTTCTTTTTGCAGAACCAACGCTTCGACGTCGTCACCAACAGCCACCAAATCAGCTGGGTTCGCGTCCTTGCGAATTGTAAGCTCACGCGCAGGAATAACGCCTTCGGATTTATATCCAATGTCGACAAGCACCTCATCGTGCTCGATTTTAACAACCGTACCTTTTACCAGGTCACCATCCTCGAAGCTCGTCAAGGTGGTGTCGATGAATTGCTCCATCTCCTCTTCGGTCAAATCGACCGTCTCAAAAGTAACGGCAAATCCTTGGTCACTCATTTGGACCCCTCTCTACGGGTCCCCAATCGCTGTTCCTGCCTACATTACATAATCGGCGCCTGTCGCCAGCTGACGGCTGCAGGCGAAGCTTACAGGTCTCAAAATCGGGGTCATTTCATGCTGATACACCCTCTGTGTGTCAGCGGAACTAGAAATTGTAACATAATCAGCTATGCCTGCTAAGCTCAAGCTGTGTTCAATTTATGAAAATAAGCGGCGGAGTGCGTCCACTACTCAGGTTTGGGGGCCCAGCGTACCAGGCGGTTTTCGACAAAGTTGATGACCTCGTACAAAAAGACTCCCAACAGTGCCATGGCGATAATGCCTGCAAACATCGTGGCGTAGTCAATACGTCCCCAGGCATTCACAATGTAGAAGCCTACACCGGTGTTACCCGCAATGGATTCAACCACAAACAAGACCGCAACTGCCGTACCCGTGCTAATACGCAGGGCTGTAAAGATGCTGGGAAGTGCCGATGGAAAGACCACATGGCGGGCAACGTCTATGCGGCTTGCCCCCAGTGAACGCACGCTTTGTACCAGGTCAGGTGAAATCGATTTCGCTGCAGCGCGTGCGGTAACCACCGTTTGAAAGAATATCACCGTCGAAATAAGCGCAATAGCCGGGGCATTACCCAGTCCCAGCAGCACCAGCAAAACGGGCACAAAGACAATTTTAGGTATCGGGTACAAAACATACAGCAGCGGTGCACCAATTAGGTCAGCCAGGTGGCTACGACCAATGAACAATCCCAAAATAGTACCCGAAACCGTTCCAATGACCATCGACACCACAATGCGGTACAGCGATATCCATAAATGCGGGATCATCGCAGGCAGGCTCTCTGCAAACTGCGCCAAGGCCACTTGAGGCATCGGCAAGGCCGGATTATCAATCGCCAAAGACAGCCCCGCCCAGAAAAGCAGCGTCACCACGGTCGCTGCCACATAACCCAGTATGCGCTTGAAGCGAGCCATTACAACACAACCTCCTCGACCGTAGTTGAACCCTCGCCCTTATTCATCAGCAGTTCGCGCAGCATGCGGCACATGTCGTGAAACTCCGTCGTGTGACGGTAGTCTAGGTCTCCCATCCCGGGGTTTTCAATCACCTGGCGAATGCGCCCCGGCCGTGGCGTCATCAGCACAATACGCCGGCCCAAAAGGGCTGCCTCCTCAATGGAATGCGTCACTAATACCTGCGTATAGCTGTGGTGCTGCCACAGGTCGATGAGGGTCTTTTGAAGTTCTTCACGGGTGAGTGCGTCCAGTGCTGAAAGCGGTTCATCCATCAGCATAATATCGCTGTCGAGCGCCATCGCGCGTGCCATGGCAAGGCGCTGGCTCATACCACCGGAAAGCTCGCGCGGGTAACTGCGCGCAAACTCTTCGATCCCCACGGTACGCAGGGCGTCCGTGGCACGGGCGCGGGCCTCGCGAACGGGCATCTTTTGAATAATGAGACCCAGCGCAGCATTATCAAGGACCGTTTTCCAGGGCAGCAGACCGTAGTCTTGCAAAATGAGTGATGTCCGACTGCGCGGGCCAGACAGAGCCTCCCCCATGACCTTGACCGTGCCAGATGTGGGCTTGAGTAGACCAGCAATCAGGTTCAAGACGCTCGTTTTGCCGCAGCCACTGGCACCAATGATGGCAATAGGCTCACCAGCTGCGACCTCAAGAGAGAAGTTATCAAGTGCTAGGGTTTCTTTTTGTTCTGAACGATACTTTAAAGAGACTCCTGAGAGCTCTATTGCTGTCTTAGACACGGGGGTTTTACTCGCCTATCTGTCGCAGGATAATGTCAAAACGCAAATCTTGATGAGGTGCCACCATGGGATGGGCGCCCTCCGCCCCGAAGGCAAGATCTGAAGGTACGAGCAAGGTGCGCTCTCCCCCGACTTGCATGCCAATGACGCCCTGTTCCCAGCCTTCAACGACCGTTCCTTCGCCCACGACAAAGGTGTAGGGCGCGCCCAGGCGCAGCGACGAGTTCCACATCAGGCCGTCCATGTAAAAGCCTGTCCAGTCGATAGAGACGGTATCGCCTTCGACTACTGCGGGTCCTTCGCCAATGATGACGTCTTGAATCTCGAGCACGTCGAGGGGGGCGTACTCTCGAGAGTCTTCAGCGGGTTCTGGTTCCGGTTCTGGCTGTAGCTCTTCTACCACAGGCGCAAGCCCAAGTCTTTCGGCTATATCGCAGCCGCTGAGCGTGAAGCTAAGGCCGAAAATTAAAAGGAGGCTTATAGACAGAACGCTAGCATATCTGATGCCTTTCATATCTATAAGCCTTCCCCTATTGTTCTTGCCCTTTTGCACTTACTGTTCTTGGTCTGCACCCTGACCGTCAATGACGATGTTTTGCTGACGCAGCAAATAGTTCTGACGTGGTGTCAAGAATCTACGAGGCGGCGGCATAAAGTCGCTACCGTGACAGGCCGAGCAAGGGCCTGCGGTTGATGCATTGTCATAGAAGTGACAGTTGTAGCACATGTCGCCAATACGCCAGTAGTCATAAGCATGAATCATTTCCCCGCCCGGTACATGCACGTGCATCATATATTCAGGAGTATGAGGAACGCGCGTACCGTGACAGTCATCACAGCTGCGCGGATTGTGACAGTCATAACAGCTTGAATCTGGCCTGCTAAAGATCAGCTGACGAGCCCAGAACTGCGTCGTCATGTCACGCTGAATCGTGTCAGCGGGCGAATCTGCCAGGTGGCAGTTTGCACAAGCTACCGAGGCACGTGCCCCATTGTGGCAACTGACGCAGGTCTGCATGCCCGTATTGATAAGGCTTGATTCTTGCTGTTCGCTAAAGATGTGACACTGGGTACAGGACATGCCTGCTTCCAGAGGCTCGACATGTGATACGCGTACGGTCACCTGGTCGGGACGATTCCTGACCATGGTGCGCTCGAAAGACTGATAGCTGTGGCAGGACACACAGCTGGCCTGGGTTACGACTCCGTAGGTGCTACCCATCGTGGCGCTAGGGTCATTGAGGTCAATAAAGGCACCTTCAATGACATGCGACACGCGCGGGAAGAGGTTCAACGTAACACCCTGCAGCATGTTTCCTGGTTCGTGACAGTTTACGCAGGTCAGCTTGTCGTGTGCTGCAACAATGGGCCACTCCTCATACGCGGTATGGGGATCTGGCTTACAGGCTGTACAGAAGGCTTCGGTACGGGTCGAAAAACCAAAGCCGACGGTGACCGCAAAGACCAGCACGATGGCCGTCAAGATGCTCGCGTAGTTGATCTTGGTAGAAGTGTCGATACCAGCGGCATTATCAAGCAGTTCTTCTGCCGTCTTTTTGTCGACCGTTTTGACGACTTCGTCTTCTTCGTCCAGCAGCTCATATTCTTCGTGCTGCTTTTGGATGCGGCCAAAGTACCACATGGCAAGCGTGAGTATAACAATCAGGAACAAGACCAGAATAATCGCCAGCGCAAGCATCGCGATGAGCGGGTGCTGCTGCGGATTAGCGATAGCTTGCTGGATCAGTTCCCAGCGAGCCTGCAGGTCGTCGAAGGTCAGTTGATTAAAGAGGTCGCGCCACCAGGATAGCGACAGCAGATTTCTTAAGAGATCTATCATGGGTTAACCACCATCCTCGGCTCGAACCACATTCTAGGTCCACCTGGGTGCACGTGGCCGTCGTGACAGGTTGAGCAATCACGTTCCAGATGACAGATGTAGCAAGAATCTTCACCCATGTCGTGGGTGATCTGAGCATGGTCAATCAAGAAGCCCTCGGGGTGAGGAATTTCCATGCCGTGACAGTCATCGCAGAAGCTTTGATTCTGGTGACAGCTAGCACATTGATTATTGGGATCATTGGCAACTTGTGAGTGGTCGCGAATGATGAACTGGTCATGCGGCACCATTTCACCGTGACAGGCAGCGCACATTTGCGTGCTGTGACAGGGGGCGCAGGTGTTCCAGTCGCCCACACCGTGCGTGTAAATCATGTCAGGTCCATGCACAACGGCAAAAACCGAGTTGGGGTTTTGGTTGTCGCGAATATTGCCAACATGACAGCTTTCGCAAGAAATGGTCGTGGCGTCTTCAAGCCCTGCCGTGTGGCAGGTTGTGCACGACTCCATAGCGTAGCGCGATTCCCACGACGTCGTACCCTGGTGACCCACAGAACCATGACAGGTCGAACAGCGCATGTTGTTCATGCAGTTCTCATGGTCCATACGCAGACCACGGTTCTCGACGATGCCGGTATTGATGTTGCGAGCCCCACTGCCATGACAGGACAGACACGACGCATCTTGCACGACACGGGTCGCATCCTGGCCAGGTGCTATGGGAAATACCATCGTATACCAGACACGCTGGCGGTAGCCTATTTGATTAAGGGTGCCCTCCAGTGCGTGACAAGATAGGCAGGTGTTTCTGGTGTGGACGCCCTCCGCCAGTTTTTGCGTCTCCAAAAGGTGACAGCTACTGCAGCTGGGTGCCCAGACGAGGCCTATTCCTGCGGGAATCAGCATCAGTAATGCTAACCCCGCAAGAAACCAGACCGTAACTTTTAATGAAGTTGAAGATTTGTTTCTAATCATATACCTTAGGTTTTTTGCTTCTCCGCACTTTTGTCGCGGGTCGCTTCAACCACTCCTTCACTCGCCGAATCAGAAGGGTCTGCCAGGGCAGCTGTCAGTTCTTTCTCGCGACGTTTCTTTGTCAGGTAGCGCGAGATTAGGTAAGCGGCGGTGATGATCAAAATGATGATCAGAGGGATGCAGCAGGCATCCAGGAAGTCGCTGAAGTTGCGGCGGATTTGTGTCAGTGGGTCGCCGCTTGAGCCTTCGATGCTAAAGAGCTGCACGCGGCCCAGCGAAGCTTCTGCACTGGCAAACATGTCCATGTGAGGGTTGTAGTCGATACAGTTGGGGTTGTGGAAGCTACCGTCGCCGGTGCCTTGAGCTCCAACCTTGCGGATAAAGCTGCCGTCATCGACATTAAAGATGGCAACACTAAAGTCAAACATGTCGATGATGTAAAGGCGACCATTGCCATCCAAGGTCAGACCCTGGGGTAGCTGCAGATTCGCAGGGAAGTCTGCTTCGAGCTCTGCCTGGTCGACATTACGACCACCGTCGATGCCCTGGTTACCGGGATGCCCCAGCAATACTTCGTATTGTGGTACACCTGCATCGTCATACTTTACAAAGCGGTTTCCAAAGGAGTCCAGTACAAATGAATTATTGTTGTCATCAAGTGCCAGCGCATGCACGTAGTCAAAGTGGTTGATTTCGTCCTCAGAATCTGCCGCGTGCATACCAACGGGCTGACCGTCATAGGTAAACTGCGCAAATCCGCGGCGACTACCGACCAGCATCAAATCATCGTTTGCAGCAACCGCAGTTGGCTTTTCAATGTGAACGGTTTCAATATGATTGAAGTTTTCATCAAAAATCTGAACACGATTGTAGGTCTGTTCCGCTACGTAATACCAACCCTTTGGCGAGATTGCGATACGTGAAGGGAAGATCATTTCGTTCACGCGCCAGTCTGCATTTACGATGCTGACTAGGCGACCATTTAGGTCATATTGCACCAGACGGTGGCGAGCACTGTCAGTAACCCACAGGCTGTTTCCGTCAGCTGAAAATATTACACTACTGGGATTGATGAGACCGTCAGCGGTTGTGCCATGGCCATAGATTGAACGAATCCAGGTAATACCAGCGGTCTGTCTGTCACCCAGGCCTAGGCCGCGGTTGCCCAAAAGGGCATACATCATGGCGCATGCCGCCAGGATGATCAGAATCAGAATGGCAAGGATGACCGTTGCGATGGTACGCGTACGACGAATCGCCTTATCATCAGTATTAGTTTCAGTTGCACGCAGCTTTGTCGCACCCTCCAGATCGGCGGGAACTGCAGCTACATCAGAAGCAAGATCCTTTGCAACATCTTTCACCTCTTCGACGGCTGTCTTCGCGTCGTCTTTAATGGTGTTACTCATTTACCGTTCCCCCTGCTTCTGCATCTGTTGTTGTATCGGTGTCTGCATTAGCTGGTGCTCCACCTGCTTCTTCCAATCCTGCGAGTGCCTCTGCATCATCAGGAATAAATCTTAATGCTTCATTGAAGTCGGCGATGGCTCCTTCGTTGTCACCCTTTGCCAGCTTCGCCTGACCGCGCCACACAAAGAGGTCAGCATTAGTGGGAGACCCTTCGATGGCGATGTCAAGCATTTCCATCTGCTTGTCGTAGTCTTCCTTTGCCTTATAAAGGAATGACAGGGCCAGTGCTGATTCAAAGTAATTGGTATGTAGACCAAAGGCCTGTGCCCAGTTAGGTTCGATGTCACTATTAAACACACGCTCGAAATCTTCTCGCAGCGTTGTCATCGTTTCTGTGTAGCGCTCAATCGCTAGGTCAGAATTCCCCATGGTGTCTGCCAAGATAGCAGAAGCAAACAGCGGGCCCTGATGGCGCTCCATCTCTGGATCATTTAATGCGAAAGCCTGCTGAATAGTTGATTCTGCATCCACAAAGAGGCCGCTGTCAATTTGCGCAATGGCAAGCTGTGACAAGGCTAGTGAATTGGGTGAAGAATCCGCATAAGCTTGTGCGCGAACAACCGTAAATTCCTGCATAGTCGTTGCGCGATTCTGATCAAAACTGATAACGCCTGACATGTAGGCAAAAATCACCGTTAATAAAGCACCGATAACAACGATGCCTGCAATGGCAAAAAGGGTACGAATGTAGGCATCTGAGCTCGCAGCGCGAGGCTTGTGACCCTTCGACTTGGCTGATTTTGCATCAGCCTGCACTTTCTTTTCTACGCCTTTTTCGGACTTGAGCATATCATCTTTACGCTCAGTACTCATAAGGTCCTCCCTCATATAGGTAGAGTAACTGAATTATACTGAATTATCGTAACATTACTGTGAAGCCCGCTCAAGTGCTTCGCGGTGCAAATAGGGTGAATTTCCGCTCATTCCTGCAGCTTCTTTTCTCGATAAATGACACCTTTCACATAGCATTATGCATATCCTACTTCAGGTAGTTCAGCTGCCATAAATCATGATGGATGTCGACTATGCCCATTTTGTGCCCAATTAATTGCAGCAGAAAGGACCGACTATGAGCTCACGAGGATACGGAATTGAAAAGCGCGGCAAGGTGTCATATCGCATCACCATCAGCCTGGGTGTCGACCCTGAGACGGGCAAGCAAAGGCAGCACCGCGAAACCATTCGGCACGCCAATAAAAAGGAGGCGCACCGCCACGCAGAGCGTATCCGCGACCGCGTACAGGGTGCCTACTGCTTTCAAGGTGGCCGCATGACGCTACGCGAATACCTGGGCGACTATCTGGCGAGCCCGGCCATCCAAAACCTGGGCGAACGCACGCAGTATGAATATCGTCGCAAAATGGAGATCTATGTCTACCCCCGCATTGGAAGCGTGCGCCTGTCACATCTGACGACAGCTATCATCCAGCGTCTTTACGACGACCTGGGCACCAATGGCAAGGTCGGACGCGGAGCTGGCACTGCAGAAGGCAGTACAGCAAACTCACAAGGCGGAGGAGTTAGTGCCCCATTGTCCCCCGCATCTATTGGGCACATACATGCTGTGCTCAATAAGGCTCTGCGTCGTGCGGTTGCGCAAAATTACATCGCTGCCAATCCGGCTAGTGCAACGACGAGGCCACCTGCACGCACCCGCAAGCTGCGGACGGCGCTGTCACAAGAAGACGCTGCACGGCTGGAGGGCTTAGCGCAGCAGATGGAGGATCGCGCCCTTGCCACAGCCCTTATGTTGGGGCTTCACACAGGGATGCGTCGTGGTGAGATTGCCGGCCTGCAATGGGATGACCTGTGCTTTACTGCAGCTGACGGTGCGGGGGTTATAAGGCTGCGGCGGGCGCTCAAGACGCGCGTCGGCAGCAGCAATGTCTACGGGCCTTTGAAGACCCGTGGTAGCGAGCGCACCATCACGATGACCGAGCCTTTGCGCAAGCATCTGTTGCTACATCGTGAGCAGCGGGTGTTAGAGCTCGCGCAAGAAGACATAACTTTGCGAGGCGACGAAGGCTTGCTGCTGAACAGAGCAGGAGGCACCATGCAGCTAGATAACCTCAGCACCAGGGCGGCAGGCTTCTTTAAGTGTCACGGTTTCCCCCCTGGCTTTAGCCTGCACGGCCTGCGTCATACCCATGCGTCCTTTCTTATGAGCTCTGGCGTGCCCATAAAGGTTGTCAGTGACCGGTTAGGGCATTCAACCATTGTGCTTACCGCTGATACCTACGGGCATCTGATAGAAGGGGCTGACAGTGCCGCTGCAATCGTGTTTGAAGAAGCTATGATGGCAGCAAGAAAGGGCGGGAACCATTCCCCATAATGACCCCAACAGCAGCATGCTGTGTCTGTGACCTGCGGCGATTGGTACTTTTCTTCTCCATCTATATTTGTAAGTAAATCTAAAGGAGAACTAAACATGAAGAGAACAATAGTAGTACTCGCCTTGGTTACTGCCTTCGTCTTCGCTTTCAGCGCAGTGGCTCAGGGTACTTTTAGAGGATG
>WRBW01000010.1 GCA_009784345.1 Coriobacteriia bacterium | reverse complement strand
TTCTGCGATGACGCGGAAGCGTACCGTGGCTGTCTTACCACGTGCTACTTTTACGTTGTGGCTAGTCACGTTGCGCCACTTCTTGCCAATCAAAACTTGAGCACGCGCCTTGCCGTGTGCCCGCGTGGGCGTAATGCGTACCTGGGTCTGGGCACGGGTAAGACGGACGGTATGTGTCGCGCGGCTAGCGCTAAAGCGCTGCGTCAACTTGCCGCGATTGAGCTTCAGGCTACTGAGTCTATTGTTATTAGATTTGGCTGGTGCTGGTGCTGGTGCTTGAACAGGCACGGCCACCCAACGCGCATGATAGGTCACATTTCCGTTAACAATCGTTGCTGCACTAACAACGAGGCCTCCTGTGGCATGCGTATGCCATCCTGCGAAAGTGAAGCCTGCACGGGTCGGTGTGGGCAAGGTCCCTACGGGACGCCCCTGCTGAACACTGCGGCCGGGCACGGCGGTACCACCTTGTGCGTGGAAACTGACCGTGTGCATGATAGCTTCAAACTTAGCACTGACGACCACATTACTGGCAGGCATAACAAAGTTCGTCGTAGCTGCAGCGGGATTTGCAAGCACAGCTCCGCCGCTAACAACGGTCCAGTTAACAAAGCGAAAACCTGCTGCCGGTGTTGCTGTTATCGTAACAGGGTCACCCGCACTGAAGGTCCCAGACAGTGGTGTGACCGTGCCATTGCCGCCACTTTGGGCCGTCAGGTCGTAGACTGCGTAAAAAATCGGAGTATCAGATATCATAATCTTGCGCATCGCGAAGCCGTCAGCTGGGTTGTAGTAGAGCTCGCCGCCATAGACGTGCAGACCTCGCTCTGGAACAACCGTGTAAGCAGCTCCGTTCCAGCCGCGAACATACATTCCCTCGTCAACAAGTTGGTTGGGCATGGTTAGAACGGCCGTTTCATCGTCGTTGGTGCCCAGCACTTCTATGGTTGTAGTGCCTCCAGAAAAGACTATTTTTTGAATAGCTAGCATTCCACACCAGCCAACTGAAATATCAATGACTCCACCTTTGATTTCAATAGAATCTGATGCCTTGATGCCCGTATTATTGGCGTCTGAATTGGAGCGTATGCTCAACTTCCCGTCGCTCATCTCAAAAGACCCAGACGAAATAACCTCTCCTTCGATTTCGCTGGATTCGAGAGAGACTGTGCCATTCTCGATACTAACGACACCAGCCTTGATGCCAGTTCCAGCTGATGTAATGCTTACTTCGCCACCAGATAGGTACACCCCACCATCAGTAGCCTCGAGAGCGAATCCCTCTGAAGGATGAGGGCTTATGGTTGTTATTGCTACTTTTGAGTCTCCCCCGACAACTATGTCTGCGAAACCGCTATAAATGCCACGGTTGTATCCTGTTATGTCAATTTCGGCATTCTTTATCGTGACGCTCTGGTTTGCATACAGATATCCCCCCCCTTTCCCCGAGCTGGGTGACTGTTGCGCCTTCACAGATAATGAGGTTTTCGTGGGCATAAATAAGTTGTTGAGTTGTAGAAAGATCGATTGAGCCCGGTCCCTTTATGATTAAATTGCCGTCGCAATGTATGGGTTGGCGCGGAGTTTCCACCAAGATAGAGTTTGAACCACGCAGCTCGATGGTCGAGTCAGCAGGAAGCTGTATAGCATGCGATGCGGATGCACCTGTATAAAGGTCAAGACCATTAAGTATCAGCAGCTTAGTATCCCTGTTCCAGCTCCACCCTTCGGCGGCAAGCTTGTCAGTGGTGCTGATGACATTAAAGTCAAGGGTTGTTGTTATGGGGGCAGGAGCTGCTGTGGCCAAACTGGGCAGCGTGACCACCGACGCTAAAAGGAGCACAAGACAAATAAAGAGCAGAAAGACGCCTCGACGCGTCCCCACCTGATTCGAGCATTGATTTCTAAGCATTTTCGCCACGTCCTTCCCCACATGAGCTTCCCAAAGCATCGGCTTCCCCGCCGAACTTTTTCCCGCGCATAACAAATATGTGGCGATCTGCTATTCGATTGTATGGGCCCCACACAAAGAGGGGGCTTCTCGTGCTCAGCAACTATTGGTCTAGGGCAGGGAACCACTCATTAACTGCAAAGTCGCGCTTCTTACTGGTATCGGTTTCTGCCTTGACGGCAGCAATAGTCTGCTCAATCTGATCATCGAGCTGGGCAATGTCAACGCCTTTTTCGACCAGGGCATTGGTGGCAACCGCCAAAAGACCCGTCGACGAATCGATGCTCAAGTCCAAAACGCGCTGGAAGCCCTTGGGGTTGTGGAAGCCGCTGCTATTTTCAGCCGCGCAGAAATCCCACAGCCACTGGGCAAACTGAATGTTGCCGCGAACTTCATCGATGATGTCGGCGTCAACACCCACCGTTACCATGCGATTCACGTAGTAGTGGCTGCGCACACCCAGTTCCTGGGCACGCTCGAGCTTGGTACGATAGGCCGCCTGCAGCGAACGAGCCGCGGTAATGCGAGGTTCCATATTGTCGCCATGACAGTTCGTACAACCAACGGGATTTTCCAGTGGTGAACCTAGGTGATGGTTCGTGTATTCGGTGCCATCATCAGCCTTTGCGCGAGGCATGTGGCAGGTGGCACAGCTCTGGTCGCCATGAGCACCCGTAGGGTCGATGCACATTTCGAATTCGGGATGACGGGGCTTCAAGATGGGTACGCCAGAAATGCCGTGTACAAAGTCTTGCTCGAAGCCGCGCTCTTTGCCCTTTGTTTGGAAGTATACGTAGGTCTGCAGGGCTGCGTCCCCTGGTTGAGCCTCTGCAGGGTTAAAGTAATCATTGGGCGCCGTCTGGCGGGGCACATTCAGATGCGTCCAGGGCAGCGTGACCACGTTTGTCTTTGCGTTGAAATAGTAGGACAGATGACACTGGGCACACACATAGCTGCGCTGATCGCTGGCAGGAGCCGTGTCACTGTCAATGCCGCGCTCTGCCAGCCCTTCCTTGAAGTGCGGGCGAGGCGCACGCAAGGTCATGTCAGTGGGATTATGACAATCGGTACAGCCAACGGGAGACGTACCCATGGCTTCAGCCGCCGGAATAATGTCGTGCAGCAAGTTGTCCGTATAAAAGGCGTCCCCGCGCTCTTCAATCAAACGTGGCACGGCAGAAGACTTGCAGGTATAGCAACCGCCCTTGGTTTCATCGTTCGTGCGTAGCGTGTGGGCCACATCGTTATCTGCGTAGCCATGTCCGCGGCTTTTGTTATAGTCGTAGGAAAAGGCAGACTTATAAAACAAAATAGGAAAAAGCGGCTCGCGGTCAAGCTCGAATTTACTCAGCTCTGATAGCTCGGGAAAGCCCTGTCCGTTCAGCATATAGCTCTCATACTGCAGCGGGAACTTGTCCTTGAAGGCCTCATTTGAAATGGTGTCTGCGGGCAGCCCCGTCGACTTTCCCATCATCGCCGCCGGCGTATTATCACTACAGCCCAAAAGCGAGCCGGTGCTCACCGCAAGCAGCAGGAGCATAGCAAGCATCGTCATACCTGCTGTCAGCACATACCCTTTGCCGAATCTCTTCATCTTCATCCCCTGCTTTCTTATGCGGAGTAGGTCCATGAATGGACGCACTCCGCCGCTTTCACACTTTCAGTAGCACTCAATCTATCGATGCTTCCCTCTCTGCACGCTAAGGCGCAGGTGTCTGGTCGGGGAAGTAGTCGTTTGACGCGAAGTCGCGCTTTTTGCTGGTGTCCGGTTCGTTTTTCATGGCCGTGATGACGTCTGCAATGCGCGCCTTCAGCTCACTGATGTCGACGCCTTTGTCCTGCAGGGCCTCCGTGGCCTTTGCGAGGGTATCTGTGCTCGATTCAATCGACAGGTTCAGCAGACGGTCGGCGCCGGCGGGGTTGTGGAAGCCGTTGCCGTTTTCAGCGGCATTGAGGTCCCACAGCCACTGGGCGTAGCCGATGTTTGTTTGCAGTTCAGCAATCAGGTCAGCGTCAGCGCCGGCGGTAATCATGCGATTCACATAGTAGTGCGTCAGCAGGCTTTGATACTGGGCTTCCAGCAGCTTTTCCTTATAGCTTGCCTGCATCTTGCGGGCAGCCTCGACGCGCTTATCCATATCCGTGCTGTGACATCCCATGCAGGGCTCGGGGTTTTCAAGGGGTGAACCCAGGTGGTGATTGGTAAACTTCACCATGTCTTCGCCTTCGCCGGTCGTGACCGTTGGCATGTGACAGTCGCTGCAACTGAGGTCTTTGTGCGAGCCCTCGTGGCTGTTTTCAAATTCAGGGTGGCGGGGCTTGAAGATGTGTGCCCCACTGATGCCATGGACGAAATCGCCCTTGAAGCCAGCTGCCGCCCCTTCATTTTGGAAATAAGCATACATTTCCAGGGCATAGTCGCCCGGCTGGGACTGTGCCGTGGGGAAGAGCTCATTGCGCATCGTTTGACGGGGCAAGTTCAGGTGCGCCCAGGGTACCGTGACCTCTTTGGTCTCTGGATAGAAGAAATAAGTGCTGTGGCACTGGCCGCAAACATAGGATTGCATGTCTTTTTGGTTGGCGTTTGCCAGATCGATACCCCGTGATTCGAGACCCTTAACAAAGTGGGGACGCACGGGGCGTAGCTCCATTGTGGCAGGGTCGTGGCAGTCACTGCATCCTACCGGCGACTGTCCCATTTCGTCAGCAGCAGGCATGATGTCTGAGAAAAGCTTATCGGTATAGTAGGCTTCACCCTTTTCTGCAATGAGCTTTGGTACGGCGCTCGACTTGCAGGTCAGGCAGCCCCCTGCCGTGTCTTCATTGGTGCGCAGGGTATTGGTGACGTCTTCGATGGCGAAGCCGTGACCGCGGCGCTCATTGTAGTCTTTGGAAAAGGCATTCGAGAACCACAGCGCAGGTAGCAAGGGCTGGTTGTCATCTACGAATTTACTGGGGTGTTCTTGGTCACCGCCTGCGGGCCCATTTTGCATATAGCTTTCATATTGCTTTGGGAACTTTTCTTTGAAGGCCTCGTTGTTGATAGTGTCTGTTGACAGGCCGGTGTCATTGCCGATCTGTGATTTTGGAATTGCTTCACTGACGCCGCCGCCGCAACCCAATACGGGCCCTAGGGTGACGCCTGCCAAAAGTAGCACAGCGCAGACGGTCATTATCGTGGTAAGGAGATAGCTTTTCTTCTTTGAGCTCATGTGGTCCCCCCGCTTCATCCATGGTCGCGAAATCACACATTTTTCTGCGAGCCAGACAGTATCTGACTTGCAGACATACGTGTACAAGTTATGAAGTTCCTATGTTAAAGCTATGAACGCACCCTGTCAACCAGAACAGCCTTTCATCCTTATGAACCTCAGGTGTGCGAAAATATTGTCATGCCTAGTACCCGTTCCATATTCGACATCATCGGGCCCACCATGGTTGGCCCCTCATCCAGTCACACGGCTGGTGCCGTACGTCTGGGCGCACTCGCCCGCGCGATCTTTGGCGAACAACCCACGGTTGCACGCATTGGCCTTTACGGCTCATTTGCAGACACAGGCGAAGGCCATGGAACCATGGTTGCCCTGGTCGCGGGCCTGCTGGGCCTGTCGGTCGACGATCAGCGCATTCCCGACTCTTTTGAGTTGGCTGCCAGCATGGGTCTTGACTTCACTTTTGAAGAAATGCACCTTGACGACGCCCACCCCAACACAGCGATTTTTGACCTATCCTATCCCGAGCGCGACAAGTACTTTCACATCGTGGGCTCAAGCATTGGAGGCGGCAACGTCATGGTCACGCGCATTGGCGAATACGAAGTCGAAGCCAACGGCGACCTACCCGTGCTGGTCGTTTCGCATTCGGACGAGCCTGGCGTCATTTCAGCCGTCACGGGTCTGATGGCAAGCGTCGGCATCAATATCGCCGGCATGAAGGTCTCGCGCAGACGCCGCGGTGCCGACGCCCTGATGTTGCTCGAATGCGACACCCAGCCCGAAACCAGCATCATCGAGCAGCTCAAAACGGTGCCACAGGTGCACAAAGTCCGCGTCATCCCAGCGGTCTGAAAAGCTGTGCGGCACCTAGCCTCCATTTCGCCCGCCTTACGTAAGGTACTACGCCACGGCGTTCGAAATGAAGCCTTTGAGCTCGCCCATCTTTCCAGAACTATAACCGACCAAGAAAAGCAGGGAGCGTTTTATGCCATATTCATCATTTGCCGCCTTACTGGAAGACGCCGCTCGCGAAAACATGAGTCTGGCGGAGTGCGTCCAATCACGCGAAGCCGCAGACAGTGATATCAGCCCCGGTGAGGTTCGCGCTCGCCTTGCTGAAGCCCTCGAAGTTATGAAGGCTGCCATTAAAGCAGGTTCGGCGCCTGACATTAAGTCACGCACCGGACTCACGGGTGGCGATGCAGCACAGCTCTTCAAAAACGCTAACGACCCGGATGCTGCAAATGTGGTGGGCGCACGCTTCACCCACATTCTAGCAGCCTCCATAGCAACAGTGGAATTGAACGCCGCCATGGGCCGCATCGTTGCCGCCCCGACCGCTGGTGCTTCAGGCGTCTTGCCCGGCGTCTTTTTGAGTCTGCGCCACGAACACGAGCTGACTGATGATCAGTTGATAGACGGTCTGCTAATAGCGGGTGCCATCGGTGCCTGCTTTGCCTCGACCGCGACCCTATCTGGTGCCGCCGGCGGCTGCCAGGCTGAAATCGGTACCGCTGCTGCCATGACCGCTGCTGCCGTTGCCTATATGCTGGGCAGTCCAACAGCGCGTTGTGCTGATACAACAGATGGCGACCCTGCACGGCTGGCAGAAAGCATCGAGGCCTTTAATGAATCAGTCAGTCATGCAGCGAGCTTTGCCATGCAAGGCCAGTTGGGCCTGGTTTGCGACCCCGTAGCAGGGCTTGTCGAAGTGCCCTGCATAGCCCGTAACGCCACGGGTGCAGCCGTGGCACTGGCAGGTGCCCAAATGGCACTGGCTGGACTGAAGTTTCCTATTCCCTTTGACGAAGTGGTCGAAGCGGCCTCACGCGTCGGTGCTGCCATACCGCCCTCTTTGCGCGAAACGGCAAAGGGTGGGCTCGCCATCACCAAAACCGCCAAACAAATCGCCAAAGACCTCCAGTCTTAGTTGTTTGCCCACACAAGGTGCATCCCTAATGGACGCCCTCCTTCTGCTCTGCTTCTAAAATTATTCCAGTAGAACCAGTAGTTGTCTAATTTTCGTTCGCTCTCTAACGAAAGTTGTCTAATTTTCGTTAGAATGCTAACATTATTTAGACTTATTTCGCCTTATCAGCTCGGAGGATTCCCTGTGAAACGAAAAATCTCAGATAAGCTTCAGGCCTGGAAAAACTCACCACACAGAAAGCCACTCGTCCTCAATGGTGCCAGGCAGGTTGGAAAGACCTATTCGGTCAAGAAATTTGCCCAAGAATTCTATGATGAATGTGTCGTGATTGACTTTTCGGCCCAAGCCGATGCCTGTCAGCTTTTTGCGAACAACATAAAGCCTGATGCTTTGCTCCCCCTGCTGCGAACTTACACCAAGAGCAAAATCGAGCCCGAAAAGACCTTGCTCTTCTTTGATGAAGTACAGGTCTGCCCCCGAGCCTTAACATCATTAAAGTATTTCTATGAGCAGGCTCCCGAATACCACATTATTGCAGCAGGTAGTCTTTTGGGTGTAGCACTCGACAGAGACAAAGCTTCCTACCCCGTTGGGAAAGTGGACACGCTCATCCAGCGCCCTATGGATTTTGAAGAATATCTCTGGGCATGCGGCGAAACGAGTCTTGCGGAGCTGATAAGACAGGCCTTTGCGGCCAATGAGCCTTTCGCTCTCCATGAGTATGCCTTGGGCTATTATCGAAGGTTTCTGATGTGTGGAGGCATGCCCGAAGCGACCAAGGCCGCAACTGATGACTTAAGCCGCGGTACCGATGCTGACCTAACTCGAGTTCGCGAGATCCAAGCGCATATATCTGAAGCCTACATTGCTGATATGACAAAGTACGCATCTGCCATCGACAGCGCAAAGATCCTCAACGTTTGGCGCAGCATCCCAGAGCAGCTCGCAAAGGAAAACCACAAATTTCAGTACACGACAATTGCATCGTCGGCTCGGGCCCACCAGTACGAGGCTCCCATTAACTGGCTTGACGCAGCAGGACTTATCAACTTCTGTTACCGCGTATCTGACGGTCAGGCCCCTCTCGGTGCCTTCGAGCAGCGGGATTATTTCAAGCTGTACCTGCTTGACGTGGGTCTGCTTACATCGCTTTATCAGGCTCAACCTTCAGACATTGATCCGAGCGGTGACAAGGCAGCACGTTTCAGAGGTGGCGTAAGCGAAAACTTCGTAATGCAGCAGCTTTTGGTGGGGGGCATTAGTCCCCATTATTGGGGCACACAAAGCCAGTCGGAAGTTGAGTTTTTATTCAGAGATGCTGCCGGGTCGATTATTCCCATCGAGGTTAAGTCGGGTAAAAATGTTACTTCCCGCAGCCTTACTGCATTTCGCAGCAAATATCAGCCGCCCTTTGTCATTCGCATTTCGGCAAAAGACTTCGGCCTCGAGCACGGCATAAAATCAGTGCCTCTCTACGCAGCCTTCTGCATTGATGCCCAATACTCTGAGCCAGATAGAGGTCAGTTGACGCTGGTATAACTTAACTGTTGTGGAGGGATTTCCACAGGAAGAGGGCTGCTGCTGTCCGGTGTGGCGCCCAGTCTTCGGCGATCGCTTCTATCAGTTCGGGTGCTGCATCTGCCGGTAGACCCTTCAGGGCAGCCACTGCACGACGCAGACCCCCATCAGCTATGGCAAACACATCCTCCCGACCCAGCGAAAAAATCAAATACATCTGCGCCGTCCACCTGCCCACGCCCCTGATGGCAATGAGCTGCTTGATAACTTCTTCGTCGGGGAGTGAGTCCAGCTCCTCAAAGACAATCAAGCCTTCTGTCACATGACGCGAAAGATCCTGCAGTGCCCGTGCCTTAGACTGCGACAGGCCACAACTGCGCAGCTCTTCAATACGCGCAGCCAGCACTTTTTCAGGGGTTACGTCCCCGCCGCAATAGTCTTCAAAGCGCTTCCAGATGCTGCGCGCCGCATGTATTGATATCTGCTGATCAACAATCGCGCGCGCCAGTGCGAGGAAGCCATCGCCGTCTATGTCGACGCTGACCATTTCATGCTGCTCGATAAGCTGCGCCATGTCATCGTCGACGACACTGAGGTGACGTGCTGCCACACCACGGGCAGCGTAAATCAGGCTGCGCCTGTCTACCGTGTCGCTATAGGGCTCCCGCACCATCTACCCACCTAGCTTTCGCCACGTTTTTGTGGGGACGACAAGTTGGCTTTGGCATAGTCTTTGGCACGGATAGCGGTTCGACGTATTTTGCCGTTGACGGTTTTGGGCAGCTCCTCCACGAAATCTATCACCCGCGGAAACTTGTAGGGCGCCGTTTCACGTTTCACGTAGTTTTGTAGCTCAAGTTTCAATTCATCGCTGCCCGCTACACCATCTGCCAGCACTATCGTTGCCTTCACGGCCATAGTGCGCAGCTCATCAGGGATTCCTGTCACCGCGCATTCGGCCACCGCCGGGTGCTTCATCAGCACGCTTTCGACCTCGAAAGGACCGATGCGGTAGCCGCTTGACTTTATCACGTCATCGTTGCGGCCCACGTACCAGTAGTATCCGTCTTCATCAAGCCAGGCTTCGTCGCCGGTATGATACCAGCCATCCCGGCAGGCCTCGCGCGTCTTTTCGTCGTTGTGCAGGTAGCCCATCATGATGCCGTCGGGGTGGGTGCCGTCCGCGTTCAGTCGCACGCAGACCTCGCCGACCTTGCCCGCCATAACGCGCACGCCGTCTTCGTCGCGAATCTCGATGTCAAAAAGCGGCGACGGCTTGCCCATCGAGCCCGGCTTTGGCACCATGCCCGCTGTGTTGCATATCAGCAGGGGGGTCTCTGTCTGGCCAAAACCCTCCATCATGGTGACTCCGGTTGCTTCTCGCCAGGACTCAAAGAGGTCAGGGTTCAGGGCCTCGCCTGCCGTCGTGCACCAGGACAGGGCGCTCAGGTCATAGTCTGCAGCACCACTGTTGTAGAGCAGGCGATACATCGTGGGCGGGCAGCACAGTGTCGTGACTCGATATTTTTCAAGAAGCGCCAAAATGTCAGCCGGCACAAAGCGGTCAAAGTCATAGCAAAAGACCGCAGCTTCGCAAATCCACTGACCGTAGAGCATGCCCCACACGGCCTTGCCCCAACCGGTGTCAGCAATCGCATAGTGGCGACCGCCGTCTGGCTGCACCTTATGCCAGTGCTTTGCCGTCAGCGTATGTGCCAGCGCATAGGGACCGGCGTGCAGCACCATTTTTGGGTGACCCGTCGTGCCGCTGCTAAAGTAGGCAAGTAGCGGGTCAGATGCCCGCGTTTCACGTTTTTCAAAGTCTTCACTTGCACCGCTGACCTCTGCGTTGAAGTCCAGCCAGCCAGCTGCGTGTTGCGCGTCATTGATGCGTAGGGTCAGCAACCCGTCGCGCCCGCTCAAGGCAGAACCGTAGCGCGCGTTTTCGGGCTGACCCGTGATACCGCCCTTAAGGCTGAGGCCTCCCCCGCCACCAGCCACCATGACCAGCGTTTCAAGCAGCGGGCAGTCATCCACAACGTGGGCTGCAACTTCTGAAATATCACCCACGTCAGTGCAGACGAGCATCTTTGCCTGTGACTTTTGCAAGCGGTAGGCCAGGTCATCATCTTTCAGCATAAAGGTAACTGGGACAACAATCGCACCCAACTTATGAAGGGCGCAGATAATGAACCAGAATTGATAGTGGCGGCGCACGATGACCATGACAACATCCCCGCGCCCTATCCCGCAACTGGCGAAAAAGTTCGCCGTCTTATCAGACCAGTGCTTCATTTCGCCAAAGCTAATTTCGTGCTCTTCGCCTTCGGGGTTGCACCACATCAGCGCCGGTCTGTCAGGTTCAGCCGCCGCGATATCATCGACGATGTCGTAGGCAAAGTTGAAGTCACCAGGATAGTCCAGCGAAAAGTCCGTCAACACACCAGCGCTGTCAAAGGTCTCGTGCACATAGCGCTCATTAAGCTGACGCATCGTCTGACCCTTTCAAAACGATCGCCAGAAACACGCAGGGTTCGGCAGCAGCCTCAGCTTCTGCCGCAGACAAACGAGGGTCTGCTATCGCCTTCATACCGTGCTCATGCGAAGAGTCATACAGTAAGGTGTCCCCGGGACCTAAGTCCTCGTAGCGAAGACCAAAGCTATCCCGGTAGGCAAAGCGCAGGTGACCCGAAAGAATGTAGTTCAGTTCCTGACCCTCGTGTGAAGCTAGGGCGATGCCGCTGTTGTGGTCAGACTCCCCCGCGTGTGTACTATCGGGAACAAAGGGAGCTGTCACCAAAAAGGGCTCTGCTAGCTTGTTTTTGAAGGTCGGCGCCAGATGCTGGTACTCGAATCCCGCATAGCGCCGTATCGACAGGCCGCGGCCGGCACGAATCACGCTGTAACCAGACAGGTTCGGGCTGTCGCCGGTCAGCAGGTCAATCATGTCTATCCCCAGCTTGTTCGCCGCATGGTACAGCGTCGTAAAGCTAAAATCCGCCGTCCCCGATTCCAGCACCTCATAGGCGTCCGACGACATCTCGCAGGCAGCCGCCATTTCAGCGACACTAATGCCCTCGTCATCACGCAGCGCCCGCAGCCGCAGCGCAATCGCCGCCAAGTCCTTCTTGCACGGATCCATCATCATTGTGCCTCCCCCGCAATGCGTATAATAAGCAGCATGAATATTTTCGACTACGCGCTGAAAAATAGCAGCACAGATTCATCTACTAATGATAATACATCGCCTGGGACGCAGGTCCCGGCGGCGAGCGCGCTTCCGACTTACGGCGATTTGATGAGTCAGCTGGGGCAGCCGAGCTTTCGTGCAAAGCAGCTAGCCGCGTGGCTCTGGGGGGAGTGCGTCCATTCCTACGATGAAATGACGAACCTCCCAGCCGATTTGCGTGCCCGTCTTACCGAGCTAGCGCCCTTGGTTCGTGGCAGCATTATTGCCCGGCAGCAATCAAAGGATGGCACCCGCAAGTACCTGATTGAGTTCGCAGACGGCGTCAGTGTCGAAGCCGTTGGTCTACCTGCGACCGATGCCAGCAAGCGTCTGACCGTCTGCATATCGTCTCAGGCCGGTTGTGCCATGGGATGCAGCTTTTGTGCAACAGGACAGGGTGGGCTGGTACGTAATCTGACGCCTGGCGAGCTAGCAGAGCAGGTCCGCATTGTTGCTTACGACTTTGAGCTGCGCGCAAGCAATGTCGTCGTCATGGGACAGGGCGAGCCCTTTCGCAATTATGCTAATACCCTGGCAGGACTGCGCATCATTAATGCTGCACCTGCTGATGGGGGCCTGGGTATTGGTGCCCGCCACATTACGCTTTCGACCGCAGGCATCATTAAGGGAATCGAGCGCTTGAGTCACGAGCCTGAACAGTTTACTTTGGCCGTCTCGCTGCATTCTGCTGTGCAGGAGACGCGCGACCGTCTGATGCCTGGTCTTGCAAGCCAACCGCTGGACAAGCTAGCCGTGGCGCTTGCTGATTACTTTGACAGGACCCAACGCAGACCGAGCCTCGAGTTTGCCGTCATTGATGGCATCAGTGCAACTTCAAGTGAAATCTTTGCCCTGATTGACTTTGCCCAAAAGACCCAGGCTCACGTGAACCTAATTCCCCTGAACAGTGTCGAAGAGCTGGAAAGCAACAAAGGCCTGAAGCCAGCAAGTCAGCTTGACACCATGCATCTAGCTAATACGCTGCGATCAGCAGGCATCAAGGCAACGGTTCGCCGTCGCCGCGGTGCAGACATCGCCGCCGCCTGCGGCCAACTAGCCCAAAAACCCTCATAACAACCACCTCGACCTCCACACGTCTTCCTGAGCGAGCGCAGCGAGCCGAAGGATCCAAGTCCAGGAGCTTCTGGCGATTGTCACACTGGGATCTTTCGACTACGCTCAAGATGACGAGGGTTCTACGCGCTGACGCGCTTCGCTCAAGATGACGAAGCTTCCGTTGCGAAGCAAGGGATACTGGTCCTGTGCCGTCAGGCACAGGTTCAACTGCGTTTGGGGCAGAGATTGGGGACGATGACGCAGTAGGCGCAGGTCTTCTCCGCGACGGCTGATAGATCAGCCACGTCAGCGCTTTCCATTGACTCAATAGTGGTCAGCAATCCAGTTCTGAGGGGCTCACGGTCAGCAGTCGTATAATCAAACTCAAAAATCTCTGGCTGCCCATCAACGATAACTTCAGGACGTACCATCAGCACCTGGACCTGCTCTGCCCCCATGCACAAGCCAGCATAGCCATAACAGTCGGCCTGCGTCTGGTAGTCAGCAAGAGTCTTCTTACTCGTCCCTGTCTTGTAGTCAACAATCAAGAGCTCCGTGTCAGACTCCCAGGACAGCGCGTCTATGTAGCCCTTCAGGTAACGCGGCACCTCCCCTGCCTTTGATAACTGCAGGTAGAAGGCATGTTCACGTACAAATAGCTGCCCTGACAACAGGCGCTGATAGACTTCTGAGGTCTGAAAGCTCTCGACAACGGCAATCATTTCACGACCTTGCTCCTCGCTCACTTGATTGCGGGCAAAGAGCGCGGGTGCCTGCTCGACACTCCCCCATTCAAGCAGCAGGTGGATAAGCGAACCGCGATTTGTCGCGCGTGTCGGTGCGACGTCATGCAGTTCGCCCAAGCGCAGCACCTTGTCGAGGTAAAACTTGCGCGGGCAGGTGTGAAAGGCCGACACATCAGAGGCAGAAATCTGATGAATGCTATAGCTCTTTGCCGTAGAACTCTTATTCATGGGCGTGCTCCCCCAGTTCATTTGTTGACACATCAACAGACTCACCCACAAGCTCATCTTCACGGTGCACCATACTCTGTCGCTCGATGCTTAAATCGCCCTGCATCTCTAGATTTGACATGAGCCGTGACGCCGCATCCATGCCCCGCTTGACGGCATCGCTGATGCTATCGCCTTCCGCGTCACTGTAGCTCATTATCAGCAGATCTTCTGCCCGCGTGCAGGCAACGTACAGCAGGCGCATGGCCTCGCGGTGTTCGTCTTCCTTGAGCCACTGGTAAACCTGTTCATAGGCCGGCGATACGTATTCCGGCTTGTTGCCATTTCTGCGTCGCACAAGAATACAATCGCCTGCTGGGTAGTCATCAAAAACGCCAACTACGCCTTCTTCGCGATACGCGCTCAAGTCCCCAGCGTCGTCAGAAGCTGCAAACTGCTCCATCACTGCCGCGGCAACATCAACCGCGTCGCCCAACCCACCTTCAGCTGTATCAGCAGCAGCTCCCGCAGCATCAGCAGGAGCCAAGCTATGATCAGCTTCACGCTTCATATCCTGCATGAAAGACTTAAACATCAGCTGCTCGCGATTAAAACGCTGCTCCAAAGACTGCGCAAAGGGCAAAATGACTACCTTGTACTCTAGGCCCTTCGAGCTATGAATCGTCGAAATCGTCACGCAGTCCTCGCCCTCCAGACTAACCGCCTCTTCTTGCACCTTCAGCCCCAGCGCACTTTGACGCTCCAGGTCATCTGCAAAGCTCAAGGCATCCTTACCACGGGCCTGCCAATCATCAGCAAGCGACAAAAAACTGCGCAGGTTTACCAAAGCCTGCCGACCCTTCAAGGCCCCCTGCGCTAAATAATGCAAGTCCATGTCTAGCGCACAAAAGCCCTCGCCAATCACCTCTGACAAAAGATCACAGCTAAGGCGAGCACGTCCTTTCTGGACAACCGCTAGCAGCTTATCAAGCCGCTGCTGATCATCATCGTGACTCAGGCTTGAAAGCTCTGACGCTGCAAGTGCGGCGTCCCATAAGTAATCGCTTTTCATTTCACGGCGAATGCGACCCAGATCGTACAATCCTTGGTCGCTGATGCCAGCCATCGGACTCATTAGTGCCTTCAACAGCAGCTCTGGGTCACGGGGTCGGCACATGAGCTTGAGCAGCAGCAGGGCATGTTTCACGATGGGTGTCGTAAGCAAGCTGTCTCCGCCCAGCAAAATGGCTGGTATGCCGCGCTTTTCAAACTCTGCTAGCAGAGCGTTTCCGTGTCGGCGCTTTTGAACCAAAACGCTGCAGTCAGAATAGCTCAGGCCTTTGTCGCGGCCTTCAACCATCAGCTGCTCTATCTGGTCAGCAACCCAGATTGCTTCTTGCGTGCCCACCAGTGCTGCCTTGGGCTTTTCGCCTTCAGCGGCCGCCAGTTCAAGCATTTTGACTCCGCGCGGCGGCCATGCTTTCAGGCCTCCCTCGAGCGGGCTGCCGTCAGGGGACGTTTTGCGCGCATCAAGCTCTATGGCAGCGTGGCCCAGCAGCTCATCATTTCCAAAAAGCGCGTTGGCAAAGGCCAGGACACCCGGTGCAGAACGGTAGTTTTCGCTCAACTCAAAGGCGCCTTCGCTGCTGTCGATTTCACGCGCATAATTGGCCATGACCTGCACGTTTGCGCCCTGAAAGCCATAAATCGACTGCTTAGTGTCGCCCACTAAAAAGAGATTCTCACCAGCAATGGCAGAAATAATGCCCAGCTGCAAGGCGTTCGTGTCCTGAGCCTCATCAATCATGGTGAACTTGAATTGCGACTGAAGTTCTGTCAATACATCCTCGCGTGCCAGCAAGTCCCTGGCAATGAGCAGCTGGTCATTAAAGTCAATCGTGGAACGCTCGAAGCACAGACGCTGATAAATGAGAGAGAAATCACGCACAAAGGTCAGCAGGCTCAAGCCAACAGAGCCCTCTTCGACCCAGCCCAAGTCATCTAAAACCAAGCGGTGGCCCCAGTCTTGTGACAACATCAGGGGCTTGCCATCTTGCCAGCCGTAGCGATAGTATCTGTCAAACTGTCGCAAGCCAGCGGTGCGCAAACGCTCATACAGCTTCAAGGTATGTTTTGCGATGGTCGCGTCATTTTCCCAGACCTGTCGTAGTTCTTGAAACTCATCGCTGTCAGTCGCCACTAGCTCGCCAAAGGCTTCCAGCTGTAGCATCTTAGTTGCAAGCTCATCGCTGGGAACAAAGTAAGGATCAATGCCGGCCTCTAGGCTGTAGCGCCTCAAGAGGCGCGAGCAAAAGCCATGAATAGTTGAAATCCATGCCTGCGGCATCGACCGGGCAAGTTCCGGCAACCCCAGGGCAAGAAGCTCTGCCGTAATGCGGTTACTCATTTCTTGGGCACCCGCATTGGTATAAGTGATACACAAAATGTCACTTGCAGGCGTCGGGTTATCCTCATCCAACAGCAGTGCTAAGTAGCGCGCAACGAGTGTTTTGGTCTTTCCCGTACCGGCACCAGCATTGACCAGGGCTCTGCCCTCGCGGTGCATGGCCGCAGGCTTTTGCCCCGCATTCAAGGCAGCCAAATGCTCATCTAACAAGGCCATTATCTACCCCCTACCCAAGTCGTCTTATGCGGACAGTCATCATAGGGGCAGTAGGTGCAAATCTTCTTGTTTTCTCTAATCTCTACACGACCCGCCTTCAAATCGGCTGCGGCCGTGCGCGCGGAAGCTTTCATTTCTGCGAAGCACTCTTCAATCTTTGCTTCCGGGTAACCCCAGATCTTCCCGCGGCCCTCCTTAGGCAGTCCCAAGGGCTTCTTTTCAGGGTTATCCTCCTGCGCATACACGCTAATCGTATCGGGGCTGCCCCCTTCATAGGCGCGGTAACTATAGGCAACAGGACGCACTCCCAAAGCTCTTCTCGCAGCCAAGCTATACAGCAAGCCTTGATACACCTTATGGGTCACCTGGGAATCCAGCTTCCCCATATTCTTCAAACTGCGCTTATAGTCAATAATAATGGCTGCCTTGTCTCCGGCACGTACATCTACGCGATCGATAATGCCGCGCAAGGGCAGACCCAAACCAATATCAATATTATCGAACTCATGTTCGAGGTATTGCGGTTCAAACTGAGGTGCAAACTCGATTTCGCGCTCCAAAAACGCCGCCAGAGCCTCCCTGATTCTTTTCACATCGGGCATTTCCTCTGGCAAAAGAGGTAGCTCTCTCTCATACTCCACCAGGGTCTCGTCAAACACGGTGCTCAGTAAAACGCGCGCCTCCAGCAACTTGTCGTGGGTCACCCGCCTACCCAAGCCCTCCTTCGGCAAACGCTCATAAAAGTTCTTCAGCACCAAATGTGCAAAGCTCCCCTGCGCCATCGCATTAAAACTGCGATCCACATCCCGCCCGTCCACATAGCGCTTCAAAAACCAGTTGTAAGGGCAGGTCGCATAGTTTTGCAAACCCGTCGCAGATACGGCCTTCCCTTCAGAAAACCCTAGGTCATGATGCCGAGTACGTCCATAACCCCCCACCGTACGTGGCCTCAAGGTTTCACGGTGACCCAAGACATCTAAGATAAGTTTTTTCTTGTCTCCCTCGCTGCCGCCCAGCTGTGACAAGGTCTCATCATTTGACCGCTGCACAGACTCAATTTGGTCAAACTCCTCGCCCATCTCTTGCCTCAGCGTTTTAAGTAAAAGTCCCGGCTCAAGCTCTTCCCCACCAATGGTTTCGCTCACGGCGACCAGATACAACTTTGATTTGGCAAGATTCAAAAGCGAATAAATCTCTGCTCTTTGTTGCGCAGCTACATCAGGCAAGGCCTGACCACTCATGCGGCTGCTGATCCTCAGGTCCAGAGGATTATCAACAGGCTGGCGCTCATCTGCGCTCGACAGACCGCCCAGTATCACCTCGTCAAAGCTCCTGCCTCGCGCTCGTTGAGGTTGCGCAATCAGGATGTGAGGGCTCCCAGGTGCCGGAGTCTGTGACACCACGGCGTCTTCGAGCAGCTGCAAGAGAGCACTGGCTGAAATGCGGGGGTCAAAGCCTAGTATCTTAGATCCAGGCTGAACGTGATCAAGTGCTGCAAGCCCGCTCTCCACATGCTCTGCGTAAAGATTCTCGTATATTTCTTGCAAAGCAGTTACCGCAGTCTTTTGAGCCGCTGCGTCCTGTAGTTGCTCAAATTGCCCGCGCCCGCTTATGTTTTGCCCGCCACTGTAAAGGCTTGATATTAATACGTACCAATCAGCGATATGAGCACTCTGGTCACTGCTTCGTATCATCCGCAGCTCTCGACAGGCCCCTGACGGATGTTGAACAAGCTCGGTCAGCATGCGCGCAGCACTTTTTCTATAGCGTCGCCATTTTGTTTCAAGCGCAAGAGCCTCGTCAGGATTAAGGCCACTATACGCCGAAAGAGCAAAAGAGATTGCTGCTTGCTGGGCATCCTTATCTGTCGCGAGGCGCAAAAGAGCAATCAGCGCAGCCCCAAAGAGCGTCGAACCAAGGGGCAGCTTGACGTCTATTTCAAAGGGGACTCCCCGTGTCTCAAGTGCGCGCGTCAAAGGGTGCAGGTAATCGTGAAGCCTGGGCACCAAAAGGGCCTTAGAGCAAAAAGGATTTCTGTCACGAATTGAGTAAGCGAAATCTGCCATCAACTCAATTTCAGCAGCTCTACCTTGGGCCTGTCCCAGAATTAGGTCTGCACTAAGATTAAGTTCTTCCACTTCTGCAATCTCGCACACTTCGAGATCTTCGGAAATCGCTTGTATGAGCGCATCTTGTGCCAAGCTCAGGTCAGAAAACCCACACAATACCAGCTTAGTAAAATCAAGCTGAACTGCGCCGTCCTTTATGCCCTCCGCAAGAATCCTCATAGCGAACTGGTGTTCTATGCAACCACGCTCTTTCAACTGTGCGCAATAGTGATTCAGCAGTCTGCGAAGAGGGTCCTTTTGAAGTAGAGACGGATCGTCAACAGGCGGCTTTGTATCATAAGGATATGCCTGTGCAAGACGCAAAAAGAGGGACTTGCCCCCCGCTGTCTTAAGGGAGGGAATCTCGCTTTGTGCCTCTACAATATGAGTGGCCACCTCATTTCTGACAGCTGAGCTAGCTAGCTCGCGGTTGTCGCCCCAGCGGGTCCACAGCTGCCGCACAAAGGCAGCTATGCTCATAACGGGGAGGTTTTTTCTGCTTGCCAGCACGTGACTGGTTCCATCCCAGGATGCATGAACTCTTCCAAGATCTTGCTCCTGGGCAGCTGTTGCACACAACACCAGAAGCTGAGAGCCCCGCTCAGCCTCTTTGACATGCTTCTCTAGGGCTCTAGCAGCAGAGCCTGTTCGGACCTCTGTCAAACTCATAAATCACCACTTCTTAAGTGTTAGTTCTCGCCGACCATCGTCGCAAGCTCAACTAGGATATGACCCTAATGAGAGGTTTCTCATCCTGAGTGATGAGCTGATAAATTCTTTCGAGATCGGCTTCATCGACAAATTCTATCTCGATTTTACTCTTGTCCTTTGTTTGCTTAACGCGCACATTGCCGCCAAAGAACTTACGTAGCTTTCTGGCTGCTGCTTTATAGCTCTTGGGGGAAATGGGTCGCGCAGCTGCATTGGGAATAACGCCACCGCCTGAAAGACGTGCCAGCGATTCAAGAGCTCTTACCGAAAGGCCTTCTTCGATTGCCTTTTCAGCAAGCTTGACGCGGGTTGCATCATCTGGAACAGCCAATATAGCGCGCGCATGACCAGCCGTGAGTTTTCGGTCATAGACCATCTGCTGAACCTCTTCTGGCAGGTCAATGAGCCGCAAAGCATTCGTCACTGATGAACGCGACTTGGCCAAAAGTTCGGCAACCTCACCCTGAGTCAACTGACGATCGTCGATGAGCCTCTTATAGCCATAGGCTTCTTCAATCGCATTCAAGTCATCTCTCTGTAGGTTTTCAATCAGCTGGATTTCCGAGACCTCATTGTCATCAAAGGTCCTTATATGAACAGGTATGGTCTCGAGTCCTGCCATGCGCGAGGCACGCCATCTGCGCTCTCCTGCAACAATCTCATACTTATCGCCTTTGGGGCGAACAATGATAGGTTGAAGTACGCCGCGCTGCGCAATCGATGCGCTCAGTTCCGCTATCTTCTCTTCATTAATGTCACTGCGTGGCTGTAGGGGATCTGGCTCAATAAGCGCAATCCTCAGTTCGTTTACCGACTCTTGTGCGGTACCAGACTCGTTGGCACTGCTGACCATAAGACTTGAAAGGCCTCTTCCCAGACCTGAACTCTTGCTAACCACGGCTCATCACTTCCTTTGCTAGATTTCGATAGGCTGCTGCGCCCTTCCCCCTGCTGTCATACTCAAGTACTGACTCCCCATGACTCGGCGCCTCAGAAATTCTCACTGAGCGGGGAATGAGTGTTTCAAAGGCTGTCTCACCAAAGAACTCACGAACCTCATCTACAACTTGTTGTGCAAGTTTCGTTCTGCCATCGTGCATGGTCATGACCACACCAAAGACCTCGAGGCTCGAGTTCAGGTGAGTATTAACAAGCCTCACACTGTCGAGGAGCTTCGACAGGCCTTCAAGCGAATAGAACTCGCATTGAATAGGAACAAGAACACCATCCGCTGCTGTCAGTGCGTTAATGGTAAGGAGGCCAAGTGAGGGCGCACAGTCAATAATGATGTAGTCATACTTATCCCGCTCTGGATCAACCAGGGATTTGAGACGAGTTTCGCGACTCATGGCGCTAACTAACTCAACCTCAGCACCCGCAAGCTGAATGGTAGCTGGGACCACATCAACTGGGTAAACCGAATGCCTCTCTATCATATCTGCGAAAGAAGGGGGGTTTGCTGGGTCCTCGGGCAGGAGCGCATCATAAATACAAAGCTCTCTTCCCTCTTTTGAAAGCCCAAAACCCGAAGTCGCATTACCCTGCGGATCAAGGTCTATCAACAGCACCTCTTTACCAGCTTCTCCCAATGCTGCACTTAGATTCACAGCAGTTGTACTTTTGCCGACTCCCCCTTTTTGGTTCACGACAGCAAGTACCTTTGCACTTTTGCTCATATCCACATCACCGACCTTATTCCCTTTCGATTATTAGCCACGACCTCTATGCAAGAGGCTTACGTTGTGCCCTTCCGGGGCGCCTCGGTAAATTGATGTCCGATTCTCTACTCTTATTAAACACGTAAACGCTGCGGTGTTCGTCGCCACCTGGTAAGATGTATTCTCGTTTTGACTTGAATACCATACCAGTCATGTCAGCAACAGTGAGCGCACGTTGCAGTTCATCTTCGTCATGGGGGCCCTTATGGGCAATTAACTGTCCCCCAGTCATAAGAAGTGGCGATGCCAACTCAACCAAGGCGGGGAGGGATGAGACAGCCCTGGCAAGAACGACGGCGTAGTGACCGGGCCTTTCAGTTGCGAGTTCCTCTGCACGGACCCCGAGTGTCTGGATACTAAGACTACCTGTATAGTAGCGCGTAAGGAAGTTGTCTACTGCCTTCGCCTTCTTCTGAACGGAATCAAGCAGATCAACCGATTTTTTGGTGGCAATAGCTAAGGGGAAGCCTGGGTAACCACCACCCGTCCCTATATCGAGCATGGGACCTTCTGGAGCGTCTTGAAGCTCAGGGATAACCAAGAGCGAATCAAGTATGTGCAAGCGCTCTCCTGACTCCTTGTCTTCTATAGCAGTGAGGCGAAGAGACTTGTTGATCTCTAGAACATAATCAAGATGCTGACCCAGGAGCGCTAAATCTTCGAGGGAGAGTTGTATGTTCTGTTCTTGTAAGGCTGTATCGAGCACTTCACTCTCCTCATGTTTCACGTGAAACAATTCTAAATAATGAGATAATGCGATGAATAATGTTTCACGTGAAACAATTAATTGAGAATCACAGAAACACCTAGTGATGAATAATACGCTAGTTATCTGCCTCCAAAGAAATGCCCGCAGCTATGTTGGCAATCTGTTGATTTGCCAAGACTTCACGAAACGTGAACTCTTGGCAATTCACTGGCTCACAAAAAAAGGGGCTGCACCTGCAGCCCCTTTTGATAGAGAGTAATCGCCCTCTAATTGGGAACAACTACCACATGTCGGTAGGAGCCGGATCCTTCGCTCGTTGAGCTAATCCCCTGCTCATTACGAAGAGTCATGTGAACTATTCTGCGCTCATGAGGTGTCATTGCTTTGAGTGACACTGGTCGATTGGTTCTTCTTGCTCTTTCAGCAGCACGGCGAGCAATATCTACAACCTTTTGCTTACGTCTATGCTTGTAACCCTCTACATCGACAGAGAGGGGATAGCGGACACCGGTCTTTTTCGTAGTCATCGCTGCCACAACAGATTGCAGAGCATCGATGGTACGCCCGTGGCGGCCAATTAGTACACCAACATCTTCACCGGTAACATCCAGGATAATCTCACCCTCGTCGCCTTCAAACTCTTCGATTTTGATTTCGTTATCGCTCAGGAATGCGATAAGTGCGCGCAGGTGCTCGATGCCGGCATCAGCAATAGCATCAACCTGTTCATCACTCAAATCCTCTGCATCAACAATATCTCCCGCTGGTCTCGAGTTTTGCTCACTTTCAGAAGCAGGCTCTGACTCGATCGTGAGATCATCTCTACCGGGGTCTACTACAAGGACTTCTTCAACAATGATTTCTTCCTCATCAACCGTTGGTGCTTCGAGGCTTTCTCCCTCAGGTTTTATGCTGGCCCTCACGACCGCCTCTTTGCGTCCGCCAAAGAGTTTCTTGCCAGGTTCTTCAAGAACCTCTAGGTGAACATCTTTAGGATCGGCGCCAATATTTTCGAGGGCCAATGCTTTTGCCTCCTCGATGGTGTCAGCGGTAGCTGTATATTCTTTCATTTTATTTCCTTCCTCTGTCCGCAACAATTACTTCTTCTTCTTTTTGCCAGCATTGAGCTCGCGGTTTTTCTTCTTCTCAGCCTTCTTTGCGGCCTTTTCAGCCTCTATCGCAGCTTCCTTGGCAGCATCCTCTTTGTCAGCTTGGTTCTGAACGAAGAGCTGCTGGCCTGCAGCGATAAGTGAAGAGGTAGTCATGTAAAGCAATACACCACCAGGGAAGAAGCTCCACCCAATGAAGGTCATAAAGACCGCCATGGCGTAGCCAATCATCTTTTGTTGCTTTGCCTGTGGGGTATTTTGACCCTTTTGGGTCATGAGCGTTGGCAGCAAGACACCAACACTTGAAAGAATAAGCAATACAATGTAAGGCAGAGCATGTACCCAACCGAGCTCCATCATCATTGCAGGCGTCTTCATAAGATCAGGAAGGATGCCAAAAAACTTTGCTGTTCCAATTTGAAGAGACTCGAGATGTGACCCTTCAACATAGCCAAGGTACTTGGAGAGCGGACTCATGCCGTACCAGTTAACAGCAGGAACTATTTGTCCCGCATCGTCAATGCGAGGCATCATAAGAACGGCGAAAAAGCCGATAAAGAGGGGCATCTGCAATAACATAGGTAGACAGCCGGCAAAAGGATTGACTTTATGCTCTTGGTAGAGCTTCATCATTTCCTGACTTTGCTTCTCTTTATCGTCAGCATATTTTGCCTGCACTTCTTTTACCAAAGGTTGCAGTTTCTGCATGGCTCGCATACTGCGCACCTGCTTCACCATCAACGGCCACACCAGTAGCCTAAAGAGGATGGTAACAACAATAATCGAGACACCCCAATCACCAACAAAGCTATACACAAAGTGCATAGCCCCGAAAATGATCTCGAGGAATCCATTCCAAATGGCTCTCATTCTAACCCTTTCTTCTATGTATGCTTCGAGCTACAACACAGGGAGCAAAGCACTAGGGGAGGGGGTCATACCCACCAGGATGAAAGGGGTGGCATTTAAGAATGCGCTTCAAAGACAACCATCCACCTTTTATCAACCCATAAGTGCTCACTGCCTGTAAGGCATACTCGGAGCAAGTTGGCATAAATCTGCAGGTAGGTGGAAAGAGGGGAGATATAACCTGCCGATACCCTCGTATCATGAGCACCGCAACCATACTGGGGAGCTTTAAAATAAAAGCAACAAGGCCCTTCTTATGATTATTTTGCGGTTGGTACATTATATCAAGAGCTCCTTTGTGATCTTTTCACCCTTGTTTCCTCCGGAAGAGAGGGGTTAAGGATATACGTATCAAACATATGTTTGATATCTTCAGAAGCACTGCTTGATTTCACTTGAGCTGTGAACTGCGTCGCCATTACGATTACATTATGGTCTCGGCAGTAAGCTCGCATTTCTTTACTCTGGGTATATACTTCGTCAAATGCTGCCCGTAAAACTCTTTTACTGCGGTTGCGAGCGACAGCATTCCCCAGTCGTTTTGGTGCAATAAAGGCTACTTTACCCGCCTGCTCACTCTCCGTTGCTACGACATAGAGAAGAGCCGTTTTCGCCCGGTGGCGACGACCTTTTTTCATAGTCTGAGAAATTTGATCAGAACTCAGAGTATCAAGCCTCATTTAAACTCACCTCTACCCGCCTTAAGACAAAAAGAGACTCGCACATCAAATTGATAGGCGAGCCTCATTTGGTACTATTTGGCGCTAGGGCACAGTACGCGACGACCCTTGCGGCGACGTGATGCTAGTACAGCACGACCTCCACGTGTCGACATGCGCGCACGAAAACCATGCGTCTTCGCACGGCGCCGATTATTCGGCTGATAAGTTCGCTTGCTCATGTTTCCTCCTCTAGCTATTAAGCATTATTAATCATCTATAATTTAGGTGAACGTCTTCTTGTTTCACGTAAATACAGCTCTTGCTTTTTTACAAGGCTACCTATGATAGTACGAATTCACTCATTCGTCAAAATTTGAGGATTAAAAAAAGACGCATTATTCAACAAAGAAAATGTTTCAATCTGTGGAAACTGTGGAAATCAAAGAATTCACGCATGTTCAGCCTGTGGATAACATGAATTTGTCTTATTGTGCCTCCGTCAATTTACCCGTCTTTTTGGTACGATATGGTGCGTATCTTGAATGGTGCGTTGGGGAAGGCGCGCCACTCTATTAAGCGTTCACTTCAAACTCAATGAAAACGCTTAATTATGAGCATATTAAGCTTAAATATGGAAAGTGATTGATGTCAGTGCAGACTAATAATTTACAACAAAATGAAAGTATTAAACCATTATGGGAACAAACACTGACTCTTCTACAAGATCAGCCTGATGTTTCTTCAGAACTGCTCGGCACTTTTACGGGACATCTTTTTCCACTGGATTTAAATAATAAAGGTTTATTCACATTAGGTATGCCCAGCGCTTACTCTAAATCATCTTTCGAGAAGAACCTAAAGCCTGCTGTTGTAAGCACCCTGCGTCAGGTAACGGGTGTAGATAACCTTGATGTTATTGTCGAAATACTTGAAAGTGAGCAATTAAGTCAATTAACTGCTCACCAAGATTCATCAACAGCTCTAAACCAACAACAAACTATTAGTAGTCATCAAAGTGCGAGTGATAAAATCAGGGAATCTATCGTTGGAAAGACTGGTGCGCCAGCTCATACCAACGGTTCAGTACCAGCAAGTAGCCTTCGTAGCTCCCATCCCAGTAATGCCTACAATGACATCATCCTTAATACCTCCCTTAAATTTGACACCTTTGTTGTGGGTGATTCAAACAATTTTGCTTATTCGTCAGCCTTGGCAGTTGCAGAGGCCCCAGGTCTCAGTTATAACCCTCTCTTTATTTGGGGCGCTTCAGGCTTAGGTAAAACTCACCTTCTTCATGCTATTGGAAACCACGTTAATGAAATCTATCCCGATAAACGCATAGTTTTTACCACCGCAAAGAGGTTCACAGAAGAGTATGTAAAAAGCATTATTAAGTCTAAAGAACAGGCAGTTACCGCTGAAAAGCTGCGTAATCATTATCGTAATGCTGATGTACTCCTTATTGATGACATTCAAGATTTAAAAGCTGCCTCTGAAACTTCAGTACAGTTTTTCCACACTTTTAATCACCTCCTGGAGAGAAATAAACAAATTGTACTCGTCGCAGACCGGTCACCTGATGAACTTAAGTTGGATGAACGTTTTGTTTCACGTTTCAAATTTGGTCTCATGGTTGATGTACTGCCTCCTACTTATGAGATGCGCTGTGCCATCCTGCGTAACTTGATATCGCGTGGAAATGGACTACCTTACACCGATGATGCCATCGAATACATTGCTGAGAAATCATCTGATAATATCAGAGAGCTCGAAGGTGCTGTTACCCGCATCAATGCCTTTGCTATCTTCAAGATTGGTGCAACAGATGAAGTCACTTTAGATATTGTCAAAAAAGCTATTCCTAACTTCTTTCCCGAAAGAGAAGCAAAGCCGCTCTCTATATCTATGATCCAAAAAGAAGTTTGTCGCTATTTCGAGGTTTCACACTCAGATCTCATTGGTAAAAAGAGGAAGCGCGAAATCGTCTTTCCACGCCACGTTGCTATGTTCCTTTGTTCTGAACTGACAGAGTCTTCCTATCCACAAACAGGCAAGGCTTTTGGTGGTAGAGACCACACTACAGTCATGCATGCAGTTGATAAGATCAAAAAAGAAATCAACAGCAACAGTGAAACTTTTGATCAGATTCAGTACCTCACAAAGATTTTACGCACCAAAACCATTTAAGGTGTTACTTGAGGCTTAGTTACGGATGCTCTTTTTTAGCTTCATAACACTCAAATGAGCCTCAATGAACTATTTTGGTGGGGGGATGGACGCACTCCACCAGGTCCTTAAAGGATAAGATGTTGATAAGTAGAACAATTGCGGGGATAAGGGGATTACTTATACAAAGGAGTCATTTTAAGCACTGCCAGAGGGGGATAAAGAGGCGTGTTTTTAACACTTTGGGCACATACGACACGCCTGCGTAGCTTTACTTATTACATCTTTTCCACTTTTCCACTTTCCTAATTAGAATTAGGTATTTATATATATAATAATTAGTTATTAGAAGCCAACCTGAAAGGGCGACATCGTGAAGTTTAGTATTAGTAAGAAAGACCTCCAGGGTTCTATCAATAAAGTTATTAAAGCGACTGCCCTTAGAACGACCATTCCTCATCTTTCTGGGATTAAGCTCATTGCTACTGAAGGCGAGCTTACCTTGTTTGCTTCAGATCTTGAAACAACGATTCAGGTAAAGACAGGTTGTATGACCGAGGTCGAAGGTGAAGTTGCCGTTCTGGGTAAGATTTTTGCCAATGTTATCAATGCTCTTCCAGAGACAACGGTTGTGTTAGAAGAAGATGGCGAGTCCCTCAAGATATCTGCGGGACATTCTGAATTTTCACTGCGTAAGATTAACCCTGATGATTTTTCTCATTTCCCACAAATCGTCGGTGACCAAATAGCGGTCGTCCCCGCTGACGTATTGTCTGGCATGATAAAGAAGGTCAGCCGCGCGGTCAGCCGCGATGAGAGTAAGGTTGTTTTAACCGGTGTCTTACTGACCATCGAAGATGACCTTATTACGATGACTTCAACTGATAGTTATCGTCTGGCACTGGTTGAGCAAAACTTAAAGCAGCCCGTGGAGGAATCCTTTGAGGTACTAATTCCAGGAAAAATTCTAGATGAACTTGCGCGCATGATTTCAGGAGACGAGCTGATTCGCATTGAAGCTTCAGCTAATCAGGTCCTTTTTAGCTTCATGGATACGAAAATGCTCACCCGGAGGCTTGAAGGAAAGTTCCCTAATGTTAAGCAGCTTATCCCGAGCGAAAACGCCACCCGGGCGATCGTAGACCACGCTGACCTGCTGGACTCAGTCAAGCGTGTGTCAAATCTGGCCTTAAATAATGCGGCGATAGATGTTTCTATTTCAGCGACCAATCAGACTTTATCATTGAGTGCAAAGGCGCCCGAGCTCGGGACAGCTCGCGATGATATTTTGATTAAAACTGAAGGAATTGACAATAATATTTCGATAAACTTTTCTTATTTCCTGGATGGCCTCAATTCTATTAACACGGAAACGGTTTATCTTGAGATTCAAGAGCCAATGCGCCCCGGTGTCCTGCGTGCGCCGGAAGAAAACTTCACCTACCTTGTCATGCCCGTGCGCCAATAATGCACCCTGTCTTTAGGCTTTTTTACATAAGCAGGACGGGTAAAGCCGCTCATGTCATTTATTGTTGAGAGCCTTGAGCTAGAAAACTTCAGGTCATATCGGCGAGGTTTTGTTCGCTTCGACCCTCACTTGACTATTCTTCATGGGCCTAATGCCGCGGGGAAGACTAATATTATCGAGGCCCTGCAGCTGTTGACGACAGGGACTTCTTTCAGGAAAGCCGTGAAGAGTGATTTAATTGCGGCGGAGTGCGTCCATACCAGACTACGTATGCTTGCTACCGACGGTGTCTTAAGACGAGATATTGAGTTTTCCATCAAAGATGATGTGAAGAGTGTCACAGTCAATGAAAAGAAAGTTCGTTCCGTCTATGAACTATGTTCTGTCTTGCCCTGTGTTGTCTTTACTCCTGATGATTTAAGGATGGTAAAGGATGCATCTTCAAAGAGAAGGCAAGAGATTGACGGTTTAGGTATTCAGTTGTCGGCCTCTTATGCGCGACTGGTCAGTGAGTATCAAAAAATTCGGAGTCAGCGAAACAAGATGATGAAAGAAGATCAGTTTGGTAGCGAAGCTTTTGTGGCTTGGACTGATCGTATGGTTGAT
>WRBW01000009.1 GCA_009784345.1 Coriobacteriia bacterium | reverse complement strand
TGATGAACCCGTGCTTCAAAGCCTTGATGGGCTCTTCGAGCAGCTCGCAAACTACTATGCGGACAAATTCGATGTCGAGCCAGCACGCATGCTAGCCCGCCTGACCAATACGACCGCTCAGGGCAACCTGACACGTCACGCGGCCTTAAGCGAGCAAATCTTGCCCGAAGTGCGCCAAGCAATCGAAAGCGACGGGCGCGTCAATCCCGATGACAGCCCAGAGCAGCGTCTCTTTAAACGTGCCTTGCGAAATGTGTCGTGGTCGGCTGACTACATGCGTGTCTATCCCATGGGCGAGGTCGCATCCCAGGTTATCGGCTTTGTGAACTATGACGGCGTCGGTGTTGAAGGTCTCGAGCGCTACTACGAACGCGTGCTTCGTGGCACCCCTGGTGCCTCTATTGCTGAACGTGATGAGCAGGGCAATATCATCCCCGCCGGAGCCCAAAAAACCATCCCCGTGCAGCGCGGGTCAGACATTATGTTGACCATTGATGCAGAAATATCTCACCTTGCCCAGCTTGAACTGCAGGCTGCGGTGGAGCGAACCCAGGCCAGTGCGGCCTCTGCCGTTGTGATGAATCCCCGCAACGGAGAGATCTATGCAGCCGTGTCATACCCCACCTTTGACCCCAATGATCGCAGTAACCTGCAGCAAGAAAACGTGCGCACCCGCGCCATCGACCAAATGCTCGAGCCAGGCTCAACCCTCAAGCCACTGACCTTTGCAGCAGCCTTCGATGCAGGAACACTCGCGCTATCAGACACCTTTTTTGTACCCAACAGTTTGCGGGTCGGTACACGCGTGATTTCAGATTCAGAAGTCCGCCCCGATGAGACCATGGATGTCACCCGTATCATGGCTATTTCATCTAATGTAGGCACCACCCGTATCGCACAGCAGTTAGGTGGCAGAAACTTCTACGACTATTTAGTACGCTTTGGCATCACGCACCGTCCTGATGTCGATTTCCCCGGTGCAGCCCCCGGTATCGTGAGCTCGCCTGACCAGTGGAACGATGCCTCGCTGTCGAACTTTTCCTTTGGCCAGGGCCTGAAAATGTCGCCCCTGCAGCTGGCCTCTGCCATATCTGCCATTGCTAATGACGGCATGCTGATGACGCCGCACCTCTTAAGCACCGTCCCCGACGGCAGTTTTGAACGCGACAATGACGAAGGGTTGCAGGTTGTGTCACCGCAGGCAGCGCACCTGACAACGCAGACGCTCAAGGCTGTCATGACAGACGGCACGGGCAGAAATGTGCAGGTTCCCGGCTTCGAGGTCGCAGGCAAAACGGGTACGGCGCAAAAGGCCATCGAAGGCAGGTTGGGCTACGTGCCCGGGCTCTACATCAGCTCCTTCATTGGTTACCTGCCCGCAGACGACCCAGAGCTGCTGATTTCCATCTTCGTAGATGAGCCCCGCACGGCTCACTTTGGCAGCGAGGTTGCAGGACCTCCCTTTGCCAACATAGCAACATTTTCTGTACGACAGCTGGGGCTCATGCCTCAGACACCGTAGAATAGTGAATGGTGTTTTTTTGAAATGAACCGCGCGCAGCCTGCAGAGCCATGCTGCAAGCGCGAACACTTACGACGAAGGGACAATTGCATGCCAAAGGTGACAGCCCCCAGCCTCAAGACTATTGATGAGCTCCTGCTGCAGTGTGACGATTGCCCGATGCCCGGTATCGACGCTTACCCCACAAAACTGCGCGACCTGCCCGTGACAGCGATTGTCCACGACCACCGCAAAATCACCCCCGGCAGCCTCTTTTTCGCCATCGAGGGTCACGCCAGCGACGGCCACAACTACGCCACAGATGCGCTCGATGCGGGCGCCGTTGCCATCATCGCTCAAAAGACGATTCCAGGTCTGGAAAACTCCCCCAAGGTCATCCTCGTCAAGGACAGCAGAAAGGCTTTGGCCCACGTCGCCGCCAGTTTCTACAACTACCCCTCGAACAGCCTCCAGATAAGCGGAGTCACCGGCACGAACGGCAAGACGACGACCATCTACCTGCTGGATGCCATCGCGCGCGCAGCCGGCGAGCAGTCTGGCGTTATCGGCACCGTGGAAAGCAAGTACAGCTTGCCGCAAAAGGACCATTCTGGCCTTGCGGAGGAGTGCGCCCATGCCACCGCGACCACCACACCTGACGCCCTACAGCTGCAGGAACTTTTTGCAGAGATGCGCGATGCCGGTGTTCAAAGTGTCGCCATGGAGGTCTCCAGCCACGCGATAGACATGCATCGCGTCGACAACACTTCGTTTGCCGCAGTGGCTTTTACGAATCTGTCACAAGACCATCTGGATTATCACCATACGATGGAAGCTTATCAGGCGGTTAAAGAACGTCTCTTTACGGATTTTGAAACAGCAGCACGTGTCATCAACATCGATGATGCCGTTGGTGCTGACTTGGCTGCTCGCTTGAAAACAGGTGGCGTCGAGGTTATTTGTGTGGGTCTGAAAGAGCCTGCCGGTGATTTGACGCTCGATGTCACCGCAACGCAGCTGGATCAAGGCTCGCATATCACGAATTTTGTGCTGACAACGCCTGACGGGTCAGCGCAGGTCAGCTTTCCCTTAGTGGGTACCTACAATGTTGAAAATGCACTGGTTGCTGCAGGATGTGCCTGGGCGCGAGGGATATCAACAGAGGTCATTGCAGACGGCCTGTCAAATGCCACTCAGGTGCCTGGTCGCCTCGAACATATCGAGGCGGGTCAGGACTTCAAGGTCTTTGTCGACTACGCCCACACGCCCGATGCCCTTTCAACCGCACTGGCGGCTGTCCGTGAGCAGACTACTGGCCGTGTCATCGCCGTCTTTGGTTGTGGCGGCGACCGTGACCCCATAAAGCGTCCCTTAATGGGGGCTGCAGCCTGTCAGGGCAGTGACTGCGTTATTGTTACCAGCGATAACCCGCGCAGCGAAGATCCTGCAGCTATTGTTGCAGACATTTTGACAGGCATTGATTCATGCAAGGCAAAATCAGATGTACTGGTCGACCGCCGTGAGGCGATATTTCATGCAGTCGCCATGGCAAAACCAGGCGACAGCATCCTGATTGCAGGAAAAGGTCACGAAGACTATCAAATCTTTGCCGAAAAAATGATACATTTTGATGACCGCGAAGTCGCTGCAGAAGCTTTGGAAACGCTCAAGGGCCGCTAGATGCAAGACTACTATGCTGATGACATAGCGCAGATTTGCGAGGGGACTATTCTCTGCGGATCAGAGCGCGCCGTGGCACGTTCCTGCTTTATTGATTCAAGGGATGTGTTGCCTGGCAGCCTCTTTGCTGCCTTTGTTGGGGCGCGTGTTGATGGTCACGACTTCCTGACTACTGCTGTCGAGGGTGGTGCGAGCATCGCCTTAGTAAGTCGCGACGACCTGAATTATGAGCAGTATGCAGATTCTACGACTATCATGCTAGTCGCAGATGTTTTGACGGCCCTGCAAAAACTGGGTGCAGATCAGCGTTCGCGCCTGAGCTGTCCTGTCATTGGTATTACGGGCTCATCGGGCAAGACTTCAACAAAGGAGCTACTCAAAGGTGCGCTGGATGCCTGCTACGGTGACTCAGACGCAGTTGTTGCAACGCAGGGCAATTACAATAATGAGCTGGGTGTACCCCTGACACTTCTGAGAGCCGATGAAAACACGGCTGCGATTATTGTCGAGATGGGTATGCGGGGCTTGGGTCAGATCACAGAGCTCTTCCACATAGCGCAGCCTACTATCAGTATTATTACCACCATAGGTGACGCCCATGTCGAGATGCTGGGCAGCAGGGCAAACATAGCCCGCGCTAAGGGTGAAATATTTGAAGCTTTAGAGTCTGACCAGCTTGCGTTCATGCCACAAATGGTCGACTACGGTGACTACCTGCATGAAATTTGTCCAGCGATACTTCAAACCGTCTTTGTCGAGCAGGCACAGGGGGCCCCTGTGGACCTGCAGGCTCCCGTCCAGCAGCCAATTCCTGCTTGCATCATTGCCCGCGTCACGGGCTTTGACAGCCTCGGTCATGCGACAGCACTGGTCAAGCTCCCTCAGGTGGATAGTGAACTGTCGATGACGATGGGAATCCCCGGGGAGCACAGTGTGCAAAATGCACTGCTAGCACTGGCTGTGACGCAGTCCTTGGGCTTTGATGCGCATGTGGCCATCAAGGGAATCGAAGCGGTTCAGCCTGCTGACATGCGCATGCAGCGTCGCGATCTCGAGAGCTGCGGGGCGGCGCGTGACGTCAGCATTCTGGTTGATTGCTACAACGCCAATCCTGAGTCTACGGCAGCCTCGCTGAAAACGCTTTCTGTCTCGCAACTGAAGGATAACTCGACAGGTCTGCGCATTGCTGTGCTCGGCGACATGCTAGAGCTGGGACAGCACAGTGCAAAGGCTCATAAGGACGTATTGCTGCTGGCGGGGCTGTTGAACATTGATCTGGTTTACACGCTGGGTCCTGCCTATGAGCAGGCGACCCAAGACGTTTTGCGTGAGCTTGCTACGGGGCGAAACCTGTCTGACATCCCCGAACTACGTTCTTTTGTAGATGCAGGGACACTGATTCGCAGCTTGACAAGGGCTGTGACGACGGGGTCTTTGGTGCTCGTAAAGGGTTCACGAGGAATGTACATGGAACATATTGTTGATGCATTAAGCGAGGAGAAACCGCCAGGCGATCAGGTGAGGGGAGACACATCATGTTAGCTGGTCTTGCTCAGTACCCTGCATTTCAGGTCTTTTTGACGCTCAGTTTATCGGTTGTTCTGGTGGCCATGGTGACACCTCTGCTGATTCGCTTCTTGCTGCACCGCGACATTGGTCAGCAGATTCGTGCAGAGGGCATTCAAGAGCATTTGACAAAGCACGGTACCCCCACCATGGGTGGCATTGTGGTGGTGGTGGTGGCCATTGCCCTCTTTACGGCGATGGTTGCTTTTGCCCATCCCGTGATTGCGAACGCCAGTCCTGCCCGCATCGAGGTCTTTAATACGGGCGTCCGTGCCGGCATTACGGTTTTAATGTGCATGCTGGGCTGTGGCATTTTAGGCTTTGTTGATGACTACATCAAGGTGGCAAAGAAGCGTAGCATGGGCTTGTCTGCCCGCGCAAAGATTGCCGGGCAGGTTATTATCGCCACCGGTACGACCCTTGCAGCTATTAACTGGGTGGGAGTCTCTGCCAATATCTATCTGCCCATTACGGAAAACTACATACCTTTGGCGCAGCTGTCTTCTAACTTCACCATGCCAGCATTTCTGGGTTCAGTGGTCATCAATGTGCCCTGGGTCTACCTTTTGTTTGCACTGGTCATGATTGTTGGTCTGACAAACGCCGTCAATCTGACTGATGGGCTCGATGGTCTTGCTGCAGGTACGGTGACTATTGTGTCGCTGGTCTTTGCAGCTATTGCCTATGCTTCAGGTTCGCTGCCCATTGCTATTGCAGCAACTGCCATTGCGGGAGGCTGCATTGGCTTTCTGTGGTGGAACTGCTATCCAGCAAAGATATTCATGGGTGACACGGGCTCGCTTGCCTTAGGGGGCGCGATTGCAGCCCTTGCCCTCGTGACAAAGACAGAGCTGCTGGTCGTCATCATTGGCGGCATATTTGTGGTAGAGGCACTGTCAGTGGTGATTCAGGTTCTGGTCTTTAAAATGACGGGCAAGCGTGTCTTTAAAATGGCACCCATCCATCATCACTTTGAAATGCTGGGCTGGTCTGAGACGACCATCATGGTGCGCTTCTGCATTATTACCGGCTGCCTCGCAGCCTTTGGCTTTGCCCTGTTCTTCTATCAACTGGCCCGCTTCGGCGCAGGCTAGGTCCTCGAGGCAACGCGTGAGTTATTCTTACGATCATATTCTCATAGTTGGCCTCGGCAAAAGTGGGCAGGCAACGGCACGTTTCTTGCTTTCGCGAGCTGACGTGCTGGGTCTGAAGTCTCTGACCCTGGTCGATTCTGCTGACAGCAAAGAGCTGACAGCATTCTATACTGAGCTTGAATCCTTAAATACTGGCGGGGTAGAGCTGACGGCACACTTTGGATATGAAGAGCTGCCGCCACGTTCAGGCGCTGCGAGGGCAGACGGCGGTGCGTTAGAGCTCTACGACCTATGCGTCATGACTCCTGGACTTGCTCCCCATACCGCTTTGTCAAAAGCTGCCGTAAGGCATTCGCGAGAAGTCATTTCAGAAATTGAGCTTGCTTATCGACTCGCGCCCGAAGGGGTTATCTGGGTGGCCATTACGGGCACCAACGGAAAAACTACCACGACAGAGCTCGTGCGCGCGGTACTGTCAGCAGATAGCAACAGCAGCCGCGCCGTCTACAGTGTGGGAAACATTGGCACACCAGCCCTGGAATTGCTCGATATCTTGCGATCAGGCGACATTTTGGTTGCTGAAGTCAGCTCTTTTCAAGCTGCGCGACTCAGTTCTTTTCGACCAGCAGTTGCTGCCTTGCTTAATTTGAGCTCTGATCACCTCGATTGGCATAAAGACATTGCGTCCTATGCACAAGACAAGTGCGCGCTTTTTGCCCGCTCGGGGCTGGGCGATTTGGTATTGGCGCCCACAGAAGAGCAGATGCATCTAGATGCGCGCGACGTGATAGGGCAGGCGCTTGACGCCGCGGCCACACGCGGCGCTGAAGTGCAGACGCTACAACCACATCCTGAATATTTACCTATCAGTCCGCAGCAGCTCGCAATTCAGGGCAGGCACAATCTGACAAACGCCTGCTTTGCCACTGCCATTGCGCGCTACTTTGCTGTGCCCGAAAGCGACATTGCAGAAGGCCTCAAAAGCTTTAGCCCGCAGCCGCATCGCATGCAGGAGCTGGGTCGCTATAATCAGGTGCTTTATGTTAATGACTCCAAAGCTACTAATGCTGATTCTGCCATGCAGGCACTCAGTGGCTATCAAGGTCTCGAACTGATACTAATACTGGGCGGAAAGGAGAAGTCTGCTTCTTGCGCAGATGTACAAGCGTGCCTTGGGCCAGAATATGCAGATCTCGCAAAAATGGCCCTCGATCGAGCCGCAAGCGTGCTGCTCTTTGGACATGCGGCACCTCGCCTGAAAGCCTGTTTCGACCTGCAGGCTGGCGCATCAACAGCACAAATACCCGTGCTCTGCTTCGAGAGCTTGCGCGAGGCTACCTGCTATGCCTATCAGCATGCCCGCCCGCAACAGGTCGTTTTATTGTCGCCAGCCAATGCATCATTTGATGAATTCGATAATTTTGAACAGCGCGGTCTTGAATTCGCGCGCTACCTCAAAGAGCTTGCAGGGCAGGTAGGTAGTTAAATGCCGGCGAAAGCTCAAAAAAGCACAAAAAGGGGCAGGACTACTTCCAGCAAAAAGTCTGCCGCGAGCAAAAAAGCAAGCGCCAATGCAAAGTCCGGTTTGCGCGGGCGCCTCAACAATAATTCTAAAGGCGTGCCTGGTTGGGAGAACAGTTCTTATGGCATCTACCTGCTGCTGATAGCCATCACGATTTTGCTCTCGATGAGCTTCGTCATGGCCTTTTCTGCCTCAAGTAACGACGCTGTTATCAGGGAAGTACAGCGTGAATACGCCGCACAAAACCTCGTGGCAACCCCTGACGGCCTCATGCTCGAAGACGAGATCGGCGCTGACATCGATGACGCAAGCATGGCAGACACCTCCGCTGCCGCCACCGCTGATGGCACGCAAGACAACGCATCTGCGCAAGCTCATACCGAAGAATCAGTCGGCATATTGGGTTTGCTCAGCGCACTTTTGCGCAGTGCCTACGCTGCAGGCTTTAGGCACCTTGCCTTTGCGCTCCTCGGCGTCGGGCTTGCCTACCTCATATCGAGAAAGAATTACCGCGACATGCTGCCTGCGGTCATCATAGCAGCAACCATCCTGCTGATAACCCTTGTAGGGCTTTGGCTTCTGGGTAGGCCCATCGCAGGCTCATCGCGCTGGATAAACCTCGGTTTCATAAGTCTCCAACCTTCAGAGTTTGCAAAACCAACCCTCATAGTCCTCCTTGCGGGCTACTGCGCCTGGGCCCGTGATGTCGACGATCGTTTTCCGCGCCGTCGCAACGAGGAAAAGTCACTGCCCTTCTATCAGCGAGACGGCTTCATCCCAGCGGCCCTCATCATTGGCTGCCTCGTTGCCATTATCTTGTCACCCGACCTCGGCACGACCCTCATCATCGGTGTCGGCCTCACGGCATCCTACATCCTGACAGGCTGGCCCTGGAAGCGGCTTGCCGCAGGCCTTGCCCTCATCGGCACGGGTGGCCTGTGGTTCCTCATGAACTTTGGTCAGGCCTACCAACAACGCCGCATCTACGAGTTCTTCTCTGATGCAAGCACCGGCTGGCAAACACGCCAGGCAGAACTGGCCCTGGGCTCAGGAGGTTTTTTCGGACTCGGGCCGGGCATGTCGCGTCAAAAGTTCTCCTACCTCCCAGAGGCCCACAACGACTTCATCATCGCCATCCTCGGCGAAGAGCTCGGCTTTGTCGGCATCGCGCTCGTCCTCATATGCTTTGGCCTCCTGCTCTATGGCGGCCTCAGTATCGCCTACCGCGCAAAAGACCGCCTGGGCACCGCCATCGCAGGCGGCGCAACGGTCTTGCTGGTCTTCCAGGCGCTTCTCAACATTTTTGCCGTTATCGGCCTTTTCCCCGTCACCGGAAAACCGCTACCCTTCATTACCCTGGGTGGCTCCTCCATGATGAGCACTTTCATACTTGTCGGCCTCATATTTTCCGTCGCACGCTACGGCTCGGTCACGCCGCCAGCCGTGCGCAAGGACAGCATTTTCACGAAGCTCGCCCTCGGTTCGGGTACGACTTATACGCGCGACCGTGATCCCGAAGACCGTCATGACGACTATCGTGACGACCAGCGTGGCAGCCGCGGCCTCACAGCATCCTACCGCCGGGCAAACACCCGCGACGATGACGAAGATGAAGACGAAGATGACTGGATAGACCTCAAGAGTTGGCGCAAGCCACGTAATCGCAGGCACGATACCAAGGTCGACTTAGACGCAGGCACAGTCACAGAAGACAAAGCGGAGGAGTCTGACCATTCACGAGGACGAAGCAGGCGACCACGGGCAAATCAGTCAGACGAAAAAGAAAAAAGGCGTCGAGCAAAGTCTCGCACAAAGCAGCGAGAAAAAAGACGCAGCGAAGGGGCAACAGATGACGAAGATGATCTTGAGTGGCGGTGGGACAGCGGGTCACATATATCCGGCTCTCGCGCTGGCAAGTGAGCTCCGCTCTCGAAACATAGACCTTCTGTACCTCGGTACCGCAAAAGGGCCAGAGCACAAGCTCGCAGAAGATGAAAGCATTGCCTTCGAGTCTATTTCGACGGCAGGCTATGACCGCGCACGCCCTGTGACCCTGATTACTTCAAGCCTGAAGGCTTTGCGTGGGGTCGGGCAGTCCCTCGCCTTGCTCCGCAGGCAAAAGCCAGCAGCTGTCATTTGCTTTGGTGGTTACGTCAGCGTACCGGTGGGGCTCGCAGCTTCACTGTGTAATATTCCCCTTATCGTTCATGAACAAAACTCATATATGGGCATGACGAATCGTTTTTTGGCAAAGCGATCAGACCTTCTCGCCCTGACCTATCCTGAAACGGCGGGGCTACCAGAAAGGCTGAAAGCTCAGGTCAGCTGCCTTGGAAACCCTGTCAGGCAGAGCTTCCTCAAGACCGACCCCGCATCAGCGCGCGCACGACTCGGCATACCCAATGATGCTCCTGTCCTGCTGATATTTGGTGGCAGCAGGGGCGCGCGCAACATCAATGAGGCAGCAATTGCAAGCGCAGGCCTTCTGCTCGAAAGCTATCCTGACTTGCACATCATTCATGGCACGGGCAAGCTCGAGCATGCCGATGTCACAGAAAAGTTGCAGCAGCAACTATCGGCACGTCCACAGCTTGCTGTTCGCTATCACGCCCTGCCGTACATTGAAAACATGGGAGACGTCATTGCAGCCTCTGACCTCGTTGTTGCACGGGCAGGTGCGACCTCAATTGCAGAGCTGACGGTACTCGGAAAGCCCTCAGTTCTCATACCTTATCCCTATGCAACAGACGATCATCAGACCACTAATGCCTCGGCCCTGGTCGACTTGGGTGGTGCACGCCTTATAACAGATGCTCAAATCAAGCAGTGGCTCGATAATGACCTTAGTGAAACAAGAAGCGTAGAGACTTTTGTTTTTGCCGCCACGCTTGTAAAATTGATGGGCGACGAGCAACTTCGCATGAACATGGCGGAGCGTGCGAAAACACTGGGCAAGGCTGACGCGGCTAAAAAACTAGCTGATGCCCTGCAAAAAGTGGTCGCCGCTAACTAGGCGCACAAATAACGCCGCAGAAAAAAGAGCCGCACCTGGCTCATGACTAAGAAAACAAACCACAAAGGAATGCACTTAATGAATCCCCAGCAAAATACTAAGGTGCCCTACGCCCACTTCATCGGAGTAGGCGGCGCCGGCATGAGCGCACTCGCACTCGTACTGCTACAAAGAGGCCTTCACATCACCGGCTCTGACCTTAAGGAAAGTCGCTACACACGCAGTCTCGAAGCTGCTGGGATGGAAGTCGTCATCGGGCATGATGCAGCAAACCTAGGACCTATTGAAAGCAGCCCTCAGATTATCGTCGCCTCAACAGCGATTCCTGACAGCAATCCAGAAATGAAAGAAGCAAAGCTGCGGGGGCTACCTGTGTGGCAGCGTGCTCAGATGCTTGCAGAAATCACCAAAGATGCAACGACGGTGGCGGTTGCAGGAACTCACGGCAAGACTTCGACCTCATCAATGCTTGCTAACACCCTCGAGGTTTTAGGGCAGCACCCCGGCTTTTGCATCGGCGGCGAAGTCGAAGCCTTTGCGGCAAATGCGCGCGACGGCTCTGGCACGACCTTTGTGGTCGAAGCTGATGAAAGCGACGGATCCTTTGTCTGGCTGCGACCTCAGATTGCAGTTATCACCAATCTCGAGCCAGAACATGTCGACCACTATGAATCCTTCGAAGACCTCAAGACCGTTTTCAAGGTGTTTGTCAGTCGCATCAAAGATGACGGCCTTCTCATCATCTGCGGGGACGACGCAGACCTTATCACCCTGGGGCAAGTATCTGGAAAGGACGTACTCACCTACGGCAGTGGCGAGCACTGCGAAATTCGTTACCGTGACATCGAGCCCTTTGCAGACCGCCCGGGCTCGAGTTTCATAATCAACTATCAGGGCAGCAGCTATCAGGCAAGCATCACCTTGCCGGGCAATCACATGGTGGCCAACGCCACGGCCGTCTTTGCAACGGCTGTCAGCCTGGGCGAAGACCCTCAAAAGGCAGCTGATGCCTTAGGCAGTTTTCAGGGCGTCAGACGACGCTTTGAATTTATTGGAGAAGTCGAAGGAACCAGCATCGTCGATGACTACGGCCATCACCCCACAGAAATCGCAGCTACACTCAAGGGTGCAAAAGACCTGGGCTACGCACGCACCGTCGTCGTCTTTCAGCCCCATCGCTATAGCAGAACCCGCGCCTTCGAGGCAGAGTTCGGCATGGCTTTTGAGGCTGCTGACCTCGTCATACTAACGGACGTATTCAGTGGGGGAGAAACACCCATACCAGGAATATCAGGGCGCACCGTAGTCAACTCCATTCTGGAGCACAATCCCCAGGCTCAGGTCGTGTGGCTACCACGTCGTCAAAGCCTGTCAGATTACCTCTGTCGTGTGACGCGCCCGGGTGATTTGCTTATCACCATGGGGGCAGGCGATGTTACGACCGTTGGCCCCGAGTACCTGCGTGAGAAAAAAGAACAGGCAGCCAGCAGGGTGGAAGTGGGCTAGCCCTGCCATGGCAGATATTCGGCGAAAGAAAAGCTTTGAAGGCGATTCTGACCGGCACTTAAGTGATCAGGTCAGTAGGGATCGTCTGCGCAGTAGTAGACCGCGCACGCCGGTATCGTCACGCGAGCGCTCCACACGTCCGGAACGTTCAGTTCGCACGCAGGGCTCGTCACCTTCAGAGCCAGAGCTGCGCCTCAGGCCCCCAAAAAGGGATAGATCTACCGCCACTTTGAGCTCTTCAGAGCGCTCGCTCGCACGGTCTCGCGTTGCAGAGCGCGAAAGGGCGGCGGCCCGGCCCGGCAGCGTTTCAAGCTCCACGCTTGGATCGCGCTCACAAAGCTCGACGCGCAGTACTACTACGGCGACCAGAAGGCAAAGCACGGCACGTAGCGACACCCGTCGTGGCAGCAGTTCAGCTGATCGTCAGCGCGGTGATTCGAGCAGAAAGACTGATTCACTGGGGAGGTCGCGTAGGTCAGATTTGTCGCAAGCTGATACAGAAAAGGGCGCTGCAAGATCACAGCGCAGGTCTAAAGACGAGCGTGAGGCTGATCGCAGGCTTGCCCAAAGAAGAAATCAGCAAAGGGCTCGGACCGCAAAAAAAATGGGGCTCTACGGTCTTATTGCTGCTGCCGTGTGCCTGCTTGCCTGGGGTGCCTACACCCTCGTGAATTCAAATATGTTTACTCCTGACACTATTAGTGTTCAGGGTGCGCGCTTCCTCAATCAAGATGACATCAAAAAGATTGCAGACATTGCCCCCAACAGTTCAGTGATTACGCTTGACTCGACAGCCGTCGAGGACAGGCTGCGAGAAAACCCCTGGGTATCAACAGCGGCTGTGTCGACGCATCTGCCCCGAAGCATCAGCATTGAAGTAAGTGAGCGCACCCCTGCCATTAGTGTTGAGGTCGAAGGGGTCAAATGGGTGGCGTCCAGTGATGGTAGGTGGCTGGGAACCCTTGATGCAGAAGGTAGCAAGGTGCTTGATCCTCATGAGAGCTTGCAGCCCGTAGATATCAGTGCCATCAACCTGATTCCTGTCGATGCCGTGCCAGATGTCCATCCCGTGTGGGGTCAGCCCGTGTCAGAAGAGCAGCTGACAAATGCCCTTGCCTTACTGCGAGGTCTTGATAGTAGAATCGTATCGCGCGTTGTGCGGGTCGTGGCCCCAGAGGCTGGACGTACATCGCTTTTCACCACTGATGAAGTAGAGCTCGATGTCGGGCTGGCAGAAAACCTGCCAGAAAAGAGCAGTATCATACTGGCCATGCTTGAGGAGCATTCAGACTCTGTAGTTCTGATAAATGTGCGCAGTATAGAGAATCCTTCCTGGCGCGGCCTCAACCGCTAATGCATCCTAAGGTAACGTGAAGGTTACGCGACAAGCTCAAATTTTCGTATAGACACACCACGTATGCTGGGGTTTCATAAAAGTCTCATGTAGAGCATGATACTTATTTCACGACAAACTTGTCGGAAGGGGTCAACAGTGAGAATATATCCCGTTATGACTACGACCTTAACTTAAACCTTAACCTGAGGCTTGTACCACGTGGTACAAGAGGGAAGACCCGAAAGGCGGTAGTACGGATATGTTGGACACAGGTGCAAATTACCTAGCAGTCATCAAGGTTGTTGGCATTGGCGGCGGCGGCACCAATGCGGTAAATCGTATGATCGAGGCTGGTGTAAAGGGTGTCGAATTCATTGCGATTAACACCGATGCGCAGGCACTCCTCATGTCGGATGCTGACTACAAAGTTCATATTGGTGTTAACCTAACCAAGGGCTTGGGCGCTGGCGCCATGCCTGATGTTGGCGCACAGGCAGCAGAAGAAAATCGAGCAGAGATCCGCGAAGCTCTGCAGGGTGCCGACATGGTCTTCATTACAGCAGGCGAAGGCGGTGGTACCGGTACTGGTGCAGCCCCCGTCGTTGCAGAAATCGCCCGCGAGGAAATAGGCGCTTTGACGGTAGCGGTTGTTACGCGTCCCTTCTCTTTCGAGGGTAATAAGCGCAAAAAGCAGGCAGAAGAGGGCATCAATAAATTGATGGAGCAAGTAGACACCCTCATTGTTATTCCCAATGACAAGCTGCTGCAAATTGCTGAAAAGAAAACATCCATGCTTGACGCCTTCCGTCATGCTGATGACGTCTTGCGTCAGGGTACGCAAGGTATAACCGACCTCATTACCGTGCCAGGTCTGATCAACCTCGACTTTGCAGACGTGCGTACCATTATGGAGGGCAAAGGTTCTGCGCTCATGGGTATCGGTCTTGCCAGTGGCGACAATCGTGCCGTTGATGCGGCGACTGCTGCTATTTCAAGCCCACTGCTTGAAGCATCCATTACTGGTGCTGACGGTCTTTTGCTATCACTGGCTGGTGGCAGCGACCTCGGCATGCTTGAAGCTAACGAAGCGGCAGAGATTGTGGCAAACGCTGCAGCCCCTGATGCCAACATTATCTTTGGTACCGTCATCGATGATTCACTGGGCGACCAGATCCGCGTAACGGTTATTGCAACCGGCTTTGCTGGTGGTGCCCGTGCAAAGAAGTCGCACGAAGGAACCATGGGTATCGAAAGCATCATGAGTGATGATCCTGAAGCGACAGGACACATTCCAAAGTTTGAGCCTCTGGGAAGCTCGCTCGGTAGCTCGGATGATGACATCGACATCCCAGACTTCCTTAAGCGCCGCTATTAGAGCGCCCTAAGTGCAAATATGAGTGCCCCGTAAGGGGCACTTTTTTTATGCAGCAAGCAGCTCCTTTTATGCACGCCACCTGCCCATAATTACCTTTTAGCGGAAATATTACGAAACGGCAACCATGCCTATATCAGCCATGATAACTTTGTTTGCAAGTTGCCAGAAACCAAGCACTTTACGCAATCTTGCTTCTGGGGACTTTGCAAGACGGAAAGTGTTTGGATAGGTATTGAAAATGAGAAAGGTAGAGAGATGAAAAGTAAACTTCGCTTTATAGTTGCAGCGATGCTCACGCTCGCACTGTGCTTTGCTTTGGTTGCTTGTAATGGTGGGGATGATACCACCAGCTCAGCACCAGCAGACGCGCCAACTGACGGTAAGACAACCTTTGCCATTGGCTTTGGTGGACCGCTGACACAGGGTTCAGTTGGCTTTGGCCAGGGTGCACTTCGTGCAACACAGCTCGCAGTCAAGCAAGCTAACGAGAGCGACCAGGCTCGCGATCTGAACATCGAGTTCCGCGTTGTTGAAGCTGACGATCAGTCAGACCCAACTCGTGCTCCTGTTGTAGCTAACGCACTGGTTTCAGAAAGAGACCTCGTTGGTGTTGTAGGTCACTTTAACTCAGCTGTTACCGAGCCTGCAGGTTTGGTATACAACGAAGCTGGCGTTATCCAAATCAGCTACGGTTCAACCCGTCCTGACCTGACTCACATGGGTCGTGACAACTTCTTCCGTACCTGTGCAACTGACGCACTTCAGGGACCAACTGCTGCACAGTCAGCATGGGATCTGGGCTTCCGTTCAGCAGCACTGATTGATGACTCATCAACCTACGGACAGGGTCTTGTAGAAGCCTTCACCACCAAGTGGATTGAACTGGGTGGCGAGGTTCTGGTAGAAGAGTCAACTCAGCAGGGACAATCAGACTTCGGTCCTGTAGTAACCCGCATTCGTGCAGCTGGTCCTGACTTTGTATTCTTCGCAGGTACCGGTGACGCAACAACTGGTGCTGGTGGACTCTTTGCTCGTCAGCTGAAAGACGGTGGCGTTGAAGCACCAATGGTCGGTGGCGACGGAATCCAAGACCAGGTATTCATCGATGAAGCTGGTGCAACTGGTGCAGAAGGTACCATCGCAACCAAGCCAGGTATGCCAATCGAGGACATGCCAGAGGGTGCAGCATTCCTGCAGGCCTACGAAGCAGAGTTCCCCGGTGAAGCAGCAGGCGGATTTGACGCCTTCGCATTTGATGCAGCTAACGCTATCATCAACGCAGTATTTGAAGTAGCAGCCGACAAGGGTGCCGCTGAAGTAGCAACTCCTGCTGGACGTCGTGCCATCATCGAAGCTGTTCACAACATCAACTTCAATGGTGTAACCGGCCCTGTTTCATTCGACGAGTTCGGTGACAACAACAACGCAATCATCACCACCTTCTTGGTACAAGACGGCGAGTGGATTGCACATCCAGAGATTCACCCTTAATCGATAGGGTCTCGGTGGCGGAGGTACTAACCTTCATGGTCAGACTCCGCCACTAGTGTTTGCACTACAGAATGTGAAACTAGAAGAGGCACGCTGCTAAACAGCTACGTGCCTCTTCTTGGGAAAAGTAAAAGGCAGCCATATGGAATTTTTCTTACAACTACTCGTTGATGGTCTGACCGTAGGAGGACTGTACGCCCTGATTGCACTGGGCTTTACCATGGTCTACGGCATCCTATTGATGATTAACTTTGCGCATGCTGAGATGTTTATGACGGGTGGCTTCATTGGCTACGGTATGCTGAACCTGTTTGGCAATTACACAACTATTGGTATTGTTAGTGACGCCCTACCGTTTATGAGCTTCCTCAAATCGACGCAGCCCTTCTTTACCACGACGGCCTTAGGTTTCATCATAATGATGATATTGGTCTTTGGTACTTCAGCTGTGTTAACCGGGTGTTTAGGTATGCTCATCGAGCGCTTTGCTTATCGCCCCTTGAGAAACTCGCCGCGCCTCTGCGCGCTGATCTCAGCACTGGGTATGTCATTGTTCCTGCAAAACTTCGTACTCACCTTTGTGGGGCACCGTATGGTGTTCCCAACGCCAGAGTTTCTGGCAAATCTGGATGCGATTAATGTCTTTGGATATATCTTTATCGCACCCATCGATATGATTATTTTCTGCTCGGCACTGGTATTGCTGTTCGTTCTGGACCGCTTTGTTAACAAGACCAAGCTGGGTAAGGCAATGCGTGCGACTGCTCAGGACAAAGATGCAGCAGGCCTCATGGGTATTAACATTAATAGTGTTATCGCCCTGACCTTCTTCATCGGTCCCGCCCTGGGTGCGGTTGCAGGTACCTTCTTTGGAATGAAGTACGGTATCGTAACCTTTAACATGGGACTCTTCCCCGGTATTAAGGCCTTTACGGCAGCTGTACTGGGTGGTATCGGAAATCTACGCGGTGCGATGTTGGGTGGATTCCTGATTGGTATTCTCGAAGCTATGGCATCAGGCTTTGTCTCGATTTCATATCGTGACGTTATCACCTTTGCCGTTTTGATTTTGATTTTGATATTTAGACCAGGTGGACTCCTGGGCGAATCAGTAGTAGAGAAGGTGTAATCATGACTAAGAAAAATACATCTACTAACACTACTGCAAGCATGGAAGATGCTGCCGTGAAGGGTAAGGGCTCTGCTGCAGAGACGCTCTTTGGCGGCAAAGCAAAACCAATGTTTACTGGCAAGCTTTCACCAGTCAAGATGGCTCTAGTGGGTCTTTTGATGGTCGTCTTGCTGCTCCTACCGATTTATCTGCAGGGAATGGGCGAAGTCCTTCTCCTCGCTTCTTTTGTCCTTATTGGACTCTACATTTTGTTGGCCCTGGGGCTTAACATTATTATTGGTTACGCAGGTATGCTCGACTTTGGTCGTATGGCTTTTTATGCGGTCGGGGCCTACGCTGCGATGATTTTGGCAATACCGCTCGCAAACCTGATGGGGGACAACCTCAGCCAGTTTGCTTTCCCCTTCGTTTTGATAGGCTCGGGTATTGTTGCGGCCTTTGTGGGTTATCTGCTTAGCTTGCCGGTTATGCGCCTGCGCGGTGACTATCTGGCGATTGTAACGCTAGGCTTTGGTGAGATTGTCCGTATTACGATTCAGAACAATCCCTTTAACATCACCAATGGTCTGCTGGGTCTACCGCGATCAGGTGACGTGCTGCCCTGGCCGCCGTTCTTTGAGTGGCTGCGCGAGAACGTCGTTCTGGTTATGGGTAACGAGTTCTACTTTACGGTCACCCGTAACGTCTACTGGTACTACATGATTTTGCTGGTTCTGATTATCGCTATTATCGTCGTTCGTCGTCAGGACAACTCGCGTCTGGGTCGTAGCTGGGCTGCGATGCGCGAAGACGAAGTGGCAGCTACTGCCATGGGTGTTAATGTCACAAAGGCAAAGACCTGGGCATTTGTACTGGGAGCCTTCTGGGGTGGTGCCGCAGGTGCTTGCTTCGGCTTCTTCCAGGGCAGTGTTTCACCAGAACCCTTCACCTTCCTGAACAGCGTTATCGTGCTTGCGATTGTTGTTATTGGTGGTATGGGCTCAATCCCAGGCGTCTTGCTGGGTGGCGTCATCATTATGGGCTTCCCCGAACTGGTTCGCTGGTTTGCGATGAACCATCTGGGTGGCGGCGGCGGAGACATTGGCGGTCAGGTTGCTAACATGCGTAACCTCCTGCTGGGTCTGTTCATGGTAATCATGATGGCTGTTAGAACAGAGGGTATTATCCCGATGAAGCCAAAGCTGCATAAGCTCTACGGAAAAGGAAAGTTTGGCGGCACCGATGGTGCGGCTGATAAGGCTGCAGAGGCAGCTCCTAGCTCTAAGGGAGGTGCTAACTAATGGCGAAAACTGAAACACAAGGCTACTTGATGCAGGCGATTGATGCGACCATCCAGTTTGGTGGTCTGCGCGCTGTAGATTCAGTCAACATGAACATTACTGCAGGTACCATTGTTGCCCTGATTGGTCCAAATGGTGCAGGAAAGACGACCTTCTTCAACCTGCTGACCGGAATCTACACTCCTACTGAAGGTGAAATCCTTTTCGAAGGGCGTAGCGTATCAGGCAAGAAGTCACATGTTATTGCTGACTGGGGTATTAGTCGTACCTTCCAAAACATCCGTCTGTTCAAGAACATGACGGCACTGGAAAACGTCATGGTGGGTCGCCACGTGCGCACCTCATCTGGACCTTTTGCAGCAACCTTCCGCACGCCTTCTTTCAAGCGTGAGGAAAAGCAGATTCAAGAAGATTCTGAACGCTGGCTCGAATTTGTTGGGCTTATTGAACACGCCAATGACCTGGCAAGTTCGCTGCCCTACGGTGCACAGCGCCGTCTGGAGATCGCACGCGCCCTGGCAACAGAGCCCAAGCTGATTTGTCTGGATGAGCCCGCAGCTGGTATGAACGAATCAGAATCTGCAGACCTCGATGAACTGATCTTGCGCATTCGCGACGAGCTGGGTATCACGGTATTTCTGATTGAGCATGACATGAAAGTGGTCATGAACCTGGCAGAATACATCTACGTACTGGACTTTGGCAAGCTCATTGCAGAAGGTGTGCCTGCAGAAATCCAGTCGAACCCTGCAGTAATCGCAGCCTATTTGGGCGAGGGCGGAGCAGAAGCTCTAGTCGAAGAGCGCCGCAAGAAGAAAGCTGCTGAACGTGGCGAGGAATACAAGCCTCTTGATACCCATGGCGCCCCTGCGGGCACTATGGCGGAGGCTGTCCAAACCTCAGACACTGCCGCTGCTGCACCCGCAACAGCTGTCATGGACAGCGACGGTGTTGTCATGGTCGCAGCTGATGAAAATAAAGGAGAATAACGATGTTGCTGAGCGTAAAAGATCTACATACGAGCTACGGCAAAATTCGTGCCATCCGTGGTATCTCCTTTGACGTAGCAGAAGGCGAGATTGTAACCCTGATTGGTGCAAACGGTGCGGGTAAGTCGACCACCCTGCGCACCTTGAGCGGACTTGAAACCCCGCATCAGGGCACTATCACCTTCGAAGGCGAAGACATCACCGGTATGAAGCCGCACGACATTACCAAAAAGAGCCTGATCCAGGTTCCTGAGGGTCGTCGCGTCTTCCCGCAAATGAGTGTTCGCGAAAACCTCGACATGGGTGCCTTCCTGCGCAATGACAAGGACGGAATTGCCGAAGACTTTGAAAAAGTCATGGCTTTCTTCCCACGCCTCGAAGAGCGCATTAACCAAAAGGCAGGAACCCTGTCAGGTGGTGAGCAACAAATGCTTGCCATGGGTCGCGCCCTGATGGCACGTCCTAAGCTGCTAACGCTGGATGAGCCTTCCATGGGTCTAGCACCGGTAATCATCGAGGTCATCTTTGATATTATCTGCAAACTCAATGATGAGGGTATTACGATTTTGCTGATCGAGCAAAACGCCATGTTGGCACTGGGTATTTCAGACCGTGGTTACGTGCTGGAAACCGGACATATCAAGTTGTCTGGTACCGGTGACGAGCTGTTGTCGAATGAGGATGTGCGTAAGTCTTACCTCGGCGAAGACTAATTAGCGCACACCAGACGTCAAATCTTTGCGTCGAAGTTTCAAAAAGGGAAAACCCACGTAGTAACTACGCTAGGGTTTTCCCTTTTCTTATTCTCCTTAATCTTTGACGTCTGGAGCACGCTAACATCCATGTCATCCTGAACTATCCGCGTCTTCCTGAACTTGATTCAGGATCTCGCCCTTGGGGTTGTCATCCCGCACTTGATGCGGGATCTCGCCCTTGAACTTTTGTAGGGGCGAGCGTCCCGCTCGCCCGCGCACTTGACCTCAAAGAATCTCATACTGCTCACTTGCGCCAGCGCTACAAGTGAACTATACTACATTACATAAGTAATGTAGTTGCCTTGCATAAGGCGCAAGAGGGGAAGCTTGCATGCAGGTTGATTTCAACAGCATAAAGCCCATCTACCTTCAAATCGCAGAAGCGATAGAAGACGACATCATCACGGGTAGCCTCGCAGAAGGCGCCCCTGCTTACTCACAACTCATCCTTGCCAAAGAATTGGGCGTTAATCCTGCAACTGCGGCAAAGGGCATCAACGTACTGGTGCAAAATGGCACCCTCACACGCGAGCGTGGTAAGTCAATGACGGTAGCAGATGGTGCTAAATCGCGACTCATCACCAATAGACAAAAAAACGGTCTGAGCTGCCTCGTCAGTGAACTGGTAACAGAGGCCCGCAAAATAGAACTTACAAAAAAGGAGATCCTTTCCATGGTAGATGAATACTACTCGCGAAACGGGAAAGGGGCTATGTCATGACCACTGACCTTTACGATCAACTCCAGATTAATGTCGCCGTTCGCGCACAGGGGCTCAGTAAGTCCTTTGGAAAGAAGCAGGCTCTGACCGGACTCGATTTCCAGATAGACTCACCTTCGATAACGGGTCTTTTGGGGCGCAATGGTGCTGGCAAGACAACGCTGCTCAAGATGTGTGCTGGGCACATTCCTCCTAGTAATGGCTTGTTGCAGGTATGGGGCAAAGCTCCTCTCAACAATTTGAATGTCTTATCTATGCTCATCTATTCGACCCATGATGTGTCTTATTCGCAGGGTATCAGCCTGCGGGCGATACTTAATGACTACGTTCGTTTTTTTCCGAACTTTGATAACGACTTTGCGACCGGGCTTTTGGAATACTTTGACCTTGATGTGACCAGTCGCTATGCGCGTCTGTCGACAGGGCAGAAAAGCACTTTTAACTTTGCTGCGGCACTGGCAGCACGGGCGCCGCTTACGATGCTTGACGAGCCGACGCTAGGCATGGATGTCGCGGTACGTAAGGCTGCTTATGAGGTTTTGGTGCGCGAATATAGCGAGCACCCGCGCTGTTTCATCATCGCTAGTCACCTTATGGCAGAACTTGAGAACCTCCTCGATAGCATTTTGATTTTGGATGCAGGCAAGCTGGTTTTGCATGACAGTATTGATGAGCTGCGGCAAAGTGCCTATCAGCTGCGCGGCCCTGCTGCTGCCCTTGAAGCATTCACTGCGGGCAAAAAGATTATCCGTGTTGACCAGGGCGAGATTACCACGACGGTTGTGGTGCATGAGCCTGCAGCAGAAGAGGTGCAGCGCGAAGCCCAGGCTGCTGGCTTGCACGTCAGCGCGCTCAGCCCCGAAGAGCTGTATATCTGCCTGACGCAGGAAAGCAAGGGGGGTGACCTAGAATGTCTTTGGTAAAAGTCTCGCGATTAGAACTCGCCAACGCCTACCAGCTGTTTAGACTAAAACTCCGCGACTCACAGCGGGGGATAGTTGCTGTCTTGGTGTTTATGTTTGCCCTGGCTACTCTGAATGCAGCTTCCGCTTGGCAGGGTTTTGCTAGCAGCACCGACATGCTGAGCAGTCAAAACTTCCTCGATTACTCCGCACTTTTATTGATTCTTGCGCCCGCTGCGATTGCCTACATCTTTTGGCAGGAAGCTGCCGGCAAGAACGCTATCTATCCGCAGACCAGTATGAGCCGCTTTCTTTCGACTCAAATGCTTAGCTTGTTCTTTGTGCTGCTGGCGCTGGTTAGCGTATTGGTGCTTAACCTCATTGTTCACTTAAGTTTTAGCCTCATTAGTAACTGGGTGCCCAACCTGATTATGGGTTACAGCTTCAGCCCAGCCTTTCTGGCATCTGGTTTCGTTGCCGCCTTCGTTTTCTTGCTCGTCGTTACCGCTGGCTTTGCGTTTTTGACAGAGCTGGTAAAGGCGTTCAGGCTGTATGCCATAGTTCCATTGGTCGCATTCATCATTTTTGTGCAGTTCTATCATCTGACTCCACTTTTTCCATTCGACGACACACTTGCAGGAATCCATGCACTGTTTACTGGGCTTATCTGGCGCTTCTTGCATCCTGCAAGTCTCGTAAGCTTCGTTGCGATATGCCTGCTTGCAAGTGCTATTTTGCTTAGCCTGGGGATTATCTTGCGACACTTTAACGCACATGGTCGTGACACAAACAAAAACTCACTGCTCTTCACTTTTGCCTACGTGCCCGTCATCGCACTCATTTTAGTGATGGGCTTCGACCTTTACTTTGACGACAGTTTGCACTTGTCTCCCGATTCAGCTATAGCTGTCTTTCCCGCGGAACCAGTCACCATCACGGTAGATGCACAGTTGGTGCCAGAAGGGTCACCCGTCTATGTGTTGACCCAAAGTATTCATCGGGATCGTATGAATGTGGATGAAAGCAGCGTGGTGGTAATAAGTTCAGAAGAAGATGTCATAAACTCTGTCTTCACCTTTAGTCAAATGAGATTGACTGCCTTCGAAGAGCATGGCTTCTCGCCTCTACAGCATTGGTCTGATATATATGCTGCACGTGAAGTAGATGAGCTAGGTGTCGAAAGCAAAAGGTCAGCATTCACGGGCGATAAAATCGTTGTTGAATACAAGCCAGCAAGCTTCAATAAAGGAAGTGCCCGTCTGCAAAACCTGGTCAGTCCAGAAATATCTGCACATTTGCAGGTCTGGGCACCAGAGGATGGATCCTTTGCGCAAGATACCTTGGTCGTCCAGCACAGTTACACGGGTGAAGGCAAAGTGCTCTTTGTTCCCATCTGGTCAATGCTGGGCCTCATAGGAGAAAACGCGCAAAATGCTCGACCGAACATTGTCATTTCGGCACAGTAAAAAGGGGAGGAGGGTGACCATGAATGAACTGACCAAAAAAAATAACAAGCGCGCACTGGTCATCCACTTCGTCTTGTCTATTGTTGGCTTTGTGACTTTCATCATCCTAACGGTCACAATCGAGGCAGCAGCTGGGGGTAGCTCACCAAGTGCATTTCTGGGCATGCTGCCCCTGTACTTGCCTGTGGTGCTAGGATCGTTGATTTATGTCGCCTGCGCATATCGCTACCTGCTTCCTGCAGGTACTAATCCTCTCCGATCAGTCAGGTCGGTCATTATCCTGACTTTCATCGGGGGACTGTTTTTCCTCGTAGGCAGCACCGTTGCCACGATCCAGCTTGCGATTAATCCACAGATTGAATCTACCTGGGGCCTCATGTCTATGATTGCAGTATGGTTTTCGGTCCTGACTAATCCTCTGGGTCTGAGTGCTGCCACTGTTTCAGGGGTGTTCTCGACGCACATGCCCTTAAGCATAGTGCAGGTGCTCAACATTATTCTTATCGCGGTAATCGCACCAGGCTTGCTCGCCCTAGGTCTTTGGTTGAGACAGCGCAAGGGTGATGAAGTCACTTCTGCGCGCCCGCCAATGGACAGCGTTCAATCAGCGGGGGAGCTTGACCATGTTTAGATAAGGGAAAAGTGGGGGAGTGCGTCCAGGTATGGACGCACTCCGCCAATGAAAGGTTTGTATGTAAACAGGCATGTAAGACGACACAGAAAAAGGAGAGAGCTATGCCACTAAGAAATGCAGATGTAATGAAGTTTTTGGCCGTATGGGAAATGGTGCACGAGATGGCAGATGAAGGCATGAAGGCCTCTATCGAGCGCGGAAAGACCACGGAAAAAGGCGAAATGGCCTCAGACCCCAGCGCATTTGTCGACGGGCTGGCCGCCATCATCGATGAGAAAAAAGACAAGATCAAGACGGAACTCATCGAGGGGCGCGACGCTGAATTCGACAAAGATGACAGCGCGACCGCACGTGCCGTTGAAGAGGTCCGTTTCGAGGTAGCCGAGCTTCGCGGCAGACTCGAAACCATGAGCACCACGCTCGACGCCATTGCGGCAAAACTCTAAGGCGGTTTGCACGCCATGAGCGCCAAATCAAAACGCAGACGCCAGATTCTGTGGGTAGCCACGAAGCATTGGTGGGCGGCGGCAGCAAAAGCGAAATTCGGCTTTGTCTCCGTCACCGAACGCCGCGAAATCTTCGCGCGCGAAATGCGCTACTCATTTGAAGAACTCGGCCCTGCCTTCATCAAACTGGGGCAGCTGATATCAATCCGCCCTGACATGTTCCCGCCGCAGTACGTCTTCGAAATGGAGCACCTGCGCGACAACGTCCGCCCCACGCCCTTTGAAGACATGAAAGCACTGATAGAGTCCGACTTTGGACGCCCCATCGATGAGCTCTTTGACGATATCGAGACAGAACCCATTGGGAGTGCGTCCATCGCTCAAGTCTACAAGGCAAAGTTGAAGTTCGACTATGACCAGGTCATCGGCGACGATATGCCAGCGGGTACCGAACTTGCCATCAAGGTTATCCGCCCTGGCTCGCTTGCTAAGATTCGTGCTGACATTGCCGTGGTCACGCCTATTGTGAACTTTATTCATAAGTTCAAGGCCTTTAAGCGCTTTAACACGCCACAGCTACTGGAAGAGTTTTCTGAATCAATCACGTCAGAATGTGACTTGAGGATCGAAGGTCGTACCTCTGATCAGTTTGCCTTTGACTTTCGTGATGACCCCTACGTCATGACACCTGCCATCGTCTGGCCTTTGACCAGCCGTAATGTCTTGACGATGCAGTACGTCAAGGGTTGGCATCTGGATCAAAGTGAAGAGGCGACGGCCAATGGGGTAGACGCACGCTTCCTCGCCATTTACGGTGCTGATGTCTTTATGAAACAGGTTATGGTGATTGGACGCTTCCATGCTGACATGCACCAGTCGAATTTGCTTCTGACACCAGACGGCAAGATTTGCTACATTGACTTTGGCATTATGGGTGAGGTCAAAGAAGAGCACAAAGAAGCCATTGCTCAGATTCTTGCTGCAACCGTTTATGCCGATGCAAAGCGTGCGATTCTGTATTCGGCAGACATTGGCCTCGTTGTAGGCGACGACGAGCGCAAAGAGGTCATCGCAAAGGTCTCAGCGCTCATGAAGCGCACCTTCAGCAAGAGCCCGCGTGACGTGCGCGGCTTTGCGATAGGTTTTCTGTCAATCTTAAACGAGCAACGCGTTGTCGTACCACGTGGCTTTGGCCTTCTGGTCAAGGCACTGGTAGTAGTAGAAGGCTGTGCACAAACGGTCTATGATGACATCGACATCGTCGAAGCTGCAGAGCAGTTTACGACTGAGCTCGTGCTGAAACACATGATGCGCCCAGCTCGTTTGTACAAAAAGCTGCCTTTAGCCATAGACGCCGCCATCAACGAATTGATAGGTTAGCAATCTGTGCGGGCGAGCGGGGACGCTCGCCCGCCCACTCACAGAAAGGAGGGGGCGATTATCATGTCGCATAGGGAAGCCAACGATAGTGCGCAGGAAGAGAGCATACTGATGCCTGATGACAAGACCGTCATCGAGCACACCTTTGGTTTGCCGGTAGGCAGTCGTGTCGCGGTGCTCATATCCAACAACTTCAAGGCACTGGGCATTCATGCGTTACTCTGCGCTCTCGCGCTGGCCTTGCTGCTCGCTGGGGGCATGTGGGGGATGCTCCTCACAGCTCTTGCTGCCCTCACGCTCTATCCACTTCTTGCGCGAAAGATGCTCCATCCTTTTGTCGGCGGCATGAACCTCTTTTCCTTTTCGCTCCTTACTGCAATCCTCGTCACCGGATCTGCCATTGTCGGCCTCGTCACCTATGGCTCAGAGCCAGGTCTCACAGCGCTGCTCAATTTCCCCGCAATCGCCATCCTTGACATCGTTACCTCACTGTTCGGGTTCGATCAACTCGCTACACCGGGTAGTGCCCTTGCAAGCTATCTGATGCTCATAGTGGCGTCATTTCTGCCGGCACTCCTGATGCAGCTCGGTCTGAGCCTCAAAGGTGGTCACGAAAACGAAAGCGAGTAAGCTTAAGGCGGCACGGCAACGAAGGGGTCCATGACTGGGCGCACTCCGCCGCGTACTCTATACTATTAGCTGCAGAATTTACGAAAGAGCTGCACACAACAACCCCCGATCGTAAAGGAATGACCCGTGAAAAAGACCCTCATCATCGCACTGGCAACCGTACTGACAGCATCCATGATGCTTTTCGCAGCTTGCGGCAACAACAGCGAGGATCAGACAACTGAAGAAACAACCACGACGACCACTGAAGCAGCCGGCACGGCAAGCCTGCAAGACTTTGTCGAGACCCAAAATGGTATTTTCAGCTCGATGAACTCTGAAGAGCTCGCCATCGTGGTCAGCTCTGAGGGCACGACGCTCGTCTACACCTACCAGTTCTTCGCTGACGGCCTGTATGAAGACCTGGGAGTCAACGCCTGGGACAACGCCGCGGGCGAAGGCCAGCTGCTCTTTGACACCGCCAAAGCAGCCGTGCCAGAAATCACCGCCGTCAAAATTGTCTTTGAAGACGCAGGTGGAACGGTCTTGCAGTCTCAAGAGTTTACCGCTCAAGACTAAACATAAGGAGAGTGACCATGTTACGCGCCACTAATCTCAGTAAGCACTTTGACGGGACTGCCGCACTGCATGACTTGAACTGCAGCATTCCCGAAGGGGTCGTCTACGGACTAGTGGGCAGTAACGGTGCGGGAAAGTCGACCCTGCTGCGTCTTGCGGCAGGGATCTTTGCCCCTGGCACGGGGCAGATGACCCTTGACGATGCTGCCATCTTTGAAAACACAGCAGCAAAAGAGCGTATCATCCTGGTGCCTGATGAACTCTACTTTTTGTCACAATCCAGCCTTAACCGGATGGCACAGCTGTACGCGCGCTGCTTCCCTCATTTCTCGCGTCCGCGTTATGAGGCTCTGGTCAAACTCTTCCAATTAGACCCGAACAAAGCAATCCGTACTTTTTCAAAGGGTATGAAGCGGCAGTCTGCCATTTTGCTTGCGCTTGCCTGCGAGCCCCGGTACCTACTGCTTGATGAGGCCTTTGATGGGCTTGACCCACTGATGCGTGACGTGGTGCGCAAAATCATAGCGCGTGATGTTTCAGAACGCGGCACGACGATTGTCATTTCATCTCACAGCCTGCGCGAACTCGAGGACACCTGCGACAACTTTGCGCTGCTTCACAAAGGCAGCTTGCTCTTTGAAAACCCTAAGGCCGATCTGCTGCAGCAGGCACCGGACGGACTCGAGGCGCTCTTTGTGCAAAAGCTGGAGGCCGCTGGTTACCGCTTTGATGATGCCCTGGAAGAGGTGTATGCAGCATGAAAAACTTCTTTTCGCTCAAGCTGTACAAAGAGGGCCTATCGCAACTGCGCCTGATGGGATTTTTGACCAGCTTTGCACTGATTGCAGCTGCTGTTGTGGTGCCCGTCATTGCTGTGCTTACCTTTGGTGTACGCAGCATCGACACCGACGCCCTCGCGACCGTCACCCTTTTTATCTTTGCCTATGCCTGGGTGGCACCCTTAGTGCTCAGCTTCACGCTCTTCTCTTTTCTGAATAGCCGCAGGAAATCTGACTTCTATCACGCCCTGCCCGTGAAGCGAACAGCGCTCTTTGGCAGTTTTACGGCAGCGGTACTGACCTGGACTATTATCACGGCACTGCTTGCGCTCATAGTTAGCACAGCCGTGTATGCCTCACTGGGGGTAATGGTGCTCACGTCTGCCTTGACCTACCTAGGGGCAATACTGCCAGCCATTATTTTTGCCACCAGTGCAGCCGTTTTCGCACAAGCGCTTTCCGGAACGCGCTTCACAAGCATCGTCATTTACGTCCTCTTCATCGCCCTGCCACCGCTTCTGAAGGCCCTCTTTGCTGAAGGAGTCACCAGCAGCGTCCCATCTATCCCACCCGGTGAAGTCTTCCAGTTGGGCACTAATCTGTTCTACACCGCCTATAGCTGGGTAGACGTCAGCGTGCAAAACATCCTCTACACTCTGGCATACGCTGCCGTGTTCTTTGCAGCCGCTGCCGTGTTTTTCTTACGCCGCCGCAGCGAAGTCGCAGGCAGCAGTGCTATCAGCGCCTGGGTGCAGTGGCTGTGCCGCATCGCCCTGGGCTTCTTGACCCTAGTCTTTTTGTACTTTGCCTACAGCTTTATCTTTGGCGCCGCCCAATGGGTAATCGTTTCAGCGGTTGTGACGACCCTGGTGTTGCTCGCCTTTGAGCTCATCAGCACGCGCCGCATCAAAAACATCGTTAATGTGCTACCTGCGCTCGCAGCCTCAGCCCTCAGCCTCGTTGCCTTCATCACCCTGGTGTGGGGGGTCGCACACTTCGAGGCGCGTTTTTCACCGCAGCCCAGTCAGATCCAGTCATTTACGATTTCAAATGTCGACGAGTTCATGATGCCCGCCACTGACCAGCAAATGGCGCGCCTGCTTCAGTTTCAGCGTGACAAGACCCCCATCAGCGATGATCAGCTCGCGCAACTGTTGGTGGCTCAGCTTGATGAGGTCAACCAGACACCAAGCTGGGGGATTGTCAGATGGGACAGCAGCAACTTCGACAACGGCTCTTGGACCATCACGACAGACTTTAACATTACCCTGCAAAACGGCCAGACAAAGCTGCGCCGCATACCGGTCGGCACCGTTACCGATAGCTTTAGCGATGACGACATGAATTGGTCGCAAGATGTCAGCTTTAACGCACTGGGCGAAGCCCTAGCACACTACGGAGGAGTACGTCCATGAGAAAATTTCTCATTGCGGTATTATTTGTCTGCCTACTGATTGCCCTGTATCAGGCATGGAATTCTGACTACAGCGGCAGCGGTCTTTCAAACCGCGCCCCGTCTCCCATCGAGCAATCTGAATAAAGCCCAGCTCAGAGGGGGCAAGCTCTCAAAATGAGAGCTTGAAAAGTGACGTACTTGTCACCCCGCGCTCCGACGCGGGGTCTCTGCACCCAGCAGGGTGGTACTATTTAAGCTAAATCGAAAAAATTGCTGTCAAATGTGGGCAATTGTGATGATATAATGAGTAAACTATGAAATAGAAATGAATGAGCTTGGGGGAGCTTATGAAGAATGCACTCATTATTGTCGCAGCGGTCATTGTGTCATTCACGATTTTTTTGAATGTGACCCAAGGAGGCGACACCCCACGCGTTGCGAAAGACTCTGAAATGACCGAGGTCGATCTGGCCTTGGGTGCTGAAGTTGAAACCGAAGCTGCTCGTCCTACGGCTGATGAGCGCGATCTAGAGCGTCTGGTGGAATACGCCGCTTATAAGAATGAAATCTTTGAGGGGCTGTGCGCCCGCTTTACTGGCTGGTGCCATGCTGAAGGAACGGTTCTGTACTATACCTATACCTTTTATATCGACAACATTAATTTGGATGCCTTACATGGTCTCTTTGAGCGCATGACTGCTGAAGGTCCTAAGCTGCTTGAAGATGCTCAGGCTAACGTGCCCGCCTGTACGGCTCTCGTCATCGAGTTTCGGGACTGTGACAATGAGGTGTTGGAGACTATCGAATTTAGGTAAGGCAGCCTGCCTTTGATAGACTAGGGGCATGAATACTATCGCGCAGGCCATGGGCGACTTTATCGCCCGGCACAATCTTTATCAATCTGATACGCCGTTGCTCGTCATGCTTTCTGGTGGGGGAGACTCGGTCGCCCTCCTGCACCTCCTTGCTGAAGGTGCATGTATAACCGCATTGCATGTTAATCATCAATTACGGGGCGAGGAAGCTGATGCAGATGAGGCTTTTTGCGCGCAGCTGTGCAAAAGTCTCGGCATTCCCCTCGTGGTATCGCGCATTGACGTGGCAAGCTACGCCTCCGAGCACAAGCTCAATCTCGAGGATGCAGGTCGCATTCTGCGCTACCGCGCGGCAGAACTGCTCCTCGATGAAATATGTAGCGTACAGGGCGTCGACACAGATCAAGGTCGCATCGTCACGGCTCACACCCGCGATGATCGTGTCGAAAACTTTTTCACTCGTGCCATTTTTGGATCTGGCCTGGGTGGCCTTGCCGGTATGGCGGCGCAGCGCGGGCGTATTGTCAGGCCTCTGCTCGACACTGATAGAAGCGAGCTGCGAGCCTGGCTTGAGGCCCAGGGTCACACCTGGCGCGAAGACCCCAGTAACGCAGACGAAAGTCGAACGCGCGCTTTTATCAGGGCGCGCATCGTTCCTGAAGCAGAAAAGTTGCGACCAAACTTTAGAGAAAACCTCGCCCGCACCATGGATTTAGTTGCAGACGATGACCGCTTACTGACGTCCATGGCCTTGGGCTTTGCCAAAGACTTTTGCACCGAAAGGCAAGAGGGGGAGTCCATTAGTCTTGACCTTCACTTGATGCTGACCCTTGACCCGGTTATGGCTCGTCGCGTACTGCGCTGCGCCATCACTGAAACCTTCGATGATGCCTCACGTCTTGATGCCTCGCATCTGGCGGCAATTGTGGGTGGTTTGGACGTGCTCCGCCAACAGATTCAAGCAGGAGAAAAGCTGCCACCACGCAAAGTTTTGTTTGCAAGAGATATACCTCCTGCGCTGCGAGTTCAGATTAATTGCGCTACAATTAGGGTCGCGCGAATTATGCCTGCCTAAGTCTCCCAAGGTCTTAAAGGGCTTCTTTTTTTCGCGCCGACAGCGAAATCTTGCAGGGTTGTCTCAAGGGCAGTCCTGCCCTTTGTATGAATGAGAGGCGTGACAGCATACGATGAGCATTACACCAGATAACACAGCCGTACACCCCGATGTCGAACGAGTCCTTGTGACCGAAGAAGAGCTCTATGCACGCAACAAGGAGCTAGGGGCGGCGATTTCTGCTGACTACGCGGGCAAAGAGGTATTGGTTGTTGGGGTGTTGAAGGGTGCGGCTTGGTTTCTGTCAGATTTGACACGTCACATGACCTGCGATTTTACGGTCGACTACATGGCTGTCTCGAGTTATGGTGCGGCGCATAAATCATCGGGCGTCGTGCGCATCCTGAAGGACCTTGAGGTTCCTTTGGAGGGCAAGCACGTGCTGATTGCTGAAGATATTTTGGATACAGGTTTGACTCTGAAATATTTGATTCGCAATTTCTTAGGACGCGGTGCTGCCAGTGTCGAGGTTGCAGCCTGTGTGGTCAAAGAAGGCGCTCAGGAGGAAAAAATCGACGTGCGCTATGTTGGTTTTGTGCTACCGAATGAATTTGTAGTAGGATATGGGCTTGACTACGCTCAGAAGTATCGCGGCTTGCCCTATATTGGCGTCCTGCGTCCCTGCGTTTACGGTGAATAATTACCACTTCATATTAATCAATAAAGCACTTTTAGAGTATCCGCTGTATGGCCAGTTGTTTCAAACAATCGAGGGCAGCGAGGCTAGAGCACAAAAGAGGAGCAATACGTGGCAAATATAAAGCCCAATCCAAAAAAGAATAGCAAGCCTAATCCTGCTAAACGCTCAGGTGGCAGTGGGGGCAAGGCTCC
>WRBW01000008.1 GCA_009784345.1 Coriobacteriia bacterium | reverse complement strand
TGACCATGCGACTTCATAGCCGCTTATATCAGCGCCGCCATTGTTTGCAGGAGCCGTCCAGCTGACCTGCACACTCGTTGAAGATTCGACACTTGCACTTACTGATGTTGGGGCGTCAGGTACGCTCCATAAAGTAATCGTGTTAGACTGCGCACTGTCACCAGTGCCGACACTATTAGTGGCAGCGACACGGAAGATGTAGCTGCCTCCTGCTACCAGACCTGAGACGCTTGCTGGTTGTGAAGAGGCTGTTTGAGTGGCAGACCACGAAGCGCCACCATCAGATGAGCAAGCTATCTCATATCCCGTAATAGCAGATTCGTTATCTGCCCCATCCGTCCAGGTGAGTTCTACGACACCTGGGTCAGTTTGTGTAGCTGTGACATCAGTAGGCGCATCAGGGACTGACCAGGTCGTAGCTTGCGCTGCTGGGGTTGCGTAGTTACTGAAACCTACGATATTTTGCGCTGCGACCGTGAAGTACAGTGTAGATCCAGCATTCAAGCCTGATACGAGATAACTGAAGGTGCTTCCATTTGTAGTCCCGACCGTTGTCCACGGAATGCTACCCGTCGTTGATGCATAAACCGTATAGGTCGTAATAGTAGATCCGCCATTAAAGTCAGGAGCTGTCCATGACAGTTCTACTTGACCACCTGCAGGACCAGCTAGCGCTGTGACACCTGTTGGCGCATCGGGTACGTTCCATAAGGTGAGCGTGTTAGACTGCGCACTGCCACCGGTGCCGACAGCGTTGGTGGCAGCTACACGGAAGATATAGCTGCCTCCTGCTACAAGACCTGAGACGCTTGCCGGTTGCGAGGAGGCTGTTTGGGTGGCAGACCACGAAGCGCCACCATCAGATGAGTAAGCTATCTCATATCCCGTGATAGCAGATCCATTGTCTGCCCCATCCGTCCAAGTGAGCTCAACGACACCAGGCTGCGTTTGTTCAGCCATCACATCAGTGGGCGCATCAGGCAGAGTCATCGGGGTTGCGGTTACCTCAGCAGATGCAGCGCTGTCCCCTGCTGCATTTGATGCGGCAACCGTAAAGGCGTACTGAACGCCATTGGTCAGACCGGTGACCGTAAAGGCTGTAGCGGTTGTAGCTGTCGAAACATCGACCACAGAACCCGGATCGTCAACAGGCCAGTAGGTAATCAAGTAGCTGTCAATAGGTGAACCATTGTCATCAGCAGGTGCCGTCCAGCTTAGGGCCACCTGTTCGTTACCAGCGATAGCAGCAAGGTCCGTCGGTGCAGTCGTGACGCCCCGCGGCGTAGCTGCAGCAGAATTGGATATCTCTCCCTCGTCGAAGGGCTCATTAACGGCGCGCACGGCAAACAGATAATCCACGCCATTAGTTAGCCCTGTCACGACTTCAGATGTTGCAAGCGTGTCAAAACGCTCGAACTCGGTCCAGGTCGTGTCGGTCGACAGCATGTAATAAACATCGTAGGCCGTGATGGGGCGCCCACCGCTGTCAGCGGGTGTCGACCAGGTGACGGTAACCTGCATATCGCCCGCCGTGGCGCGCACATTCAGCGGCGCCGACGGAGCCATACCCGGCGAATCAGTCACCGTCGCCGCGGCTCCTGCGCCCATGATATTCACGGCGCGGACGTCAAAGGTGTAGCTGGTGCCGTTGGTCAGCCCGGTGAAAACAAAGCTCGGCGTCGAGGTGGCGTCGATGGTCGTCCATGAAGTCCCGTTGTTGTTCGATATCTGGTAGGCCGTGATGGTCGCACCGTTACTTGCCGGTGTTTCCCAAGTCAAGGTGACCGCCTGGTTTGACGGCGCAGAAGTCAGTGCGACGGGTGCATCTGGCACGGCAGCCGGCGTAGCCGCGCGCGGCGGCAAGAACATCGCGCCGGGCCCTTGAGCGTTAAAGGCGACAACGGTGAACTCATAGCTCGTGCCGTTGTCCAGCCCTGTGACCGTCTGACTGAAAGTAGCAGCGCTGGCGGAGGGCGTCCAATCAAGCCACGTTGACGTGCCCGCAACGCGGTAGGAAACGATGTAGGAAGTAATAGCTGACCCGCCGTCACTAGCAGGTGCTGTCCAGCTGACGATGACTTGGCTGTCGCCTGGGGTCAGGGTAAGCGATTGCACCGCAGCTGGCACGGTCGCAGGTGTTGCTGAAGTTGTGGCAGCAGCACCAGAGCCTGCGGCATTGACGGCGCGTACGGCCAGATTATAGTTTTGTCCGTTATTCAGTCCCGTGAAGCTGTAACTTAAGGCTCCGGGCATGGGTACGTCAGTCCAGGTAGAACCACCGTCTGATGAGACTTGATAGTCAGTAATCGCACTACCACCATCACTGTCTGGAGCAGACCAGGTCAAGGTGATGGTCGAGTCCCCAATGGAGGCACTCAGATTAGTAGGTGCATCAGGCACCGTGCGCGGCGTGGCCGAAAGGGGGTCACTCGCAGCCCCTGCACCCACGCTGTTGATCGCACGCAGCGAGAAGCTGTAGGACGTACCATTTTGCAGCGCAGGTCCCGTTGTGGTTTCTGTCGAAACGGTCGCCTGCGTTGCCGTCGTTTCAAGGCTCATCCAGGGGCCGCCGTTAACCGACACTTGATAATCACTAATGTCTGCCCCACCATTGGTGGCTGGGGCTGTCCAGCTAAGGGTTACTGTCCCATTGCCCGGCATCAGCGTAACATTTTGGGGCACACTGGGGGTCGTCGCCGGCGTGACCGAAGTCTGCGCTGCAGGTCCAGTACCCACGGCGTTAACGGCTGCTACGGCAAATACATAGTTCGTGCCTGTCGTGAGGCCCGTGGCCTGATAGCTCATGGCATCTGCTGCCACCGTCGCCTCGAAAGACCAGGTCTGACCGTCGTCAGAAGACATGGTGATGAGGTATTCACTTATGGGAGAGAATCCATCACTGTCAGGGGCTGACCAGCTTAAGTCTGCGGTCGTGTCCCCAAAGCTAGCCTGCAGATTAGTAGGCGCTGTCGGTAGCGCTACCATTTCTGCATTTTGTGGTGTGGCCTCAGGGCCCGCGCCTACAACATTGATAGCACGCACCGTGTAGGCGTAAAGCTGACCCACGTTGAGCGGCGGTGCTGTATAGGTGTAGCTAAAGTCGCCCACATTAGGAACGGTATCCCAATTGGCGCCACCGTCAAAAGAGACTTCATAGGCGGTAATGGCGCTGCCACCATTACTGGCAGGGGCAGCCCAGGTCAAGGTGACATTGGCATTACTAGAATTGATGAGCAGATTCTGCGGTGCCGTCGGCACCGTCATAGGTGTCACACTGGCGGTATCTGAAGGATCGCTGTTTCCAGCACTATTGGTGGCAATCACCTGATAGTAATAGGTCGAACCGTTGCTAAGACCCGTGATAGTAGTATTCAGCACCGATCCTGCAAGCGTCGCAACCGCCGTCCAGCTGGCTTCATCAGAAGACTGCATGACCGTATACTGCGTAATTACTGCCCCACCGTCATCAGCAGGAGCAGACCAGCTCAAGGCAGCAGAAGAGTCGCCGCCAACAGCTGTCAGGTCCGCAGGTGCATCAGGCACCGTGGCAGGAGTCGCTGCAACTGCCATGGCCTGGGGACCGAAGCCCATACTATTACCCATACGCACCGTGAACAAATAGGTCTGCCCATTGGTCAGACCTGTAAAGGTGTAGCTGTTGTAATACACCGATGCCACCGAAGTCCAGGTTTGACCACCGTCATCAGATACCTGAACCCAATTGATGATGTTTCCCCCCGTGCTTGCGGGCGGATCCCAATTAATAGTTACCGTCGTATTTCCTGGCGCGGCCTCAAGGCCGACTGCCGCACTCGGTGCGGTCGCAGGCACGGCACCTGCTACAGCAGATGGGGCTCCTCCTCCTGCAAGGGTGTAGGCACGCACCATGACGTTTTGGTAAAGGCCGTTCGTCAGCCCCGTCAGGACAAAAGTCGTCGCCGTTGTATCCATGCTGATCCAGTTGTTGCCTCCGTCAACAGAATACTGATAGTCACTAATCGCGCTGCCGCCATCACTGGCAGGTGCTGTCCAGTTCAGACTAATCTGACTGTTACCCGCCGTCGCTTTCAGGTTTTGCGGCGCGGTCGCAGGAATGGGGTTCACTATCGTGTCGGTGTAGGCCGCCGTGCCATTACCCTGTGCATTAATGGCGTTGACCGCAAACATATAGGTCGAACCACTGTCTAGATTCGTCGGGTCATAAGAGGTCGAGGTCCCGCTGCCCGTGTTGCCATTGAGCGTCCAGGTTTGACCGCTGTCGGTCGACTGGTAGATGGCATAGTCGGTAATCGGGCTACCGCCGTCGCTTGCAGGTGCGTCCCAGGTCAAGGTAATGGTCGGTCCCTGATTGGTCGTCGCCGTCAGGTTTTGAGGCGCAGAAGGCGTCGTGCGCGGCACCGCAGCAAAGCTGCTTGAAGGAGTACCTGGCCCGTTGGCATTAAAAGCACGCAGCTCGACGGTGTAGGTCGTGCCGTTTGACAGGCCCGTAATAGTAAAGGGCGGCTGTGTTGGCTGCAAAGGCGGTGTTGGGCTGGTCATCTGCGTCCAGCTGACTCCGCCGTCCAAAGAATAGTCATAGCCGGCAATGGCGCTACCACCGTCATCAGACGGCGTTGTCCACGAAACGGTAATCTGACCGTCTCCTGGCACATAACTGGGATACTGGGGAGCCGACGGCACACTGGCTGGAACTGCGGTGATAGTAGACGAAGGACCGGCACCAACGGCATTGACCGCGCGCACCTTGAAGGTGTAGGTGGTGCCATTCACGAGGTTGCTAAAAATATAGCTGGGATTGCTGGCAGGTACCGTCTGGATGGTCTGCCAACCATCATCTGAAACCTCGTAAGACAGAATCGGTGACCCACCATCGGGCGGAGTGGGTCCATCTACAGGCGCCCCCCAGGACAGGGAGATTTGATTTGTGCTGGGGGTAGCAGTAAAGCTACTGGGCGCACCAGGAACGGTCGCAGGGACGGCCGTGATTTGATTGCTACCGTAGTAGGAGCCGTTGTAGCTCAAGACATCAAAGGTGTAGGTCTGGCCGTTGGCAAGTCCTGTGACGGTGTAGGTGAAGGTATTTGCATCAAGCGTAATACTGGTCTCTATGGCTGTGTTGCTACTGTCAAAGACTGAAATGACATAGTTTTGTATCGCAGCGCCACCATCTTCTGCTGGTTGCCCCCAATTCAAGGTCATCTGACTATCACCTGGGGTCGTTTGCAGATTCTGTACTGGTCCGGGGTTGCCAATGGGCGTTTGTTGCGTCTTTGCTGCAGGTCCGGTACCTATTTGGTTAATGGCTGCGACGCTAAAGATGTAGCTGGTTCCTGGGGTGAGCCCCGTCACCGTATACGACAGCTGATTAGCAGGAACACTTGCATCAAACTGATGCAAGATGTTTCCGTTTTGGTCCATCACCTGAATGTAGAACTGCGTAATAGCACTGCCCCCATTGTCGAGCGGGTTTGTCCAGGTCAAGTTCATGTTGGTCTGTGCCGTCGAAAGGGTCGCCTGCAAGTTCTGAGGTGCCGTCGGGAAAGTCATAGGCGTCCCTGGAATGGGTGTCGCAGCCTGAGAATTTCCATGCGTATTGACGGCCAAAACCGTCAGCTGATAGGTCTGCCCGTTGGTAAGCCCCGTCCAGGTATAACTGGTCGAAGTCGAACCGGTGTTAGTCCAGGTTGTGCCGCCGTCGAGGGACACCTGATAACTCGTGATGACTGCGCCACCATTAGATGAGGGAGCTGTCCACGACAACTGCAAGGCCTGGTTTGCCGCTATCACAGAAAGATTCTGTGGCGCGCCGGGCTGAGACTGCGGCTGACCCGTGACGGTAAAAGACGGCATGCTTTCACCCACGGCATTTGAAGCTGTTATCTGGAAGGTATAGTTCTGCCCGTTGACCAAATTATTAATATTTGCACTAGTCTGTCCACCATTGACGGTTGCCGCAAGGGTGAAGGTCGCCCCATTATCAGTCGACATATAAACCTGATAGGACGTGATGCTACTGCCACCATTGTTAGCAGGAGCCGTCCAGCTAACCGTGACATGCCCAGGTCCTGGTGCTACGGCCGGGTTTTGCGGCATGCTGGGCACAACAGGTGCCGGCGTTACCGTCGTAGATGCAATAGCTCCCGTGCCGTCAGCATTAACCGCGCGCACCTGTAAGGTGTAGGTCGTACCGTTGGTAAGCCCGGTAAAAGAAAAACTGCGGCCAGAGGAAACGGTCGTCCAGTTCGTCCCGTCGCGTGACACCTGATAACTGGTTATCGGCTTGCCCGTATACTGCGGGATGTACCAGCTTAAGGTTGCGCTGGCGTTACCTGGCGTTGCTCGCAAGCTTTGGGGGACCGTTGGCAAGGTCGAAGCGCCTGCGGGGGCACCACTTTGGTAGATACCACCAGCACCAACCTGGGCTCCTGCCGTACCGCCTCCAGAACCGCTACCTGCCGTCACACTGAGGTTAGCGGTTGGGATGCTCATATAAATGGTCGCAGCAGAACCAGAAGCCTGGTTTTGCGTACTATTACCACCAGAACCGATGGCCGCGCCACCGCCGGCATTTCCTGAAGGAGCAGAACCGCCAGAAGCCGTCACATTGGCCGTTCCCATGATGGTAATAATGCCGCTGACACCCGTGCCCGTGATAGAGGCATCGCCACCGCCACTACCAATACCGGCACCGCCACCACCGCTGCTGCCGTTACCTTTGGCGTTAACCGTACCGCCCGTAATAGTAATCGTGCCACCACTGGGAGGTGTGGTCGAAGGCGAATAGTATGAACCACCAGAACCAATACCCGCACCACCGTAGCCACCACCCGTAGCGTTAACCGTTCCGCCATTGATGGTAATAGTGCCACCGGTTCCATTACCGCCGCCGCCAATACCCGCACCGCGATAAGAACCGCCTCCTAGCATGGGAGTGTAGTTCGCGCCTGAAGCATTAATGATGCCGTCATTAATCGTTGTATTTCCGCCGTTACCATCACGGCCACCACCGATACCAGCACCCATGTCGCCACCATTGGTCGTAATACGTCCACCATTAATGGTGATGGTTCCGCCCGTGGCAGTGGGTGTCGAACCAGAAGTCACACCTGCCCCACCAATACCTGCCATCGCCGTTGGAGGGCTCGTGCTTGAACCTGCCGCCGGAATGTTAATCTGACCCAGCGTAGACGGACTGCCCGCAGAAGACTGCTGGGCGTAGATCGTCAAACTGTCAGAACCCGCAACGGTAATACCAGCCTGGGGCTGATAGTTCGAGTTATCTAAAAGAATCAAACGCACGTCACCCGACACCGTGACGCGGTTGGTATTAGTAACCGTACCCGTGACCGAGTACCAGGTCGTCTGACCCGAAGTACCCAAAGTATTCATGGATGATGTGACATCAGTCGTCGTCGCAGCCGTCTTTGTCGTGCCATCATAGTCTATGTAGTTGACATTGGTCGCCGCCGCCGCAAGAGGCACGGGCAACAGCCCCCAAAAGGGCAGCATGGCTAGTATGACAAGGCGTGCAATTAATTGGCGGTAACGCTTCATGGTGATCCCCCCACAGTATCAGTCCCATGATGGTATAAGCTATCCCAAGATAGCATTCATAATTTTATCATATTTACTTCATAAATTGACTAAATGCTGAGTGCCAACAATTTGAAACACCCTCGGGCGGAGTGCGTCCAAACCCGAGGGTGTTCAAGTACATCTCTCTATTCAGAGTCGTCTGGCAGTGGCTCGAGCTCGTTACGCTTCTTCGTCCTGCGGATACTTTCTGCCGTGATGGCCAGAATCACCAATGACATCAGCATGAAGGGCAGGTAGTTAAACAGGTCGTCGCCCGTCTTTGGCATTCTACTGGGGTGTTGAGCTGGCTGACGGGTAGCAGTACGGTGGGTGTTATTACCCGTATTGATGCTGCCATTATTGCTGCCAGACCCACTGTTGCTGCCGCTGCCGCCGTTGCTGCCATTGTTCGTGCCATTGTTCGTATTGTTAGCATTGCGGCTGTTGCCGCCACCGGCACCGCCATTACCCGTGTTGCTGCCACCACCGCCGCCGCTTGCGGGACGGGCAATGATGAGGGTCAGCAGGTCGGAAGCTCCGCCACTAAAGATCATCTTGTAGTGGTAGGTACCGTTGGCAAGAGTATTCAAGTAAGCAATGCTAAAGGTAGTGATGGTCGAACCTTCGGTCACAACATAGTTGGTCGCAGGCACAACCACGCCAGCTGCGGTTTCCAGACGTATGAAGTCGCTGATTGGTCCGTCGACCTCTGCAAAAGCAGTTCCGGTGCCCGTCCAGGTGCCGTAGTCTGCCAGTACAGAATAGCTGGTTTGTGGGGTAACGCCAATGGTTGTCGAGTCCCCCACACCCGTGTTGTTGATGGGACTAATCGTAATGGTGTAGTCAGTACCATTATTAAGCCCTGGTATGGTGTAGGTATTTGTAGGTGCGGTCACGGTTGTCTGACCAGAACCGGGCTCCCAGGTAATGACATAGCCCGTGATGGCACTGCCACCAGTATCAGAAGGATTGCTCCAGTTAATGGTCGCGTCGCCGTCGCCAGGTGTCACCGTCAAGTTACCCACGTTTCCTGGGGCTGAAGGTGTTGCACTGGGTGCAGCAGAAAGCGTCGATTCAGCACCGGTGCCTGCAGCGTTTAGGGCCCGCATGACAAAGTTGTAGCTGGTGCCATTGGTCAAACCCGTGAAGGTGTAACTCGTTGCTTCAGCGCTAGGGATGTCTATCCAGGTGACTCCACCATCATCAGAGACCTCATAACCCGTGATGGGCGTACCGCCGCTATCAGTAGGTGGCTGCCAGTTTAGGGTAACTTGACCGTCACCACTGAGGGCAGAGAAGTTTGCAGGCACAGCTGGCGTGGCCCAGGTAGAGGCATTCACCGTCGATGCAACACTACCACCAGCTGCATTTTGGGCAACAATACCAATGATATAGTTCGCACCGGGTGTCAGCCCCGTAAGGCTCGTGCTGGTCGCGGGGGCAGCAACGGTAACGGGTGCGCTGAAAGTCAGCCCCCCATCGCTTGAATAAGTAATGGTGTAGGACGTGATGGCCGCACCGTTATCTGTAGGGGCTGTCCAGCTTAAGTCCATGCTTGTTGGCGAGGTCGCCGTAGCTTCAAAGCTTGACACACTGCTTGCCACGGCAGCTGGTGTGACACTAATAGGGTCAGAGCTCGCGCCTTCACCCGCTGCAGTAACCGGTACTACCTGGAAGTAATAGGGCGTGCCGTTAGTGAGACCTGTCACGGTTGCCGAAGGACTCGAGGCAGAGGGCTGTGATAGCTGGCTTGCAGGAACCAAGCTGTAGTTGGTACCGTCAGTTGACATGTAGACATCATAGCCCGTTATCGTCGATCCACCATCACTGGCAGGCGCATTCCAAGTCAGGGCTACCTGATTGTTGCCCAGAGTACCCGAAAGACCGGTTGGTTGCGCTGCCGTGGCGAGCGTTGTCGCCGTAACCGCGGGGGTAGATTGGACGCCCTCCCCCAGGGCATTGCTGGCAGTAACGGCAAAGTAATACTCCTGGCCAGGAGTCAGGCCGGTGATTTCATCACTGGTAGCGGTCGAGGGTACGGTTTGGGACGCATCCCAGCTGCTGCCGTCGGTTGACCAGTAGACCGTATAGTCGGTAAGAGGTGAGCCAAAGTTAGTCGTGAGTGCTGTCCAGTCGACCGTCACGGCACCCGCATCAGGTCCTACTGTCGCCGTTACTCCAGTAGGAGCCGTGGGAGGCACCGCAATAAACACAGAATTAGTTAAAGCTGCTGCGCTATAAGTAGCAGAATTGCGTGAACCAACTTTGAAAATCAGCTCTTGACCTGTGGGTACGGTAATCGTGTCAGTCGTTGCAGTGCTGCCTCCAGCAGAAACAGTGTTACCCCAGGTAATTCCACCATCAGACGACTCTTGGTAATAGTAACCTATTATTCCTACACCACTGGTGTTTACACCAGGTACCCAGGTCAAGGTAACTTGGTTTGCAGAAATGACGGTAGCGGTTGCCGAGAGTGGCTCAGGAGCGTTGCCAATACATTGCACGGTATAGTCAGCTGGGAGTGAAGTACCCATTGCATTAGTTGCCGTGATATTGACCTCATAGAATTGACCGTTGTTAAGAGGTGTTATAGGCAAGATATAAGTCGTGTCGCCCGTTGATGGAATGGTGTAAGGACTTCCGGCAACCTCTACCCCAGCTTCGGTTTTCACATCCACTGTGTAGTACAAAATAGGAGAACCACCATCTGCAGGAGGTGTCCAGTGAGGTGTGAGCGTATAGTCGCTATCCCACCAAATGGCTGACATGACTCTTGATGGTACCGTAGCGGGGGTTGTGGTGACCGTAGATATAAGACCTGCCTCAACCGCATTCTCTGCACGAACGGAAAGGTCATAGCTCGTACCGTTGGTCAGACCAGTTGCCGTGTAGTTCGTAGCCGTAGTCGTAGCTGTCCAAGACAGTCCACCATCAGTAGAGATGTCGTAATACAAAATGGGGCTGCCGCCGTCATCAGCGGGAGTCTGCCAGGTCAGAGCAACGCTAGAATCGGCAGGTGTTGCTGTCAGGGCCTGCACGGCACCAGGAGCTGTCGCATCTGTTGCAGATGACTGCGCAACGGGACTTGACCCGAGGGCATTGGTAGCTGAAATCTGGAAAGTGTAGTCTACCCCATCTGTCAGACCGGTCGCTGTGTAGCTGGTCGTGCTGGCATCGAGGTTAACAGGTGCCGACCAAGTGCTGCCACCGTCATCAGACCAAGATATGACATAGCCCGTGATGGCACTGCCACCGTCAGATGCGGGGGCTGCCCAGCTCAGGTCAAAGCTCGTAGGTGGATCTGGCTGTGCGACAAAGTTTTGGACCATTGATGGTACGGACAGCGGTGTTGCGCTGATGGGCGCTGCCGCAGATGGTCCTTGCGCGTTGACTGCACGCACAGCAAGGTCATAGCTGCTGCCGTTGGTCAGACCCGTGAAGGTGTAGTTCATAGTGTCAGCTGTCGCAGAGGCCGTCCAGGACTGACCGCCATCAGAAGACAGGTCATAGTACAAAATTGCCGTGCCGCCATCATCTGCAGGAGCATGCCAGGTCAGCGTGACTGCGCTATCACTGGGCGAGGCTGCAAGGTTTTGCGGGGCTGAAGGTACCGTTACAGGTGTCGCACCGAGCGCGGGTGTGAATAGGGGTCCTGAGCCAGCAGCATTGACAGCAGCAACACTGAAAAAGTAAGGCTGTCCTTCTGTTAAGCCGCTGACATCATAGGACAAGGTCGAGGCATCTACCGTGGCTGAAGAAGTCCAGCTGTAGATGTCCGTACCCCAGTAAATGACATAATCGGTCACAGGAGTTCCGCCATCGGTGGCAGGTGGCGTCCAACTGACCTTTATGTCTTGACCGCCAGAACCTGAGTGTACATCAAAAGTGGCAACAGCCCCGGGTACATCGAAGGTCATTGCTGATACGGTGGGATAAGGCACTTGACCCTCGCCCACAGCGTTTTCAGCGGTTACATAGAAATAGTATTCTGTGTCGTTGGCAAGACCGGTGACGTCAAAGCTGGTGGTGCTGGCGTCAGTTGTACCTGCCAAAGTCCAGGGAGCCCAGTCAACCGTAGAATAGTAGACATTGTATCCCGTGATGGGGCTACCACCGTCAGGAGAACCATCACTGGAGCTGGGTGGATAATAGGGCACATTTGAAATCGTATTAGGCGCATCCCAGCTGACGGTTACTTCTTGCGTACCACCGGTCGCGGCAAGGTTTGCGGGGTAGTTTGGCACCTGAGCTTCCGCGGTTATGTTGACCGCCTGAATAGCACCCATGCCGTCGGCGTTTTCTGCGCGCACCCAGATAGTACCCGTGCTGCCATTGGTCAGACCCGTAAAGATGTTACCCATTTGGGTCAGACCGACAGAAAGCCAGTTCGCATCATCATAGGAAACCAAGTAAGCCGTAATGGGTTTACCCGTGTACTGGGTAGGATCCCACTTGACCCACACGGTCGTATTGTTGGAAATGACGGTAATGTCAGTAGGAACCGTAGGTAGGGTTGGCATGCCGGGCAGGCTGGGGTCGTTGCCGCCACCCGTACCGACCTGTGCTCCGTTTTGTCCATTACTATAACCGCTGCCTGCCGTGACAGAGAGGTTAGCGGTAGGAATGTCAATAAAGATCGTGCTGGCGTCGCCGGTAGGCTGATTATTAGCAAGCGTACCACCAGAACCGATAGCTGCACCACCGCCGGCACTATTGGGATAGCTGGCAGGACAGCTACCACCGTAGGCGGTGACATTGGCCGAAGCCGTAATGGTGATCTCGCCCGAAGGACCTGTTCCCGTGATTGAGCTGTCTCCACCACCAGAACCGATACCGGCGCCACCACCGTTGCCGCTGTCATTACCGCGAGCTGTGACAGTACCGCCGTCAATCAGGATGGTGCCACCCGAAGCAGCCACGCCTGTTTGATTGTAGTATGAACCACCAGAACCGATACCGGCACCACCGTAGCCGCCACCTGTGGCGTTTACGATACCGCCATGAATGGCGATGGTACCGCCCGATCCGTTGCCGCCGCCGCCGATACCGGCACCGCGATAGGCACCTGGCAGGGTACTGTCATTTGCGCCACTGGCATTAACAATGGCGTCATAAATCGTCGTTGTGCCGCCGTTACCATCACGGCCACCACCAATGCCCGCACCCATGTCACCACCGTAGGCCGTAATACGTCCACCGACGAGCGTTATCGTGCCTGCCATCGACTGGGGGTCACCAGCGCTTGCTGATCCGTCGCCACCGATACCTGCCATGCTGGCTGGCGTGGAGCCCTGGTCAGTGGTGAGTGCGCCCAGATTCGCGGGGCTACCTGCTGACCCCTGCTGCGCATAGACCGTCAGGCTGTCAGGGTTAGAGACCGTAATACCCTGCGAGGCATCAAAGGTCGAGCCGTCCATCAGAATCAGGCGAACGTCACCTGATACGACGATACGGCTTGATACCGTGACGCTGGTGCCAGCAGGTACAGAATACCAGGTAGTAGTACCCGTAGTACCCAGGGCTGTTGAAGCCGTCGTAATGTCTGTGGTTGTCGATACTGTTTGCGTCGTCCCTGTTTCGTCAATATAGCTGACATTGCTACCAGCGTAGGCGGTAGCGGGTAACAGCGTCCAAATGGGAAGGAGTGCAATCAGAGTGATTGCGGCAATGAGGCGCTTATGGCGTTGCATGGCGATTCCTTACTACTCTTACAATAGGGAAAATGAGACTAAGGGGAAAGTCTCCACAGTATTATCACAAAATTTTTATAGAAAGGCAACAATATTTTGACATGAATTTTACGAAATATTGATTTATGAAGAGATATTCAGCTAGAAAGGATGGAAAATATGCAATTGTGAAAATTTCTATTCACTTGCTATAGAACCCAGCATAGGTTTACTGATTTGAAGATTTTATGAAAAAATCAATTGTGATGCGCTTGCCCGCAGGTCCGCGCCCCGAATTAGCGCTCGGCGCGCCCCCAGCTTCCTGAGCGTCAGCGAAGGATCTTAGGTCTAAGCACGCGGCGCGGCGCGCCCCCAACTTCCTGAGCGTCAGCGAAGGATCTTAGGTCTTAACGCGCTGCTCGGCGCGCGTGCTCTTTATCAAAGGCAATGACGGCCAGAGCAATGGTCATACCAAAGGGAATAATTACCAGTGCGGCAAGCAGCCACTTCTTTGTGCGCGAAAAGCCCATCTTGTCGCACAGTCGCAGCACCCCGGCGATTTGAACGGCATTCGATATTAGATAAATAACGACACCGGCACTGGCACCACCAATAATAAAGGGATGCAGGTCATTTAAGAGTTCAGTCATCATTATTGGACGCCCTCCTCTTCTTCCCCATCGCCTTCCCAAGGACCATTTAGATACTCACTGACCCTGCGATAGTAGTCCCACAAGGACCCCACGGTTGCAACGACCGCGGCAATCATGACCAGCCAGGCAAGCAGCATAATGACTTGCTCGAAGGCGCTGGCAAAGGGCAGGCCCAGGACTTGAGTGTGATTTTTGACGATGAACATGACAATGGCGACCGACTGTAGCCAGGTTTTTACCTTGCCAAACATCGAGGCGTCGATAACCGCGCCGTTTGCTGATGCGACCATACGCAGCCCGCTGACGATGAACTCGCGGGCGACGATGATAAAGGCAATCCAGGCAGGCAGCACGCCCATTTGCACCAGCGCCATGAGGGCCGCGGTGACCAGCAGCTTATCTGCGAGTGGATCGATGAACTTGCCAAAGGTGGTGACCTCGCGACGTTTGCGAGCCACGTAGCCGTCGACAGCATCGGTTGATGCAATCAAGATAAAGACCAGTGCTGCTATCCAGGGCTGTAGCGAGAAAACCAGTTGCGAATCACTAAAAAGCAGCGGCCAGCTGGTCAGCAGGACCGCCAGGAAGAGCGGTATCAAGAGCACCCGTGCCAGCGTGATTTTGCTGGCGAGACTCAGCTTTAGAAAGACTTTTTCGCTGACCTCTTTGGTGTGGTTTTCTGCGCTCTGTGCCGCGCTTTTTGTGGGATTTTTTTCTGGCATGATGAGCTATTTTATACCTCTACCAGGACTGCGTCCATGTCATAGAGTATCGTATCGGTGAACTGCACCTCATGATAGCGATTGTGCCAGTTCTGCAGATAGTCTTCAGTGCTGAGCTTTTCTGCCTCGTCACCGAGGTCGATGCGGACGATGCCGTCGATGTCTGGCGTCTGGAAGGCCGCGCGCGCGATGAGCACCCCTTCGTCTGCACTGTAGCCTTCTACCAGAACCTGCGCTGTCTGCCCTACCCGCTCTGAGCTGCGTATCCAGCCGATGCCATCAGCAATGTCGCGCACAATCTGCGCGCGCTCGAGCCTGGTGGCATCATCAAGCTGGTCTGGCAGCTGCGCTGCCCGCGTGCCCTCTTCGGGCGAATAGGGAAAGACCCCCACATAATCGAACTGGCAGTCCTCGACAAAGGTGCAGAGCTGGTCAAACTCCTCCTGTGTTTCTGCAGGAAAGCCCGCGATAAGCGTCGTGCGGACCGTGAGGCCCGGCAGCAAGGCGCGTGCCTTTTCCAGTTGCTGCGGGAAGGCCGCGACATCACGCGGATGCCTGCCCATGGCCTTCAGGATGCGCGGGGATGCGTGCTGCAGCGGAATCTCGAGGTAGTTGACGATGGCTTCATGGCGTGCCATGACATCGAGCAGCTCATCGGTCAGGCCTTCTGGTTGCAGATACATCAGGCGGAGTCTGACCAGACCCGGTATCACCGCCAACTGCTCCAGCAGTTCATGTAGGGGCGAGCGTCCCCGCTCGCCCGACCCCGCGTCAGAGCGCGGAGTGCCGAGGGTAGAATCAGCGGTGAAGTCGCTGCCGTAGCGTCCAATGTCTTGCGCGATGACTACCAGTTCACGCGTGCCCGCCGCAACGAGTCTGCGCGCTTGATCCAATATGTCCTCAGGGCTGCGGGAGGTGTAAGGTCCGCGAATAGCAGGGATGGTACAGAAGGTGCATTTGCGGTCACAGCCGTCTGCAATACGCAGATACTGGTAGCTGCGTGCGGATTCGCCCACACGCTGGAGCGGACCTTCTGCATGATGAGGCAGGTGCGTTGTCAGCGTCGTGACCAGGGTGTCGCAATCTCCTACTCTTATGAAGGCTGCAACTTCGGGCATTTCTTCTGCGAGCTCATCTGCATAGCGATTCACGATACAGCCCGCCACAATCACCACCGGACGCGATCCCGCCCCCTTGACCCCGACCTTTGTAAGGGCGAGCGTCCCCGCTCGCCCGTCAGTCACTGCAGGGTGCAGAGACCCCGCGTCGGAACGCGGGGTGACAATGTTCAAAGCATCGAAAATGGCTTCAATTGATGCTTCAGTCGCCTCTTGAATAAAACTGCAGGTGTTGACCACAATCGCAGCGGGTAGCTCGCCCTCAAGCTGAGACGCGTCAGCTGGATCATAGATCTGCGTATAGTAACCTGCGCGCTCTACAGCAGCCCGCATCAGGTCGGTATCTACTTCGTTTTTGGGACAACCCAAGGTCGTAAAGGCAACGGTTGAAATCATCTAAGCACCACTTGAACCAAAGCCTGCGTCGCCACGCACGGTATCATCGAGCTGCGAAATCTCACATTCACTGACCTGTACCTGCGGCACTTCCTGTATCAGCAGCTGGGCCACTCTCTCCCCCGCTGCAATTTCTATGGCATGTTCTGGGTCAGAGTTGTAGGCGATAATCCCAATGTCACCGCGATAATTGGCGTCGATCAGTCCGGGCGCATTGACGAGGGTCAGCCCCTTTTTCAGGGCGTGCCCACTACGCGGCAAAACAAGGCCGGCATATCCTGCAGGAATCGCCATGCGAATACCCGTGGCAATAAGGGTGCGCTGAAAGGGCTCAATCGTATGTGTATCAAGCGCACAGAGGTCAAGACCCGCGTCACCTTCGCGGGAATAGGCAGGTACTACGGCGCGCGTGTCAGTACGCGCAACTTTTAGGTCGATGGCTTGCGGCATTTAGGACAGTCCTTCGAGCTCGCCGGTGAACTCTTCGACGGTGCGAAAGTCTTTGTAGACGCTGGCAAAGCGCACGTAGGCAACGGCGTCGAGGTTTTTCAGACGTAGCAGCACCATGTCGCCCAGCGTGGCAGAGTCCACTTCAAAGCGAAAGGAGCTTTGCAGGTTGTCGCGTATGTCATTAATGAGCGCGTCGATGTCGTCACCTGAAATGGGGCGCTTTGCAGCAGCAACCATCAGGCCGCGACGCAGCTTCTGGAATTCAAATTGTTCACGGGTACCGTCGCGCTTTATCACAACCAGTGGCTGCTCTTCACGACGCTCATAGGTGGTAAAGCGGGTGCCGCATTCGAGGCACTCGCGGCGGCGGCGAATGGCGTCTTGCGCCTCACTGCTGCGCGAATCGATTACTTTGTTGTCAACACTTCCACACTTGGGGCAGTTCACCTAATGCTCCTCTACATTGTCACTCATTACCCCTAAGAGTGTAACAAATGTACAGAGAAGGGGTGAGTGCCGGTGGATTACCTGTTCAGGGGGAATTGTGGTATTATTCTAAGGCTTGACTTTTGGTCCCCACTGGGAGTCGAGTGCCGTGATCAAGATTTGAGAGGAACAGAAACCGTGGCGAACATTAAAAGCCAAAAGAAACGCATTTTGACCAACGAGAAAGCTCGTCAGCGCAATCGTGCCGTAAAGTCAGAACTGAAGACGGCAACAAAGAGAGTTCATGCAGCTATCGAGGCCGAAAACCGCGATGAAGCTGTTGCTGCAGCTCAAAATGTGAGCAAACTGCTGGACAAGGCAGTGAGCAAAGGTGTTGTACACAAGAACCAGGCTGCAAACCGCAAGTCAGGTCTGATGAAAGCAGCTAACGCCGTCAAATAAGCGCGTACTGCCGCAGCACTGACACTAGCACAGCGCTAGTAAACAACGTACCAAGGCGAGCCTACCCAATGCGGGTGGGCTCGTTTTTAGTGTGTCCTCGACCGCAGCCAATTCGCGCAGGCCCTCGCGCAGCTCGACAACCGAGAAATTACGTGATTGCCTGATGATGCGCTCTGCCAGCCAGGGCTGCGGGGCACGACCCGTCTTTGACTGACTTTTCATCTCTGCCATCAGGGCTTCCTTGCTCGCAGTACCGCGCGAGGCTAGCACGCGTGCCGTCAGCAGTTCCCTGATTTTGCCTGCCGCCAAAAAGACCACGAAATGGTCAATCTTCTCCCCTTCGGTCCTTGTCAGTCGGGAGAGTATGTCCATGACCTTCTCGCCATTGCGCGTCGCAAGCGCATCAGTAAGCTCCCAGGCTTTGACCTCACTGGTCTCGCCTATCAGTTCAGATATTTCTTGAACCGTTATGAGCACCAGGGTGTCATCGCCGTTCATGCGTCTTTGCGCCACATTTTTGTAGGCCGCCAGCTGCTCGATGGCCGAATTGATGCTTGCGAGATCATCACCTACGAGGTTTATGAGCACGTCTGCCTCGCGCAGTGAGACATGAATGCCGGCCTTTGCAAACATCAAAATGACGCGTTCTGGCAGGTCACGCTTAGTGGGTGCCTTGCGGTCGATGATGTGGCCGACCTGCGCGATGGCCTTGTAGAGCTTGGTCGTTTTGGCAAGCTTGTGAGCCGTTAGCGCAAGAACGGTTGTGGGATTAGGGTTGCTGCAGTAGTTGAGGACAGCCTGCGTGCGCTCGTCTGCTACGGTCAGCTTGTCGATATTGTTCACAATGACCAGGCGCAGGGGCGACATGAAGGGTATGGTCCCAACAGAGCCGTAGAATTCTGCGACATCCATACTGTCTGCATCAAGCACCGTCATGTCAAAGCTGAGGTCTACGCCGTCATCTTCCATGCGTTTTCGCAGGAGCTTTAAGGCCTCTGCGCGCAAGAGGTCTTGCTCTGAGATGATGATGTTGACTGGTTGAAGTTTTGGTTTTGAAGCTGTAGCTGTACTCATAGTTCTATTGTAACGCTGCCGACCATATCAGTGCGGTAGAGTTTTTGAAAGTAGCGTTCGATAAGCTCGAGCGGCTCTGGGCGAGGATGTCCATAGGAGTTATCAGCCCCTGATGAAATAATGGCTATGCCTGCCCCCCTTGAAAGCTCTTGCGAGAGCGACTGGTCAAGCGAGTTCTTACTACCGTGATGCGGAACCTTGAGCACATCGACCTCCTGCTGCCTTCCCTGTATGCTGAGAGCCTCATCTGCTGCAGGGCTGTTAAGAGCTCGCCTTAGTTCTGGGGCTTCTGCGTCCCCACTGCTCAGGACTATATCTATGGGATTGGAATCTGTTTCTGCGGGTTCGGTATCGACGATGAGCTTAATGAGGCAGGACTCATTAGCACTGGGGTCACGGACAGGGGCTTGCGGCCAAATGAAGCGAAGCTCTATCCAGTCAAGTATGATTTTGTCCCCCGCTAGGGCTCCTCTAAGCGGCGCGCCCAGCCTTTGTGCAAGTTCTTGATAGACAGGCGAGCTTTCGGAGCCTGCAGCGACGACTATCTGCTTGATGCCATATGAGGCGCTGAGTGCTTTAGCGCCTTCGGCATGGTCTGCGTGATCGTGGGACAAGACAAGCGTATCGATACGACGCACCTTATGAGACAGGAGCTGTTCGCGCAGGACCTGAGGACTAGGGCCTGTGTCCACAAGGACAACATGCGAGCCTTCCCGAATGATAAGTGCGTCACCCTGCCCGACATCAAGAATGGTCACAAGCTTATCAGAACGTGCATGTGGACCGAGCTGGTGACCCCGTGAGGCGAGGGTATGTGAAGCCGCCACTATGATAAGCACACTGGCTAGAATCCCCGCAAATCGCAGAGCGAGCTTTGTGCTGGGTCGCGGCCACCAGAACCAAAGACCCACAATGGAAAAGACAAAGAGAGCGATAGAAAAGGCTGAAAAGCCGCTTGCAGGAAGGCTTGACCAGGGAATACGGGCAAGAAAGGTGATAATGGTAGCAATGACATCAGCGAGGCTGAGGCAGAGGTCAAGCAGTAAAGCGCCAAGTGGTGGGACTATGATTGAGAAAAAATGTGCCACAAAGCTGAGGCTGAGCAGTAGCCCGAGCACGGGGGCTACCAGCAGATTTGCCAGAGGTCCAATAAGGGGGAGAATCCCAAAGGCATCAAGTGTTAAGGGAAGGGTTGATAGCGATGCAACGAGCGCTATCGCAAGAGCATTGCACGCCGGACGGGCACGGTAGCGCAGGCGCAGCGGAACCGCAAGGGTAATCCATTGCTGCACGTAGCGCGCAAAGAGCACGATTGCAGCGACCGAAGCAAAGGACAAGAGGAATCCCAAGGAAACAGCGAGGAGCGGCTCTATCATCAGCATGCCCAGGCCCGCACAGGCAAGTGAGCTCATGACACAGACCCTGCGAGAGAGAACATAAGCCAATAATGCCACGGCAAGCATGATGACCGATCTGATACTGCCAGCTGCAAAGCCTGTGAAAAAGACAAAGCTGATACAAAGCGAAAGCGTTATGGCGGAGACCACAGGCTTGCTCAGGGGTGTGCGGCTTAAGACCAGAAAGGCAAGTCCTGCCAAAAGTGCCATATGAGTGCCACTGACCGCCAGGTAGTGAGCAAGCCCGGTATGTTGGAGAGCAGATTCCAAAATGCTGCCAGATAGCCACCTTCTGTCTCCGTAGGTAAGACCTGACACCAGCCCAAAAGCATCTTGATTGCTCTGCGGGCTCGCTGTCCGTTCAGCACGTGCCAGCGAGCGCTCCTGCAGACGGCTTTGCATTGCGTCTCGCTGTTTCCACAAAATGCCCGTCAGAGTGTTTTGATAATGACGATGCTCAAGCGCTTGCACGTTCAGTGTGGCAAAGACACCCTTTTTGAAGCGAAACGCTTGCTTGCCCTCCAAAGGCAGACCTTCAATAATCCCTGACACCGTCGCCACTTGACCTAACTGCAGCGGCTCTGTATCACGACCGTAGCGCAGCTCGATTCTCTTACCCCGGTAGCTGCTACTGGCATCTATTACGGTGACTTCCCCACTGACGCCAAAGCTGCCCTCACGCGGATCATCGCGGGCACGAACCTGCAATGATTCAGAACTACGCACCACTTCTGCAGCATCGAGATAGAGGTTCGTCATCCGCAGATACATGAGCAGCGCTCCCAGCAAAAAGGCAAGCATGATCCACACGATGAAAGGTATCTGCGGACGAGGCGGCGGCTCAACACGTTCGCGCTTATCAATGACCTGTCTATGGCCCGACATGGGCAAGTCCTTCGAGCCCCTCAACACGCTTGGGCCCGATACCAGAGACTCTGGTCAAATCCTCAAGACTGTTGTAATTGCCGTTTTTTTCACGGTCAGCAACTATCTTATCTGCCGTCACTGGTCCTACGCCCGGCAGCTGCTGCAGCGTTGCGCTATCTGCGGTATTGAGGTTTATGAGTGAACTCGACCCAGAATCGCCCTGCGCGAGTCCACCGGAGGAGCTAGCAGCTGCACTCTGCCCTCCCTGCAGCTCGAACTCTTCTGCAGTTGGAACATGCAAGTGCATGCCATCTTCAAGAGGCAGCGCCCAATTCAAAGATTCCTGCGCGGCCGTTTCCAGAAAGCCGCCCGCAGCATTGAGCGCATCAATGGCACGCGAACCAGCTGGCAGCTCATAGACCTGCGGATTTCGCACTTCACCGCTCAGGTAGACATAGATGCTCTGAGGTGCTTGAGCCTGATCTTCCTCGCTTTGACCCGAATCTGCCCCTGCCGGCAAGGTGTCAGAATCATCTTCTGCTTTTATGAGACTCAGATCGCCTCTTGAAGCGCGACCACCTATCATTTCACGAAAGCCTGGCGAATAATCCCACAGGGCAAGCAGTAAAAGGCCAACAACAAGTGCAGCCACCACAAGGGACGCACGCTTCGAGAGGCCAGTGATACCTAACTTTGCCTTGACCTCTTCAAAACGAGACTCTGCCTCTGTGCCGTAGCGTTCATATCTTTCATCATCCACGAAAACACCCCCATACTGGTCACTAAGGTCTGTGAGCAACAGTATAGGGGTGGACTTTTATCGCATCTTAATCGAAGCTGAAAGAAAGATGAAAGATAGATGAAAGCAGTTTAAAGCAAGATGAAAGAAGCTTAAATAACTATCGTAATAATGCGCCCTGGCACCACAATGAGCTTCTTGATTTCCTTCCCTTCGATGTAGCTTGCACTCGCCTGCTTTGCAGCATCTGCAACTTCTTCTTCAGAAGCGTCTGCTGCAACACTAACCCGTGCACGAATCTTGCCATTAATTTGTATCGGCAGCTCAATAGTATCTGCTGTCACAAATTCTGGGTCATAGCTCGGCCAGGATTGCAGGTGAACACTGTCTGCAAGATCTGCAGCACCGCCATCGCGCAGGTCCGCCCAAAGCTCTTCTGCAATATGGGGAACAATGGGGGCAAGCATCTTCAGCAGGCTCTGGATGGCATGATCAGCAATCTCTGAAGTTGCCCAGTCTGCCGTGCGCTTGAAGTCATACAGGGCATTGGTGAGCTCCATCAAAGCCGCGATAGCCGTGTTAAACTGCTGACGCTCAAGGTCATCACTGGCCTTCTTGATCAGTCGATGTGTCTGGTGGCGCAAGTCGACCTCTGCGGGCGCCAAGTCAGCAGCGGCACTGGAGGTTTGGACGCACTCCGCCGTCTTGTTTAATGCACGGATATCGAGGTACTCCCCAACCAGGCGCCAGACGCGGTTCAGGAAGCGGAACATACCTTCGACGCCGTCTTGCGACCAGTCGATGTCTTTGTCGGGCGGGCCCATGAACATGATGTAGCCGCGCACCGTGTCTGCGCCGTAACGGGCGACGACCTCGTCGGGAGAAATCACGTTGCCCTTTGATTTGCTCATTTTAGTGCCGTCGAGCTTGACCATCCCCTGGGTTAGCAGGTGGACGAAGGGCTCGTCAAAGTTCAGCATGCCCATGTCGCGCAGCACCTTGATGAAAAAGCGTGCATAAAGCAGATGCAGAATCGCATGTTCGATGCCGCCGATGTAGTTGTCGACGGGCATCCAGTAGTTCGCGGCCTGGCTGCTAAAGGGCAGCTGGTCATTGTGAGGGTCTGCATAGCGCAGGAAATACCAACTGCTGCAGGTGAAGGTATCCATGGTGTCGGTCTCGCGACGGGCGGGTTTTCCGCAGCTGGGGCAGGTCGTTTCATAGAAGCTGGCAGTGTTGTGAAGCGTCTCGCCAGCAGCAATGTCGATGTCAAGCGGCAAAATCACGGGCAGTTGGTCTTCAGGCACGGGCACCAGCCCACAGCTTTCGCAGTGCACCATGGGAATGGGGTTGCCCCAGTAGCGTTGGCGCGAAATCAGCCAGTCGCGCAGGCGAAAATTGATGGTCGCCTCGCCCTTATCTTTGGCCGCAAGCGCCTCGATGACAGCGCGCGCACCTTCACTGTCCTTGCCACCTACAAGCCCCGTAAAGTCACCTGACTGCACCATGAGTCCAGGACCGGTGTAGGCCTGCTGCCAGTCGACATTTGTATGCTTGAGTTCTTTTTCGTGGCGGAGTGCGTCCATCAAGGGGTCATCTTCTGCGATGACAACCGGTGGGATGTTTAGGTCATAGATGCGGGCGAACTCGAAGTCACGTTCATCACCTGATGGTACGGCCATGACCGCACCGGTACCATAGTCCATCAGAACGTAGTTTGCAATCCACACCGGGATTTTTTGATTGTTGATGGGGTTCACAACATAGCGACCGGTGAAGGCGCCAATTTTTTCAGCAATACCGCTTTCGCGCTCGACGGCCGTTTCGCGCTCGCATTCTGCAATGACGGCCTTGCAAGCAGCTTCATAGGGGGTGTTAGCCGTGAACTCTTCGACCAGAGGATGTTCTGGTGCCAGCAAAAAGAAGCTGGCTCCAAAGAGCGTGTCAGGGCGTGTTGTATAAACGGTAATAGTCTCTTCTGTCGGCTGGTCGTCTGCATCACAAATGGTAAAGGTGACATTTGCCCCCGTGCTGCGTCCGATCCAGTTTGCCTGCATGGCCTTGACGCGCTCTGGCCAGGCGCTGAGCTGGTCAAGGTCATCAAGGAGCTCTTGAGCGTAGTCGGTAATCTTAAAGTACCACTGTGAAAGGTCGCGCTTTTCGACGCGGCTCGAACAGCGCCAGCAGACGCCATCGCCTTCAACCTGTTCATTTGCCAAAACCGTTTCACAGCTGGGACACCAGTTTACAGGGCTCTTTCTGCGCTCGACGAGGCCGCGCTCGAACATTTTGACAAAGAGCCACTGACCCCAGTGATAGTATTCAGGATCGCAGGTGACGACCTTGCGCTTCCAATCGAAGCTAAAGCCCATGCGTTTGAAAGACTCTTCTTGTACGTCAATGTTGTGATAGGTCCAGGCGGCAGGATGTGAGCCTTTTTGGATGGCCGCATTTTCTGCAGGCAGCCCAAAGGCATCCCAACCCATGGGATGAATGACATTGTAGCCGCGCATGCGTGCAAGACGGGCGACAACATCGCCTATGGTGTAGTTGCGGACATGTCCCATGTGAGGGCTACCCGAAGGATAGGGAAACATCTCGAGGACGTATTTTTTCTCTTTTGTTTCATCGATGTCGCTGTGACACACGTCGTTGGCAGCCCAGAATTCCTGCCATTTTAACTCTATGTCTTGAGGGTTATAGTCGCGCGCCAAAACACACACCTTTCTGAATGTGGAAACAACTTTCCAATTCTAACAAAATTTTGAAAGTATTCTTGAGGGCTCACTGATGTTTCCTGCGAAGGAGAATGGGGTTCGCATCGAGGGAGCTTACTTAAGGACCTGCGACACCGAGTCTGGACGCCTGAGGCGTTCCTAGGGGGCTCTCAAGTCGCGTACTCCGCTTCGGAGCCAGTAGGCCCAAAAAGCCGTCGTCTCGCGCGTCAAATTGCGATAAGTCGCAGGGATGAAATAATCAGGCTCTGCAGGTACGGTCAAAACATTGAAGCCTTCGGCTCGATAGGTCATTTTGATGCGCGGCAAGTGATAGTTTTGGCTGACGGCAAGCACGCGGCTTGCTCCCATTTCGCGAAAAATGGGCACGGTATTGCGGGCAGACAAATCGGTATTAGAACCCTGATCATCGATGATAATATTTGCCGGATTCACACCTTGCTCGACGGCGTAGCGCTTCATCATTTCGGGTTCATTGACACCATCTGCATCGATACCACCGGTAAAGAGGAGCTTTGGCACATAACCTTCTTGGTAGAGCTCTATCGAGCGGTCTACTCGCGAGCGCAAGGTCGAAGATAGACGACCATCAGGAAAGGCACGTGCCCCAAAGACCACGGCCACATCTGCCTGTCTGGTGTAGTCGGTAAAGCCAAAGGTGTAGATTTGAGCCAAGGGGAACAGAAGGACTCCCAGCAAGGCAAAGACCACCATCGATGAAGTTTCAAAGGTGGTATTCCGGCGATTATTAAGTGTCCAGGCAGCAATACCTGTTAGCAGAAAACCTACGACTATGAAAAGTGAAAAAGGTACGGGAAAGGCTGAGGTGAAGACGCCCGAGCTTAAAAAACTATAGTAGCCAAAGACGTTCACAAGAGCAAAAACGGCATACATGAGGCACATGCCCGTAGTGAGCACTTTGCGCACAAGTCCCATATGTGGAACCAGAGCATAGCAAATCAGAGCAAGCGCCAAAAGAGCTGAAAGAATCGCTACGGCCCAGGAGGGCAGGTAGTCAAATTGAATCCACCAAATGTCTTCGGCGCGGGCGGCGCCAAAGCGCGACACGATGATGTTAAGCGCCGAAAAGACACCAAAAAAGAGCGCGAAACCGCGCACGAGTCCTTTGAAAAGGCTGGTTACCATGTCACCCATTGTAGAATACTGCGCAAGCCATCTGGAATAAGAGCTGCTAAAAATGGGCAAATGTCACGCGACTGTTGCGCGTAGCTAGGACTTGTGCGTACCCTCTTCGATACGCAGCCACAGTGCTCGTGCTGCAGAGACCGCAAGGACGGCACCTAAGGCAGTAAAAAAGAGCGTGGCCAGATACAGTGCAGCACTCATAAGACCAGAAGCGAGGGTGAGAGGTTCAACCAAATGCATACCGAGCTCTGTCATGGCGCCCGGAATAAAGACCAGGGCTCCCAAGGGCAACAGACAGAAAGTCAGAAAGGCATTGAAGCCATGGACAAAGAATTTCGGCACAGACAGTGATTTTTGGTCCATGATTTCCTTCTTTGCCTGCATATGAAATAAGAAAATGAGGTAGGCATTAACAAAGAGCAGGAAGAGCGGAACTGTTATGAGCACCCAAATGCGCTCGGGGCCGAGAAGGGTAACAAAAACGGCAAACATGAAGCTGGCTGCCCAGTAGCGATTATAGCGAGCAATCTTCTCACTACGCACCAAGGCTTCAATCGCCGTCAACGGCTCTTCTGTCTGCAGTTGCTTTTCTGAAGATTCTTGACTCATGGAATTCTTCCCCTATTTAAGTCATCATGGTTTTTGAAAACACTGCAGAAGGCACAAGTTCCAGCGTTTCTGCAGTGCAAGAAGTCATTATCTTCCCCAAATTATTAAGTGGTTCTGTAGTGCGCTGATAAGGCTTCTGTTTTGATGTGACGCGTAGTAACATACGCGAACATCAAAACGGGAGACTTAGGAGTGTGCTACAGGACTACTTTGGTGGAGCCTAGGGGGATCGAACCCCTGACCTCATGGCTGCCAGCCATGCGCTCTCCCAGCTGAGCTAAGGCCCCACGTTTAACACGGTGACTTCGTCACGTAAAACACAGTGACAAAGTGTATCACAGATTAGAAGTCTATATCAAAGGGAGCCCCATCTTCATGTAGATTTTGCGGAGTGCGCCCAGACCAGCGATCGGTCTTTGCAGCAATCGCTGTCTTTGCGACCCCATAACTAAAGCCTCTTGCGACCAGTTTGCGCAAAGCTTTTTCACGTTCTTTAATGGTTTCGACACTCAGGCGCTCTATCACCAAAGCGGCACGCTGCAGCTCTTCATCATCGGTAGGTACTTCAAACTCCTCCAGAAGTTCAGAGCTTATGCCGCGCTGCTTGAGTTCCCGCACAATGCGATACCAACCTTTTTTCGAGCCTTGGGCTTCACGCAGATAGAGCTCAACATAGCGGCGGTTATCAACAAGCCCCACCTCTACAAAACGCTCGACGACCTGACGTGAAGAGGTCGGGTCATGTCCCTTTTCGCGCAACCTTTTGAAAAGCTCATGTTCGGTTTTCTCACGTCGCCTGATAATGCGGTGGGCGCAAAGACGTGCTGCCTCATAGAGCTCATCCTCACGACCCTGAGCTTCATCAGGTTCCACAACGGCGGACGCAGACGCGACACTGCCCGCAACGAGCTCATCAAAATTCTGAATGCTGAGCTTCTTCAAAGCCGCTATTTGGTCTTCTTGCCTTTTGGCGCTGGCTTCGCGATTGCAGCTGCTGCCTCATCACGAAGGTCTGCCGGTGCCGTCATACCCAGCTTCTCACGAATGGCCGTTTCGACTTCAAGGCACATTTCTGGGTTTGTGCGCAGCGTCTCTTTAGACGCCTCCCTGCCCTGCCCCAGGCGCGTCTCGCCATAGGTATACCAGGCACCAGAACGCTTCAGAATGCCTTGCTGAACACCAAGGTCAAGAATCGAGCCCTCTTTGCTGATACCCTCACCGTACATGATGTCGAACTCAGCGATTCTAAAGGGGGGTGCCACTTTGTTTTTGACAATCTTTGCCTTGGTACGATTACCCAAAATCTCAGTACCTTGCTTGATGGCCTCACCGCGGCGCAAATCAATGCGTACCGTAGAAAAGAATTTGAGGGCTCGACCACCCGTTGTCGTTTCTGGGCTGCCGTAGATAACACCGATTTTCTCACGAATCTGGTTGATGAAAATACAGGTTGTATTAGACTTAGACAAAGAACCGGTGAGCTTACGCAATGCCTGGCTCATCAAACGCGCCTGGGCACCAACCGTCGCGTCGCCCATCTCTCCTTCGATTTCGGCGCGCGGCACCAGGGCAGCAACCGAGTCAACGACGACAATGTCAATCGCCCCACTACGAACCAACATGTCACAAATCTCGAGGGCCTGCTCACCCGTGTCAGGTTGTGAAACCAGAATTTCATCAAGATCCACACCCAGACGGGCAGCATAACTGGGGTCAAGAGCGTGTTCTGCATCGATGAAGGCAGCTACTCCCCCGGCGGCCTGACACTCTGCAAGAATCGACAGCGCAAGCGTCGTCTTACCACAGGACTCCGGACCAAATATTTCAACGACACGTCCGCGCGGAACGCCTCCTACCCCAAGGGCTGCATCAATGGCAAGCGAGCCGGTAGGTATGACCTCGATAGTGAGCTGTGCACCATCACCATATTTCATAATCGAACCCGTGCCGTATTTCTTTTCAATCTGCTCGCGGGTTAACTCTAGCATTTGTTCTTTTTGAGCATCCATGTCCTACCTCATTCCCTCCACGTAACTCTATCGTCATATCAAAGCCTTCGATGTGCCTGTTCTAGCTGCTGCTGGCCTTCACTTCTGGAATAACTTAGCATTCATCACGGACAAGAATAACAAACATCCGTGCATGCGTCCACCTGTTCGCTAATTTGTTGCCTCACCACAAAGAAACACCAGCAATCACCGCCATCATACCCCGCAGACATTAAAGCGAGATTAACTCAAGATGAAAGAAAGATTAAAAATTCCTGAAAGAAAGATGAAAAATTCCTTAACGATTGAGGGTGTTTCGCAGTGTCGGGCGTAAATGCGACAAGATTTCTTGTGCAACGCTTTCAATTGCTCGATTCTCGGTATTAATAATAAGAGCACCCAGCTTGCGCATCAGCGATCGCGCGTATTCAAACTCTGCCGCCACATACTCTGGCTCGGCATAGTTGGGCACATAGGCTCCAAACTCTGCCATGCGCTCTTGGCGCACTTTAAGGAGTGTGTCCATACCTGTCATCAGACCAAAGACCTTGCTCGACTCGAGCTCGAAGAGCTGCTCGGGTGGCTCTGTCTCGAGGGTAAGAGGAATGTTGGCCGTCTTCAGACCGCGATGGGCCAAATACATGGAAAGAGGTGTTTTGGACGTCCGTGACACTCCAATCAAGACAACATCTGCTTCTGCCAAGCCATCGGGCAGTTGCCCGTCGTCATGATTGACGGCAAACTCCATGGCCTCGATGCGATTAAAGTAGACCGAATCGACCTTGTGCAGCATCCCAACCATGCCAGATGGAGACTCACCCGTCAGGTCAGCCACCATGTCAAGACCACTGCCCAGCACATCAATGGAATAGATGCGGTTTTCCTCGCAGTCGGGGTAGCGCATCGTAATCATTTCTTCGCGCAGGGCGGGATTCGTAAAGGTGTAAATAAAGAGGTGTGAGCTGTCGCCCCGATGCGCCATGACCGTATCATGCAGCATCTGCACGCTGTCAATCATGGTCGTCAGAACATAATTCCAGTGAAACTGCGGAAACTGAATGGCAATAATGTGACCCACGGTATCTGCAGTTTCACCCACCGAGTCACTCAAAACATGGAGGGTCAACTCACGCTTATTGCCGCTCTTTTCGCCACCTCCCGGCATCATCGCTGCTATCATCGGCTACTTCTGATCCTTTTGCTTTGGCAAACGACGGAAATCCGCAAAAGGCTCGATGAGGGCTATAAACACATTGAGCAAAGCCAGCCTGTTTTTGCGCAAGGCAGGGTCTTCATCCATGATCATAACCTTTTCAAAGAAGCTGTCGACCGCAGCACGCATCGACGCCAAAGTATTGAGGTAATCTTGGTACGACACCAAAGTCGCCTGCGCCAAATACTCATGCATGCGAGGCTCAGAGGCCGTGAGGGCATCATAAAAGGCCTGCTCGTCAACTCCCAAAAGGGAGGCATCAACGGCCACTCCGACCTCCCGGTCACTCAGGTTTTTCGCACGAACATAGGCCGTCGACAGGTTTATCCAGGCATCCCCCGTGTCCAGGAAGTCTTGTAGCGCCTTTGCGCGCAGGGCGGCATCGGCCGGAAGAGCTGCAGCAACAGCCAGCACAGCAGATACAACCTCGGACGAGGCTCCCCGTTCGCGCAACATGCTTTCCGTGCGCGATTTGAAGTAGGCCTCAACACTAGTCTTGAGCTCGCCTGAATCGAGGTTCGCCATAAGTTCTGCAGGCATCGTAGCGATACTTGCATCAATCAGCTTTGAAATATCTAAGGGGAGTACGTCCATTACAATACGCAAGACGCCGATGGCGCAGCGTCGCAGACCGTAAGGGTCACTGGTGCCCTTGGGGGCAAAGCCTGCGGCGATGATGCCCACAATGGTGTCAGTCTTATCAGCAATCGAAACTAACTGGGCAGGCAAGCTACCTGGCAAGTCGTCGCCAGAGAACCGCGGCAAGTAGTGCCCTGCTATAGCATCAGCAACCTCTTGAGACTCGCCCTGAGCCAAGGCATAGTAGCTGCCCATGACTCCCTGGAGCTCGGTGAACTCTACGACCGTGTGGCTGGTCAGGTCTGCTTTTGCCAGCGCCGCAGCACGCAGGCCGTTTGCCGCATCTTCTTTAGGAACGTCAAGCACACTTGAGAGGTAGTCAACAAGCCTCTCGATGCGTGCGGTCTTATCTGCAAGTGTGCCCAGTTTTTTCTGGAAAAGCAGACTGTCGAGCTTTGTCTTCCAGCCGTCTAGACCAGCCTTAAGGTCTTCGTCGTAAAAGAAGGCAGCATCTGCCAGTCGTGCACGTATAACGCTTTCATGGCCAGCGCTGATCTGCTTATCAAAGGCAGGATCTCCGTTTGAAATAACGACAAAGTGATTGTCAAGCGTCCCGTCAGCACGCTCTATGGCAAAATAACGCTGATGCGAGTTCATGGCGTATTCGAGGATTTCGCGCGGGACACGCAGGAAGTCCTCGTCAAAGCTACACAGCAGCCCATTGGGATACTCGACCAGGTTCACAACCTCGGCAAGCATCTTTTCGGGTATCTGTGCGCTGCCGTAATCTTGCGACAGACGCTCTACTTCTGCCAAAATGAGCTCTTTGCGCTTATCTTGGTCAACGATAACTTTATTACCCCGCAAGACGTTTTTGTACTCGCGCATGGCAGCAATGGGGATAGCCTTAGGCGACAGGAAGCGGTGTCCATAAGTATGGTCGCCTGATTCGACCTGTCCAAACTTGAGCGCAATTACATCTGCCCCCAGCATGGCCAGTATCCAGCGCACTGGTCTGATAAAGGATTCATCACCACGACCCCAGCGCTGCTTCTTTGGCCAGTCGAGTCCCGTGATAAGACCCTCAAGGATGCCCGGCAAGACTTCTTGCACTTTCTGACCCTTGACCTGCTTGACAGCATAGATATATTCGACGCCGTCAAGCTCTCTCAGTTCGCAGTCTGCAAGCTCGACGCCCTTACCGCGTGCAAAGCCCTCAAGCGCCTTGGTGGGTGTTCCATCATCAGCGTAGGCAATATTTTTCGAAGGTCCCTTGTATTCCTGAACCATGTCGGCGCTGCGTTCTTCGACACCCTTAATCAGTAGCGCCAGTCTGCGCGGCGTCGAATACACCGTCATGTCTGCGTAGCCAATGCGTGCTTGTTCGAAGGCTTTTTCTGCGAGCTCCTCTAATTGGAGGTGCGCAGCGTTAAGAGGTGCTGAAGGCATTTCTTCTACGCCGATTTCAAAAAGAAGGTCTGATGTATAAGGCTTAACTTCCATTATGCATCCCCTCCTTCCTGCACTGCTTCGTCACATGGCGCATCTTCTTTCTGAGACCTTTGCTCGTCAAGATAGGTCGCACAGCAGCGCTTTGCCAAATCGCGTACGCGCAGGATGTAGGCCTGACGCTCGGTGGCAGAAATCGCACCACGAGCATCAAGCAAGTTGAAGACATGGCTACATTTCAAAACATAGTCATAGGCAGGAATTGGCAGTTGAGCCTCCAGGGTATGGACGCACTCCGCCTCATATTTACCGAAAAGATCAAGGAGCATGGGCACGTCTGCGACTTCATAGTTATAGGTCGAATACTCGCGCTCATTGAGCTGGAAGACGTCTCCGTAGCTAACCTCATTACCGTCAGGGCCGATGGTCCAGACGAGGTCGTAGACGTTTTCGACGCCCTGAATAATCATCATCAGGCGCTCGATGCCGTAGGTGATTTCGGCAGGAACCGGGCGGCATTCAAAGCCGCCGACCTGTTGGAAATAGGTGAACTGCGTGACCTCCATGCCGTTGAGCCAGACTTCCCATCCTAGACCCCAGGCGCCGAGGGTGGGTGATTCCCAGTCATCTTCGACCAGACGCATGTCGTGCTGTGCCGGATCGATGCCAATGGCCTTGAGCGAGTTGAAATAAAGGTCAACGACGTCATCAGGACTGGGCTTCAAGATTACCTGGAACTGGTAGTAGTGCTGCAGGCGGTTAGGGTTTTCGCCGTAGCGACCATCAGTGGGTCTGCGCGAGGGCTGGACGTAGGCTGTGTTCCAGCTGTCTGGACCCAGGGATCGCAAAACCGTTGCGGGGTGGAAGGTTCCGGCACCGACCTCGGTGTCGTAGGGCTGCAAGATGACGCAGCCATACTGTGCCCAGTAATTTTGCAGGGCAAGGATGGCATTTTGGAAGGTCAGTAGTTCACGTTTGCTGCGCGGCTTCACAGAAGGGGCTGTGCTGGCGGCGCTGGTCGCAGAACTAAGTGCAGGACTGGCTGGCGTCATAAGGTGGTGAGCTCCTTGAAATATGGGATAATTTCTCCCTTTAGTATAACAGGTGTATAGCAGGTAGTCGTGTGCTTGACCCTGCCCTTGTTGGCGTTTAAAGCGCGTCTTGGGCGTGGTAAGAGCTGCGCACCAAGGGGGCAGAGGCCACAAAGGCAAAGCCCTTTGAGCGGGCGAGATTGCCCAGCTGCTCGAAGGCCTCAGGCGCGATGAATTCCTGCACGGGATAGTGCTCAAGGCTGGGTGCAAGGTACTGACCTATGGTCAAAAGCTCGCATCCAGCTTGCAGGAGGTCATCGAAGACAGCTTCGAGCTGGCTGGTCGTCTCCCCCATGCCCAGCATGATGCCTGATTTTCGGCGGATCTGCGGGTTAAGCTCTTTGATCGTCGCAATAAGATCGAGCGAACGCTGATAGCTGGCGCCCTTTCTGACCTGGCGGTAGAGCTCGGGGACGGTTTCGATGTTGTGACTGATCACATCAGGGGCAGAATCACAGACGCTTTGCAGCGACGAGCTGCTGCCCTTGAAGTCTGGGATGAGAATCTCGATGACGGTCTGTGGCGACGCTGCGCGAATCGCACGAACCGTTGCAGCAAAGTGCGCTGCCCCGCCGTCTGGCAGGTCATCACGCGTGACCGATGTGACAACGACGTAGCTTAACTGCAGGCGTGCGACGGCGGTGGCAACCTTTTCAGGCTCGCTCGGGTCGAGATCACGCGGAACAGCGCTCGTGACATTGCAAAAGCGGCAATTGCGCGTGCACCTGGTGCCCATAATCATGAAGGTCGCTGTTTT
>WRBW01000007.1 GCA_009784345.1 Coriobacteriia bacterium | reverse complement strand
AAGCGACCGGCAAGTCACGGGTAGCTGTGCGCGCCACCGCACGCGAGCCATAGGCTGATAAGACCACAACGGCAGCTTCTGCTGCACGCTGCAAGGTCAACTCTTCACCATAGATAAAGGCAAGTTGCAAGGCCATCTTGACTTGATTGAGCGTCATAACAGGCAGGTCTGCGCCCGGCAGGAAAAACACCGTGGCAATAACGGCGTTTTGCTTTGCGGTACTGGTAATGTTTGATGCTTACATAATCTACGTTATCCGTCAAAGAGTCAACAGTGTAGCATGCTCTCAAGCTGCATCTTTAGCCCACCTTCTTCGTAATTGCCCTTAAAAAACCAGCTGTCTTCGAGCGTCTACCAACAATTCCTGCTCGCTTTTTTCGTCATTAATCATTTGGATATCAGCGTACTGCCGCTCTGTCATAGTGAAGACCCGGGCGGCACAGCATTCTGGCAAGGCAGCTTCAATTCTCTTGATGTTACGCCCAATACTCTCCCTTCCACCAATAACGCGCGAGAATAGATTACGATGGATGCTCGTAAAGCCAGCATCTTCAAGGTCTTTGCGCATCTTCGTGGCCGCCTGTCTTTGACGTTTTCCGCGCATCGGCATATCGATCGATAAAAGCACTCTCATGAGGCATCACTCTTGATCTCGATACCATCAATGCTGGGCAGTACAAGTCTGCGATAGTCTCCGCAGTTCAAAGCTTCGACGAAGCTAGATGTTGTCGCCCTCACCGCAGAGGCAAGTGTCATGCGCTTCCCATCAATCAGACACATGAGATGAGCCAAATTCATGTAAGCACGTCTATCCTCGACTTGAAGCTGGTCCTTCAAAGGGGGATGCGACCTTACGTAAACATCAACTAGTGGTCTAAAAGGCTCAATTAGGTCATCTGCTAGATTGAAAGCATTGAATTCGTTTTTGTGGTGAATCCCCAGTGGGGGATACAGGCCGTGAGCCACAATGCTGCGGGCAACAATAGATCGCACAATAGTATAGGCATAGTTTAGAGCGTCATTTATCACATTATCATCGCTGCGCAGATGACCATCAAACAATCGAGGAAAATAGTAGCGCGCTGCTGTGCCCTCTAGATTATTGGTATCACCAGAAACCACCTTTGCAGCATAGTTTCTCAGTCGATCTGCATCAACAATCCCATAGTAGTCAAGACTGTCAGCCTGGTTAGAGATCTTCGATTTCACCAGTGCCTGCCACAGACGATTCTGAAAGGGCTTTGTCATCTTGAATTGTTTCTGCGTCATCTTTGCCTGCCGCGAATGAGGCAGGAACGAGCATGCCATTGCCGCAGGCAAATAGCGGTTGTCACAGGTAATGATGCAGATTCCGTAACCCGTCACCTTCGACAGAAAAGCAGAGCTAAATACAACATCGGGAGAAGAAATCAGAATCACTAGGATGTCATCGAGCGGTACTCGAATATCCTGGTCCTGCTTGACGACGAGCTGTTCTTTGCGTGCATGCAGCCGCGCAGCTCTTTCGATGATAATCGTGCGAAATGCCATAGTGCCTCCCTAAATAGAAATGACCCTGACAAAGTGCAACGATTTCAAGAATACTACACCGCCGTCACTGCGGGCTCCGACCCGCAGTCTGATTGTAAGCAGGGCGCTGTGTAGTGCGCTATGGTGAATGATATGGGGACGATTGAAATCGAAATTCTGCCAACAATTAGATTGCGCGTCGGGGCGCGCAATGACGAGAGCTATAAAGCTAAAAGCATGAGGGGTTCGGGCGCTGTGCGCCCGTTTCTGGTCCTGTGGCGTAAGCCACAGGTGCATGGGGTTACGGGCAAAGGGCAAACGCGAGATGCCGCATCAAGTGCGGCATGACAAGCAGACGAAAAAAACGCGCTCGGGAAGCTTGGGGATTGGGATGGATACGCTCGGGTGCGTGTTGTTTGACAGCACAGTACAGAGGGAGTATATTTATACACCGCGACTTTTTGAGGAGTCGATTTTTGCCGTGTTTTAGCGCTCGGTTGCACTAAATTGTACTTGATTTACGCAGCATAAGCACTAAGAGGCACTTTTTTTGTGCCATACATGGACGCACTCCTCCGCGCAATAAAAGGTAGAAAAGGTGAGGACCGGAAAACTCACTAAAGTTAGGAAGGACAAGTTTTGCCTACTATTAACCAGTTAGTAAGGAAGGGCCGCAAAAAGGCCGAAGACAAGTCAAAGACGCCAGCGCTGAAGGGCAACCCCCAGCTGCGTGGTGTGTGCACCCGTGTTTACACGACGACGCCTAAAAAGCCAAACTCTGCGCTGCGCAAGGTTTGCCGTGTTCGTCTGTCAAACAGCATGGAAGTAACCGCATACATCCCTGGTATTGGCCACAACCTGCAAGAGCACAGCATCGTTTTGGTGCGTGGTGGTCGTGTTAAGGACCTTCCAGGTGTTCGTTATAAGGTAGTTCGCGGAGCACTGGATGCTGCTCCCGTCGCAAATCGTGCCCAGGCTCGTAGCCGTTACGGCGCAAAGAAGGAGAAATAAACCATGCCTAGACGTGCAGCAGCAGAACGTCGCGAGATTACGCCCGACGCGCGTTACAACAACAAGCTCGTGACCCAACTTATCAACAAGATCCTGTGGGACGGCAAGAAGTCCGTTGCAGAGGGTATCGTATACGGCGCCTTTGACATCATCGAGAAAAAGACCGAGCAAGATCCACTTTCAGTCTTTAAGAAGGCCATGGACAACGTCCGCCCCACACTTGAGGTTCGCCCAAAGCGTGTTGGTGGTGCAACCTACCAGGTGCCTGTCGAGGTTAACGCCCGTCGTAGCACCACGCTGGCAATCCGCTGGATTGTTGACTTTTCACGCAAGCGCAAGGAAAAGTCGATGACTGATCGCCTTGCCGCTGAAATCATGGACGCTGCTGAAGAGCATGGTTCATCGATCAAAAAGCGTGAAGATCTTTACAAGATGGCCGAAGCGAACCGTGCGTTCTCGCACTATCGCTGGTAAGAGCATTAAGGACAGCTAACAATCATGGCAAAAACTTTTTCGCTTGATAAAACACGCAATATCGGCATTATGGCCCATATTGACGCCGGCAAGACCACAACCACCGAGCGCATCCTGTTCTACACGGGCAAGACGCACAAATTGGGAGAGGTCCATGAGGGCGGCGCAACCATGGACTGGATGGTTCAAGAGCAAGAACGTGGTATTACCATTACTTCTGCTGCAACCACCTGTTTCTGGCACGATTATCGTATTCAGATCATCGACACCCCTGGCCACGTTGACTTCACCGTAGAAGTAGAGCGCTCACTGCGCGTACTGGACGGTGCCGTTGCCGTGTTCTGTGCTGTTGGTGGTGTTGAGCCTCAGTCTGAAACCGTATGGCGCCAAGCCGACGGTTACCAGGTTCCCCGTATGGCCTACGTTAACAAGATGGACCGCACCGGTGCAGACTTTGAAAACGTCGTCAGCATGATGAAGGAGCGCCTGGGTGCGACTCCGGTCAAGATTCAGCTGCCAATGGGTGCCGAAGACCAGTTTGTGGGCATCATCGACCTGGTCGAGATGAACGCGATTTTCTTTAACGAAGACGAAAACAACATCAACCCAACGATTGGCGAGATTCCAGCCGAATACCTCGATGCTGCTGAAATGGCACGCGAGGAAATGATGGATGCCGCTAGTGACGCAGACGAAGATCTGATGATGAAGATCCTCGATGACGCCGACATCACCACTGATGAAATCAAGACGGCGCTGCGCAAGGGTTGTATTGCTTGTACCTTTACTCCGGTTATTTGCGGTGCAAGCTTCAAAAACAAAGGTGTTCAGCAAATGCTTGACGCCGTTGTTGACTTTCTGCCTTCACCACTGGACATCCCAGCGATTGCCGGTGAAAACACCAAAACCGGTGAAGAAGAACACCGTAGTGCAGATGTCAAGGAGCCTTTTGCGGCTCTGGCCTTCAAGGTCATGACCGACCCCTTTGTTGGTCGCCTGACTTATTTCCGCGTATACAGCGGTAAGCTCGACAGCGGCTCATACGTCATGAACAGCACGAAGGGCAAGAAAGAGCGCATTGGTCGTCTGCTGCAGATGCACGCAAACAGCCGTGAAGATGTCGAATTCGCCGCAGCTGGTGACATTGTTGCTGCTGTTGGTCTGAAAGACACCAGCACCGGTGACACTCTGTGTGCCGAAAATGCACCTATTCAGCTGGAATCGATGGAATTCCCTGACCCGGTTATCGACATTGCTATCGAGCCAAAGACCAAGGCCGAGCAAGATAAGCTGGGTATTGCGCTGGCAAAACTGGCGGAGGAGGACCCAACATTCCGCGTCCGCACCGACCAGGAAACCGGCCAAACGATCATTGCTGGTATGGGCGAACTCCACCTGGAGGTCATCGTTGACCGTTTGCTGCGCGAGTTCAAGGTTGAAGCTAACGTTGGTAAGCCACAGGTTGCTTATCGCGAAACAGCTGGCAAGAACGTCGACAAGGTTGACGTCAAGTATGCGCGCCAATCCGGTGGTAAGGGTCAATATGGCCACGTTGTTATTAACCTGATCGCCCGCGAACCTGGCGAAGGCTATATGTTTGACAACAAGATCGTCGGCGGTTCTATTCCTAAGGAATACATTCCTTCTGTTGACAAGGGTATGCAAGAAGCCCTAGACAGCGGTATTTTGGCAGGTTTCCCAACCGTTGACGTTGGTGTCGAGCTGGTTGACGGTTCATACCACGAAGTTGACTCGAGTGAAATGGCCTTTAAGATTGCGGGTTCAATGGCAATCAAGGAAGCTCTGCGTAAGAGCTCGCCAAAACTGCTTGAGCCTATGATGGCTGTTGAAGTTGTGACACCTGAAGAGTACATGGGCGATGTCATGGGTGACCTCAGTGGTCGCCGCGGACAAATCGAAGGTATGGAGCCTCGCGGTACGGCACAAGTTGTGCGCGCAAAGGTGCCTTTGAGCGAGATGTTTGGCTATTCGACAGACCTGCGCAGCAAGACCCAGGGTCGCGCTGTGTACACCATGGTCTTTAAGGCATACGAGCAAGTTCCGAAATCAGTTGCAGAAGAAATCACTGCAAAATCTGAGATTAGCTAATAGGAAGAGAGAATTACTGTGGCACAAAGAATTAGAATTCGCCTCAAGGGTTACGATCATGAGATCGTTGACCAGAGCACCAAGAAGATTGTTGATACAGCGATCAAGACCGGCGCTAAGGTTGTAGGACCTGTTCCTCTTCCAACTTCACGCAATCTGTACTGCGTTATCCGCTCACCACACGTGAACAAGGATAGTCGCGAGCAATTTGAGATTCGTACGCACAAGCGTCTTATCGATATCATCGATGCTACACCAAAGACTGCTGATTCACTGGGTCGCCTTGACCTACCAGCAGGTGTCGAAATCGAAATCAAGGCATAGGTTAATCGATCCGCTGGGGATCTGAACAAGGGGTTCAGACACCGTCCCACGATCGAAGAAGGAAAGGTAAGTAGTACATGTCAACTCAGTTACTCGGCCGTAAGGTGGGGATGACACAGGTGTGGACAGAAGAGGGTAACCTCCTGCCCGTCACCGTCATCGAAGCTGGCCCCTGTGTGGTTACACAGGTAAAAACTGCTGATAAAGAGGGTTATGATGCCCTTCAAATCGGCTTTGGTGAAATCCGCGAAAAGCTGGTCAACAAGCCTGACGCAGGTCACTTTGCAAAGGCAAAGGTAGATCCTAAGCGTCATCTGGCAGAGATTCGTCTTGACGGACCTGCAGAGCTTGCTGTCGGCGATGTCCTGACTGCTGAAATGTTTGCTGATGCAAAAAAGGTTAACGTTTCAGGTGTCAGCAAGGGTAAGGGCTTTGCCGGTGTAATGAAGCGTCACAACTTCCAAGGTGGTCCTGGATCACACGGTTCACGCTTTCACCGTCGTCCTGGTTCGATTGGTCAGGCTGCTACCCCTGCAAAGGTATTCAAGGGTAAGCGCATGGCTGGACAGATGGGTAATGACAAGGTTTCTGTCAAGAACCTGCAGGTCGTAAAAGTAGATGCCGAGCAAAATCTTTTGCTGGTAAAGGGTGCCGTTCCTGGCGGCAAAAACGCGCTGTTGACGATTTCAGTCGCCTAAGCGCCGAAGAATATTTGCCGTAAAGTTAGAGGAGAAATAAGAAAATGACAACTCTTAAAGTTACAGATAAGAAGGGAGCAGCAGCCGGTACCGTCAAGGCAGATGAGGCGATTTTTGCAATCGAACCTAATCTCTTTGCCGTACACCAGGTTGTGCGCAGCCAAATGGCTGCAGCTCGCGCTGGCACCCACAGCACCAAAACACGCGGCAAGGTCCGCGGTGGCGGTCGCAAGCCCTGGAGACAAAAAGGAACCGGTCGTGCCCGTCAGGGTACCATCCGTGCACCCCAGTGGGCAGGCGGTGGTGTTGTCTTTGGACCACACCCACGCAGCTATGCCTTCAAGGTGCCTAACAAGGTCGTTAAGCTTGCGATGAAGAGCGCCCTTTCAGCAAAGAACGCTGATGGCAACCTTCACGTCGTCGATGCCATGGCCTTTGACAAGCCTTCAACCAAAGAGGCTGCAGGGGTACTGGACGCACTCGGCCTGAAAGATAAGAAGCTCACGGTCGTGCTGGGTAACGAGGAGACTAACGCCTTCCTTTCCCTGCGCAACATCCCCCGTGTTCGTCCTATCTTTGCCTTTGAAGCTAACACCTATGACCTGGTGGATAACACCGCCGTGCTGGTCACCAAGGAAGCCGTTGACTACCTCGGGGAGGTGCTGAGCTAATGAACGATCCTCGTCAGATTATTATCCGTCCGATTATTTCGGAGAAGTCCATGGACCTCATGGAGGGTCAGGGCAAGTACACTTTTGAGGTACTGAAGACGGCTACCAAGCCACAGATTGCCCGCGCAATCGAAGAGATTTTTGACGTCAAGGTGATGAAAGTCAACACCATGAATGTAACTGGTAAGCCACGTCGCGTTCGTTTCCACAAGGGAACGACCCGCAACTGGAAAAAAGCAATCGTCACGCTGGCAGCGGGCGATAGTATCGAACTGTTCGTAAGCTAGGGAGTGAGAATTAATGGGCATTAGAAAGTATAAGCCGACTTCTCCTGGCCGTCGCGGCATGAGCGTCTCTACTTTTGAAGAGATTACCTCGACGACCCCTGAGAAATCGCTGCTCGAGCCGCTGCCTAAAAAGGGTGGCCGCAACAACAATGGTCGCATCACCGTGCGCCATCAGGGTGGCGGACATAAGCGTCGCTACCGCATTATCGATTTCAAGCGCAACAAAGATGGTATCCCTGCAAAGGTCGCAACCATCGAATACGATCCTAACCGCAGCGCTCGTATTGCACTGCTGCACTACGTCGATGGTGAAAAGCGCTACATCCTGGCCCCTAAGGGTCTGGAAGTAGGCACCATGGTCGAATCAGGACCCGGAGCCGACATCAAGCCTGGTAACGCACTGGCACTGGCAGATATTCCTGTTGGTACCGTCGTTCACGCGGTGGAAATGCAGCCTGGTAAGGGTGCAGCGCTGGCTCGCAGTGCCGGAACCAGCATCCAGCTGATGGGTAAGGAAGGCAAGTATGCCATCCTGCGTATGCCTTCAAGCGAAATGCGCCGCGTACTGGTGACCTGTCGCGCCACCATTGGTGAAGTCGGCAACGAGCAACACAATAACATCGTTATTGGTAAAGCTGGTCGTAAGCGCCACATGGGTGTTCGTCCTACCGTTCGCGGTACGGTTATGAACCCTGTTGACCACCCCCACGGTGGTGGTGAGGGTAAGAATAAGTCCGCTGGTCGTCACCCTGTTTCACCTTGGGGTCAGCCTGCAAAGGGACATCGTACCCGTAGCAAGAAAAAAGCGAGCAACCGTCTGATCATCAGACGTCGCAAGAAGTAGAGAAGGGACATAGGATTAACTTATGAGTAGAAGTCTTAAAAAGGGACCCTTCGTAGAGGCGCGCCTGCTGGGCCGCATTGCTGCGATGAACGAAGCAGGCGAGAAAAAGGTCATCAAGACCTGGTCGCGCGCTTCTACCATCTTTCCAGAGATGGTTGGTCACACGATTGCCGTTCATGACGGCCGTAAGCATGTTCCGGTCTACATCACCGAGTCCATGGTTGGTCACAAGCTGGGCGAGTTTGCACCCACGCGTACCTTCCGCGGTCACGCTGGCGACAAGAAGGGCAGGTAGTTAAATGGTTTCTCAAGCAGTAGCTAAGTACCTGCGCGTCTCGCCTCGTAAGGCACGCATTGTTGTGGATCTGATCCGCGGCAAGTCTGTCGAGGAAGCTCGCACCATCTTGAAGTTCAGCACTCGTGCAGCTTCAGAGCCCATCGAAAAGGCCCTGAACAGTGCGGTTGCTAACGCTGAAAACAAGGATGACAGCCTGCGCGCTGACATGCTGTATGTTTCAGCAGCCTTCGTTGACGAAGGACCAACGCTCAAGCGTATTCGCGCCGGAGCAAAGGGCATGGCAAAGCGCATCAACAAGCGCACCAGCCACGTAACTATCCAACTCGACACGATTAAGGAGGCGTAAAGGTCATGGGTCAGAAAGTTTCACCTATTGGACTACGCCTAGGAATAGTCGAAAAGCACCGCAGCCGTTGGTATGCGGACAAAGATTATGCGGCTACCCTAGAAAATGACTTGGCACTTCGCAAGTTCTTGACCAAGCGCCTCGAGCGTGCTGCCGTTTCAAACGTCGTTATCGAACGTAAGGGCGAAAAGGTAGAGGTCGAGATCTGGACAGCTCGTCCAGGTATTGTTATCGGCAAAAAAGGTTCAGAAGTGGACGTACTCCGCAAAGAACTGGAAAAGATTGCCGGTCGTCCTGTGGACGTAAAAATTGTTGAGGTAGTGCGCCCAGAACTGGACGCCAACCTGACTGCGCAGTCTGTTGCTGACCAGCTGGTTGGCCGCGTGGCTTTCCGTCGTGCGATGCGCAAGGCTGTTATCAGCGCTATGAAGAGCGGTGCTTTGGGTATTCGTATCCAGTGTAGCGGTCGTCTGGGCGGTGCTGAAATGAGCCGTCGCGAGTGGTATCGTGAGGGTCGTGTACCCCTGCATACGCTGCGTGCAAAGATTGATTATGGTTTTGCTGAAGCACACACCACCATGGGTGTTATCGGCGTTAAGGTATGGATCTATCACGGTGAGACACTGCCGGGACAGCTGCCCCCCAATCCTGCGATTGAGGGTACACGTGCTCCCCGTGCTCCACGTGGCGGTCGCCGTGGCGGCGGTCGCGATGATAGAGGCGGAAGGAGATAGGTAGATGCTCAGTCCAAAGAGAGTACGCCGCCGTAAGGTAATGCGCGGCAAAATGCGTGGTAACGCAAAGGGTGGCACAACAGTGCACTTTGGCGATTACGGTCTGCAGGCCCTTGAAGCCAGCTGGATCACCAATCGTCAGATCGAAGCTGCTCGTGTTGCGATGACTCGTTACATGAAGCGTGGTGGTAAGGTCTGGATTAACATTTTCCCCGACAAGCCCATCACTAAAAAGCCTGCTGAAACCCGCATGGGTTCTGGTAAGGGTAACCCAGAGGAATGGGTAGCGGTGGTTAAGCCTGGTCGCGTAATGTTTGAATGCGCCGGTGTATCAGAAGAAGTAGCCCGCGAGGCGCTGCGTCTTGCTGGTCACAAGCTGCCAATTAAAGTGAAATTTGTAGTACGCGAAGGCGGACCTATCCACGGTTTGATGAAGGCAGCACCTGCTGCTGAAGTCGAAGAAGCTGGTGCCGAGGGTGCTGACGCTGCTGCTGAAACCGCTTCGACCGAAGAGGGAGGGGCATAATAATGAAAAACACAGATGTCGTAAAACTGAGTGATGAAAAGCTAGCCGATGCGCTTGCAAACAGCCGTGCAGAGCTGTTTAACCTGCGCTTTCGTCTGGCAACAGGCCAACTTGATGATCCATCAAAGATTGGTGCTGTGAAAAAAGACATCGCTCGTATCCAAACTGAGACGCGTGCTCGCGAGCTCGCAGCTGTACGTGAAGCTGAAGCCGCTGCAGCGGTCGGCAAGTAAGGAAGAGGATATAAATGCCAACAGTAACAACTGACAGAAACGCAAGAAAAGAACGTCAAGGCGTTGTTGTGTCTGCTTCCGGTGACAAGACCTGCGTGGTCATGATCGAAGACCGCAAGAAGCACGCCATGTACAACAAGATGATTCTAACGAGCAAAAAGCTTCACGCACATGACGAGGAAAACCTTGCTGGTGTAGGCGATACCGTCCGCATCATGGAGACTCGTCCGCTGTCGAAACTGAAGCGCTGGCGCCTCGTTGAAGTAGTGGAGAAAGCTAAATAGTCGCGCTTTGTCGCTACTGTTTAAGCTACTGAAAGGACGCTAAGAAAACATGATTCAGGCAGAAACTAGATTAAAGGTTGCCGATAACAGCGGTGCTCGTAAAATCGCTTGTATCAAAGTGTTGGGTGGATCAAAGCGCCGTTATGCGCGCGTTGGTGACATTATTGTCGCTTCGGTAAAAGAAGCACTGCCCGCAGGCAACGTAAAAAAGGGTGAAGTAGTTCGCGCAGTGGTTGTCCGCTGCAAGAAAGAAGTACGTCGTCCCGATGGCTCATACATCGCCTTTGATGAAAATGCAGCCGTCATTATTGACGAGAACGGTAATCCTCGTGGCACGCGTATCTTTGGCCCTGTGGCCCGTGAGCTTCGCGACAAGCGCTACATGAAGATTGTCTCGCTCGCTCCGGAAGTACTGTAGGGGAGTGTATAGAATATGGCAAAGCTAAAGATTCGTAAGGATGACAAGGTAGTTGTCATCACCGGTAAAGATAAGGGTCGTGAAGGTCGCGTACTGCGCACCAACCCTACGTCTGAGCGCGTTGTTGTCGAGCGTGTGGCTGTCACCAAAAAGGCAGTCCGCCCAACCCAGCGTAACCAGGCAGGCGGTTTCGTAGAGATCGAACAACCCATTCACGTCAGCAACGTCATGCTGGTCTGCCCCAAATGTGGCAAGCCAACCCGCGTGAGCACACGCAGAGATGACGACGGCAAGCGTGTACGTGTATGCAAGAAATGCGGAAAGGACATCGACTAATGTCAGCAAAGACAGCAGCAAAGACTGAAATGCCTCGCCTTAAGGTGAAGTATCAAGATGAGGTTGCTCCTGCCCTGCTTAAAGAGCTGGGTCTGGAAAACGTCATGCAGATTCCGCGTCTTGAGAAGATCGTTGTAAACATGGGTGTCGGTGACGCCGTAGGCGACAGCAAGCAGCTTGATGCTGCGGTTGAAGACCTGCGCATCATCACCGGTCAGCAGCCTCGCATTAATCGTGCAAAGAAGTCTATTGCAGGCTTTAAGCTGCGCGAGGGCATGCCCATCGGATGCAAGGTAACCTTGCGCGGAGACCGCATGTGGGAGTTCTTTGATCGCCTGCTTGCAACCGCGATTCCTCGTATTCGCGACTTCCGTGGTCTGCCAGCAACCAGCTTTGATGGTCGCGGCAACTATTCCATGGGTGTCACCGAACAGCTGATCTTCCCTGAAGTCGACTACGACAAGGTCGATCGCATGCGCGGTATGGATATCACCTTTGTAACCACATCAGCAAATGATGAGGGCGCAAAGGCACTGCTTTCAGGATTCGGGTTCCCCTTCAAGGCACCCAAGGAAAAGAAATAACCAGGCCATAGACGGGCCAAACCGTAAAAAGTCGACTGGTGTGGACGCACTCCGCCGCTTTAAAAGCGGGCAAGCGCAGACTCCCGGTCGCACGATGAAAGGATAAGCAAGTGGCAAAGAAATCGATGATCGCCAAGGCGAAGAGGGCTCCTAAGTTCTCGACCCGCGAGCACAATCGCTGCTCACGCTGTGGTCGTCCACGTGCGTACTACCGCAAGTTTGGACTGTGCCGCATTTGTGTGCGCGAGCTGGCTAACAAAGGCGAGCTCCCCGGTGTAAAGAAGGCCAGCTGGTAGGTCTTGTTGCCGCCCGCGGCACAGCACCTCAAGCAGCCAAGCAAGCCGGAGAGGCAGTTGCGAGTAGCACCCTGGTTATGGGCCAGCGTGAACCTCGTTTAGACCAAGCCATCACGGACTATACTCAAAAAAACGAAAGGACGTAAGGCATTATGATGACCGATACTATCGCTGACATGCTGACTCGTATTCGCAATGCGAATATGGGACATAAAGCTGTCGCGGAGATCCCTTACAGCAAGAAGCTCGTCGACATTGCTCGCGTGCTGAAAGACGCCGGTTACATTCGCGGTTACAGCGTGGTTGAAGGCAGCCCCGTTGACACCCTGGTAGTCGAGCTAAAGTACACCAACGACAAGACCCGCGTTATCACGGGCATTCGCAGAATCAGCAAGCCTGGTCTGCGTGTTTATGCAAAGAAAGAAGATCTACCAAGGGTTCTGGGTGGTCTGGGTATCGCTATAGTTTCAACATCAAGCGGTGTCATGACTGACGCTCAGGCACGTGCCCTCGGTGTGGGCGGCGAAGTGCTCGCCTACGTCTGGTAGTCGGACGGGAAAGGAATAAGGCAATGTCACGTATTGGTAAAATGCCCATCCCGGTTCCCGCCGGCGTTGAGGTAAAAATTGACGGTCAGACCGTTGTGGTGAAGGGTAAATTGGGGGAGCTTTCCCATACCTTCCAGCCACAGGTTGGTATCGAGACCCGCGGTGAGGGCGACGCTCTTGAGGTTGTGGTCACCGCTTTGGACGACAGTCGTGAAGCACGTAGCTTCCACGGCCTGAGCCGCACCCTGATCAGCAACATGATCATCGGTGTCAGCGAAGGTTACAGCATTACGCTCGAGATTCACGGTGTTGGTTACCGTGCAACGCCTAAGGGTTCAGACATCGAGCTGGCACTGGGCTTTAGCCATCCGGTTATTGTCAAGCCAGAGCCAGGGGTTAGTTTTGAAGTTCCTGCCAACAACAAGATTATTGTTAAAGGCATTGACAAGCAGCGCGTAGGACAAGTCGCTGCTGATATCCGTAAGTGGCGCAAGCCTGAGCCTTATAAGGGCAAGGGTATTCGCTACGAAGGTGAACATGTACGTCGCAAGGTCGGCAAGGCTGCAGGCTAAGGAGATAAGTAGATGACTAAGAAGACACAAGCAAAAAGCGCTTCACTTGCCAGGCGCCAGCGTCGCGTCCGCGGTAAGATTTCTGGTACCGCTGCTCGCCCACGCCTGCGCGTAGACCGCACGAATGCGCACATCTATGCACAACTGATCGACGACGTCAGCGCCGTTACCGTTGCAAGCGTTGCAACGAACGAAACTGATGTTGCCAAAAAGATTAAAGGCTGTGCATCAAACAAGGAAGCCGCAAAAATCGCAGGAGAGATTTTGGGAGAGCGTGCCAAAAAGGCAGGCGTTACTGAAATCGTCTTTGACAGGGGCGGACGAATCTACCACGGTCGTGTGAAGGCGCTTGCAGATGGTGCCCGCGAAGCCGGACTGAAGTTTTAGGAAGGGATTAGACACATGGCTAGATATCAAGCCCCCGTTTCGGAGCTGCAAGAAAAGGTTGTCTATATCAACCGCGTTTCAAAGGTTGTTAAGGGTGGTCGTCGTTTTAGCTTGAGCGCACTGGTAGTGGTCGGTGACGGCGAAGGACGCGTAGGAGTCGGCATGGGTAAATCATCCGAAGTTCCTAATGCCATCAAAAAGGGTATCGAGGACGCAAAGAAAAACATGTTCTCGCTGCCTGTTGTTAACGGAACCATCCCTCATGAAATCATGGGTGAGTTCGGTGCCGGTCGCGTGCTCCTGAAGCCTGCGGCTCCTGGTACCGGTATCATCGCCGGAGGTCCCGTTCGTGCCGTACTAGAACTTGCTGGCATCACTGATGTTCTAAGCAAGTCACTGGGTTCAAGCAATGCGATTAACATCGTACGTGCAACCGCCCAGGGTCTGCAGGAACTGCAGTCAGCAGAAGAGGTGGCTGCCCGTCGTTCAACGACCGTAGCAAAGCTCTATGGTGGCGGCAAGAAAAAGAAGACCGAGAGCACTGAAGAAGTTGTAGCTGCTGACGCAGTAGAGGCAACTGAAGCAGCTGCTGAAACAACAGAAGCTTAAGTCGAGAGGATACTTACATGTCAGCAAAAGCTAAAAAGCTGCGCATTAAGCAGGTACGCTCGACCATTGGGCGCAAGAAAGATCAGGGTGCGACCATTCGTGCCTTGGGCCTGAAGCGCATTAACGATGTTGTCGAGCAGGAAGACACTCCTGTAATTCGCGGAATGATTTTTAAGGTCAAGCACCTTATCGAAGTTGAGGAGATCTAAGATGCAACTACATGATTTGATGCCAGCTCCTGGCTCGACCAAGGGACGCAAGCGCGTCGGTCGCGGTCATGGGTCAGGCCATGGTGGACGCAGTGGTCGCGGTCAAGACGGTCAAGGCTCACGTGCTGGTGGCACAAAGGGTCCCGGCTTTGAAGGTGGACAATTGCCTCTGTACCAACGCCTGCCTAAACTGGGTGGATTCGTATCGCACAATCGCGTCGAATACGCCGTGGTTAACGTCGGTCGTTTGGAAGAACTGTTTGCAGATGGCGATGTCATTACCCCTGAAGTATTGGCAGAAAAGGGTGCTATCAAGAGCGCCACAAAACTTCCTGTCAAGATTTTGGGTGACGGCGAACTGACCAAGAAGCTCACCATCAAGGTCGAGAAGGTCACCGCTGGTGCTAAAGAAAAGATTGAAAACGCCGGAGGGACGGTCGAATAATGTTTAATGCGATTGTCAATGCGTTTAAAGTGCCTGATCTTCGTACGAAGATCCTCTTTACGCTTGCAATAGTCGTACTATACCGTATTGGTGCACACATCCCTGCACCTGGTGTAGACGTATACGCCGTTGCTCAAACGGCCGCTAATAATGCGGCTCTGGGACTCCTCAACCTGTTTACGGGTGGTGCCCTAGAACGCATGTCGCTCTTTGCCCTGGGTATCATGCCATACATTACGGCATCGATTATCATGCAGCTTCTGAAGGCAGCTATTCCTACCCTGGATAAGATGTCAAAAGAAGAAGCCGGGCAGCGCAAGATTACGCAGATTACGCGCTACATGACCATGGGTATTGCCCTGGTTGAAGCCATTGGTATGCTGTGGATCTTCCGCTCGGGCGTTGTAGATGTACCAGGGGTACCCTGGCTGACGCCGGTGCTCATTGTTGGTACGCTGCTTGTTGGTACGGCGCTCATCATGTGGATGGCAGAGCTCATCACCCAGCGCGGTATCGGTAACGGTATGTCGATGATGATTTTCTCATCAATCGTTGCAAAGTTTATCCCAACGATTATCGACGCCTTTGCCCGCAACCAGACCATCCTGCGCGGTGGCGAGGGAACGGGTCTGCAGGACTTGAGCCTGCTGGGACTGTCTGGTTCTAACCTTGCCATGATCGCGACCCTGGCGGTTGCCATGACCATCGTTATCTTTGTGGTTATCTACATCGAAGAAGGTCAGCGCCGCATCCCCGTTCAGTACGCAAAGCGTGTTGTCGGACGTCGCGTCTTTGGTGGTTCAGGTACCTACATTCCGCTGAAGGTTAATGGTGCAAACGTTATTCCTATGATTTTTGCATCAGCCATTTTGACCATTCCTGCCCAGATGGCACAGATGATGCCACAGGTAGACTGGTTGCAGCGCGTAGCAATGTTTGCTTCAGGCCCCATGATGATGGATCCTGATGCCCTGTCAGCACTGCCCTGGTATGCCGGTTGGGGTAACTGGTTGATCACCTTCATCCTGATTGTGTTCTTTGCCTATTTCTATACGGCATTGGTGTTTAACCCCATCGATATTTCGGACAACTTGCGCAAGCAGGGTGGCTTTATCCCTGGTATCCGCCCGGGACAAAACACGACCCGCTATATCGAGCGCGTCATGAACCGCATCACCCTGCCAGGCGCCTTGTTCCTGGGTACGATTGCGGTAGGTACGTCCATCCTTTTTGCCGTAACCGATAACGGAATGTTCATGCAATTTGGTGGTACTTCCATTATCATTATGGTTGGTGTATCGCTCGAGACCATGCGTCAAATCGAGAGCCAACTGAAAATGCGTAACTACGAAGGATTCTTCAAGTAGGCCAGCTTTTGGCACTTGCTGAAGTTTGAAGAGGAGAGTACCCATGGCGTTCCCAAAGATTAACGATGAGATGTGTACCGCCTGCGGCATTTGTGTCGATGACTGCCCCAGCGATTGCTTCGACCTCGAAGACGTCGCAAAGTTTTCTCGCAAGGATGACTGCACAGAGTGTGACATCTGCTATGACAGTTGTCCTAATGGTGCCATCAGCCTGGTAGACTAACACTCAGAAAGCACTAGACGCCCAGACTCGGCGTTGAAGTTTCGAAAAGGAGGAATCCACGTAGGTCACTACGCTAGGATTCCTCCTTTTCTCATTCGCCTTGATTCTGAACGTCTGGAGCATTCTGAGCACTCGGTCGATTGATGGCACGTCCCAGCTTGTCATCCCGCACTCCGATGCGGAGTCCATTCATGGTCGCCCTTTTTTGTTGTCGCTCCATGTACCTGTGCCTCGCGGCACAGGACCTGTATCGGGCGCATAACGCCCGAAGGTCAAATGCGCCCCCCCCAACGTCCCGAGCAAGCGAAGCGAAGTGAGGGATCTTGCGTGCTTCTACCATGGGTCTGTTTTGGTGCTTGCACGCAAAGATCCCTCGCTTCGCTCAGGAATTGGGGTGGTTAGAAGCGAGTTGCCCCCTACCTTTTGGACCCACTCCTCCGCGATGTTCAGACTTGAAATAGTTGACAAGTCTATAGAATCTAAAGTATTCTTGAGATATAAAGAATATCAAGGATTGGAGCGTTTATGAATCTTGCAACTGTTTCTGCTAACGGTCAGATAACCGTTCCCGTTGAAATTCGCCGCCGGCTCAACCTGAAAGCTGGTGATAAGCTACTTTTCTTGCGTAAGCAAAATGGAGAGATTGTCGTAAATAATACGACAGCACTTGCATTGCAGACTGCACAAGAAGCTGTTGCCGGCTCACAGTTTAGCGAGGATGAAGTCTTGGCAGAGGTCATGGACATACGTTATGGTGATCGTTAATCATGCGAGTGATGATTGATGCCAATGTATTAATCTCTGCGATATATAGTCCCAATTCGCTTCCCGCCCAGGCAGTGCAGACTGTCGGAAACGAACATACCCTTGTGCTGAGTGAATACATCTTAGAGGAGTGTCGCACTGTTTTTGACCGCAAGTTTCCCCACCACTTATTCCTTGGGCGCAGTGAGTTGACGCGGGTGGTATAGTAGAGGGATGGATCGCAAGGTGGACCGCCTATCCGCTAGCTGCTGTGTGTTGCTGACGGCGGCTCGAGAGAGAGGCTGCCCATGTCTGATGCAAAATCTACCCAAACAAACATTATTATCGATGAGGAATTCCGACTCCTTTTGCCTTTGCTGAGCCCTGATGTCAAGGCGCAGCTCGAGGCGAGCTTGCTGGAACATGGGGTGCGTGATGCCTTGGTGGTGTGGAAGGGGCATGACATTTTGGTCGATGGGCATAACCGCTATGAGATTGCGATGCGCCACGGACTACCTTTTAGCGTCGCAGAAATGGAGTTTGCCTCGCGTGAAGAGGTCATTGTGTGGATGCTGCGGACGCAGATGTCTCGGCGTAATATGACGCCTTACCAGACGAGCTATTCTCGTGGATTGCTGTACCGGACTGAGAGGAAGATTCATGGTGGAAATCGGGAAAAGCGCAGCTCACAGGGGGCAAGTTCCCAAAATGGGAACTTGGTTGAGCCTGGACCCGGTTTTACCGCGCGGCTCCTTGCCGACGAGCAGGGTGTTTCGCGAAATACCTTGTTGCGTGAGGCAACTTTCTCTGAGGGGATTGATGCCTTAAAGGCAGTTGTTCCAGAGGTCAAGCAAAAAATCATCAGCGGTGAAGCAAAGATTAGCCGTAAGCGCGTTCAAGAACTGGCGACGGCGCCCAGCAGCGAGGTGCGCAAGGTGGCCCGCTCAATTGAGGACGGAAGCTTTGTCGCGCGACCCGTCGCGAGCTCGCAGGGGGATGGCAATCAACAAAATGACGCGCCTGTTGCTGATACAAGCGAAGCTCTGATAGCTGTGCTGAAGGTAGTAGATGAATACAGAGGAGCTGTCCTTCGCCTGTCTACGCAAGATCAGAAAGCAGTCACAGCCCGCTTGATTGAAGAGCTCACAGCACTTCATGCCAGCATGTAGCCTCAGCAGAGTTCACATTAGAAACACAGCAAGATGATAGAATATTGCGTTCAAAAAAGTGAAAACCTGAACGAGGATTAGGTGAGGTAATGAATAAACTAATGAAAGTATCATTGTTGGCTCTGTCCTTGGTATTCGTTGTGGCTTTGGTTGGCTGCAATACGGCTAGTGCAGATGCCGAAGCTGATACCGACTACGTAGCTGTCGACGAAGCTCAGCCCGTCGATGAGGTCACTGATTGGTCGACCGTTCCCGTCAAAGTTGATGACGTGGAAGTCATCGGGTCAAGCAGTTATGCGGCAGATGGTGACATCTGGCCAACCCACGTGTCGCTAGAACCGGTCGTCGAAGCACTAGGTGGCAGCTTCAGCGTGAGCCCCGACGGTGGGGAAGTTGACGTCACAGGAATAAATGGCCTGATTAATTTCAAGATTGGATCTGACATCGTTGCGGTAAACGGTGAAACGGTCGAGCTACCCGCAGCCACCTTAGAGTCTGACGGTACCATCTATGTACCCATAGCCTTTTTCACCGAAGCCTACGGAGCTCAGTCGGCGTTTTTCTCAAGCGGGAATGTGTTCATCTACACAACCGACGCCGCCTCCGACATGGAATAGCTCCGCACCAACGTCATCGCACCCTTCAGCCCGCCCCTTGTGGCGGGCTTTTTCGCAAAGCGGGGGAGCACGTCCACACCTGCAATGTCGGCAGACCACCTCGCGGGGTCTTCATTCGGTCTAAGTGCAGCCTACAAGCAAAACTTCATGAATCAGAAAGTTTTGCTTACATACAAGCAAAACTTGCTAAAACCAAAAGTTTTGCTTGTTAATTTGGGCGCACAGAATTCTTTCTTGACAATGACATTCTACAATTGTAGTATGTTACTTACGACATTTGTAGAAGCTGTCATTTTGCATCAATGGTGACAGGAATTATGTCGCCCTTGCACAAAACAGATGCCGCCAGTAAGGAGCACAGAAGATGGGAACAATCAAGCGACTGCCTGATGCAGAATTTGAACTAATGAAAGTTGTCTGGCGAGGCAAGCCCGGCATTACAACCTCAGAGATTATTGACGGCTTGGGTGCAGCAAGCCACTGGAAGCCACAAACGGTGCTGACCATGCTGACGCGTCTTATCGAAAAGGGTTTTTTGACCAGCGAGCGTGTGGGCAGGCAGCGTAACTATACGGCCGCGGTCGATGAGGCGCAGTATATGAGTATCGAGACCGGTGGTTTTATGTCGCGTTACCGGGGGAACTCGGTGGGCAGCCTCGTTAAAACCATGTATGCAGGCAAGGATCTGTCAGCAGAAGATATTGAAGAGCTGCGCACCTGGCTCGATCAAAAAGTGAAAGAAAAGGGGTAGTAGTATGGCAGTTTCTTTTCTTTCATTTCTGGCAACCTCGCTTGCTCTGTCTGTCGTAATAGTGGCGATTTTGGCTTTTCGGACGTACTTTCCAAAACTCTTGCGACCCCAGATGCGCTTTGTGCTTTGGATAGTCATCCTCGTAGGTCTGGTCATACCCTTCCGACCCTTGCTGGGTGACGGAATCATCAATGTCCAATTGCCCTTTGTTCTCACGGCAGAAAGCTCCGTTGCAGCTGGATCAGCTAATGCAGCCGGTGCACAGAGCATCAATGCTGCGGCTAGCGCAGACTTCGGTGTAGGAGCGCAAAGCCTGCCAGTGCAAGACGCGCTCACTTCTAGCACTTCCGTTACTTCCGCCGCCGCTCTTTCAGGTACTTCATCTGCCACGACAGGTGGTATGTACACATTCGCTGCTCTTGAGCTGCTTGCAGTTGTTTGGGCTGTTATTGCCCTTGTCGTTCTGTCATATCACCTGTGGAAATATTTCAGCTTCCTCAGGCTGGTCAGACGCTGGAGTAATCCCGTAGATGATACAAGCACCTTAGCCATTCTGGATGAGGTAAAGGCAGAAAGGGGTATGAACATCAGAGGAAAGCGCGGCAAAAGAATCACCCTCAGGCGCTGCGACTTAATATCAACTTCAATGATTGTTGGGTTTTTACGTCCAACGATACTTTTACCAGACAAAGATTTCACACCCGAAGAGCTTGAGATGATTTTCCATCACGAATTGATTCACTGCCAGCGCGGCGACCTTTATGTGAAGCTGCTCTCTGTCATTGCTTTGTCACTGCATTGGTTTAACCCAGCGGTGTATGCGATGAACGCTGCTTTACTGGCAGACTGCGAGGCTGCGTGTGATCAGGCGGTTATCAAACAGGTAGGTAGCAACAGAAGACAAATCTATGTCGAAACAATCATGGAAATGGTGGGACCTGCGAGGGCGGGCAAGGTAGCACTGGCAAGCTGTTTCTGTGACGACAAAAGTAAGTTAAAAACACGAATGGAGGCAATTATGAACGCCACAGATAGCAACAAGAAAATCGCGATCGCCACCCTGGGTATGTCCCTTTTTACCTTTATACTGGTCGTGATTCTGGTCGTAGGTGCCGGCTCAGTTTTCGCTTTTGCCGGTCAAGACCAAGCAGAATCGACGGCGAGCACTGATATAACAGCCACTGATAATAGTGAAGCAATAATTTTCGATGATGACTTTTTTGCTCCTGATACGGGTCCTGATGACTGGCCTTATAATCATCCTTATTTTGGTGACAGATTTCCTTATGCAGATCCGCGTACGGGACAGCGCTTTATTCAGCCCGAAGGATTTTGGGGGGGAGACAAGACCCTTCAATTGGAAGACGGAACGCTTAGACAGATGTCCTTGCATGAAGATTTGGAAATCAGAATGCACGAGTGGATAAAGATTACCGAAGTGCAAGATAATCCCAGCTCTATCAACATTTCCTACGCAGATGCCTACCGCATTGCGCGGCAAGACCTTGCGAGCCGTAACATAACAACGACGGGGCATACGCAACAAGCTTTGAGGATTATGGGGCTTGATGACTTTGGCTGGCAGTTTGCGCCAGACGGCGCCAATCAGTGGGCATGGATGCTGTGGTTCAGACTTGACCCAAGCCTTGTGACTGATGCAGACCCGATGCCCTTCATTTACTATGCGATTGACATAGAAGACGGCAGTATTCTTCAGTTTATGCGGACAGACTAATTGAGGGAATGCGTCCAGCGTCTCTGGTATGGACGCACTCCGCCAGCTGTTCTAGGCAAGCAGTTGTGCGCTGGGAACTTTCTGTGCAAGATCTTTGTCAAAGGTCCACAGGGGAAGTGCATTCATGTCAGATGCGCTCGCAGCGAGGTAACAGTCTGCGTATGAAAGTTTGTCATGCCCGGTGTAGAGCTCGAGCGCACTGGTAGTGAGGGCGCGATTGCAGTCGATAGATTCAATCGTCAGCAATGAGCTGACAACTTCTGCAGCCTGATCGCGGGTGAAGGCATAGTGGGCACCCAGCGCATAAACCAATTCTTGAATTGCGGTGTCTGACACATAGAAACGCCGCCCCTTAGTACAAATGAGTTTCTTTGCGGCCTCATAGTGTTCCGGCACGTCTCGAAGGACTAGACGTGCAAGGACATTAGTATCAAGAGATTCTCTTTTGGCGGCAATGTTCATAGGCGCGGCTCTCTTTTTTCAAAAACCTCGCGTGTATTGAGCAGTGGAGGCGTGCCTGGCTTGATCCACGAATTGAAGCGCGCGCTCATTTCATCAATCGTTTCGGCGCGCGCGATGGTGATTTGCTGAGTCTCTTCGTTGATGTCGACTCGCAGCTGATCGCCTGCGGCAAGACCCAGTTTTTTGCGAAAAGCGGCCGGAAGCACAATTTGCCCCCTGCTGGATAAAGTGATGGTTGTCATACCTACTCCTCATGTGACGTACTATTGTAATAACGTCTTACTTTAAGAGTATATCACGTACCCCATTGGCAGACTACATCAACACCACGCGCAGCGGGTGAGTACGTCCAGCGTCCCCCACATATGATTAGTCGTTAGTGTTGGTGAAGAGGCGGTAAACACCGAGTCCAAACATGCCGACCCCGATGACCATGGCCAATGGAAAGAGTGAGGGGGAGTGGCGTAGCTCCCCGCTTGCTTCAAGTGAGACCCCCATGACGATGACGCCGATGCCAAAAAATCCCATGATGATGGACAGCGATAGCTTGCGACTAATGGCACCGGCGTTTTGTGCTGCAAGCATGACAAACATGGTGGTGAATATTAAACCGAGGGTGCTCATGGCGGCACCAGCACCGGCAAGTCCTGCAAAAAAGAGTGCGCCTCCAATAAGGATTCCAATCGCACCTGGGATGATGACCTTCAAATCAAAGTATTTATCCATAAGCAATTCCTTGTGGCCTTGTGCCTACACTTCGTGCCTGTGTACTTAGTGTAGCAAAAGTGTTTGTGACAATGGATGGTCGCTCCTCTTTTGAATGACCTGATGAAAATCTGATCCTTCATCTGCGCAATATGAGATATTAGGATAAATTCATAATAAAAACACTATAGATATCAATTTTAATTAGAAATTATGCATTTTCAGAGAATTTTCATGCTAGACTTTGCTCTTGATCCAATATTTACATTTACTTTTTTATTGTCTTGTAGAGGAGGATTGTCATCTTGTTCCCAGCCACTTTTCTGGGTAAACACAAGATGATGAGGGGTCTTAGTATGAATGCTTGTAGAAGAGCGGTGTGCAGTGTCAAGCGTAGATGGGGGTACTTTGCCATTCTTTTGATCAGCGTTTTTTTGTTGTCGATTCTTCTATCAGGAGCTTTGTTAGTTGAAAGTGCGGTAAGCGTTACAGATCTTACTCTGCGAGCGCAGATGCCTGCCATTGCTACACTCACCATGCCTTCTAGCGATCAGGCATGGGAAGAGATGGTTGCCTATTATGGAGAAGAGGGTGAGCTCCCTGGACTTACGGTTGACCACATCAGAGAGATAGGCGCTCTGGAGTACGTCGATGATTTCGATTACTCATTAGAGGGGGTAGTTTACAGTAACAGTTTTGTCCGCGCATTTGATGAAGCAAAATTTGCTCATATTGAAATGCTGGGTGAAGATACGGTAGATCTCTTCAGCCTATCGCACTGGAGGGGATGGCAAGACACAGGGCTTGAGCATTTTTTTCTTAAAGGCGTGAGGAATCCATACATTTTGGATATTAAGACTGGCCTGATTGAGCTGAGCGAAGGTCGTAGTTTTACTGCATCAGAAACTGAAGCTCTTTCGTACGTAACTGTTGCCAGTCGTGATTTCTTGGAGGCGAACGGATACTCCCTCGGTGATTTTGTCACCTTTGACCAGAGGATCTATCTGGATGGAACATCCTTTGACGAAGTCAGCGACCCGCTGCACACACGGCCAGTAATGTTGGAACTGGTTGGCGTATTTGAGAATCAGTTTATTCCTGAGGATATGCAAACGCAAGATGATGTTTTCAAGTACATCAACCAAATTAACCAGTTGTATGTGCCAATACCAGTCATCGATTCGCTTGTTGATACTATGTGGGAAGCCATGTCGGAGCATGCGCCAGAGGTATACATGGAGGCATTGGCAGCAAGAGAAATTGAAGAGCCATATCATCATGGACATGTTCTTTTTTACTCAAAGATCCAATTTATTTGACGGCTTTTAGGGACTCAGCGCAAGAAATTCTGCCTAGATTCTGGGAGGTTGATGATTTCACAGACGCGCATCTCGTTATGACCACTTCGCTGGATATGATTAATGAAATGGCAAGTTTGACTGTTATTGGAACGATGGCAGCAACAGTGGCGATTACCTCACTACTGATTATGCTGTTTTTGCACGACCGAAAAAATGAAGTAGGAATTTATTTGTCCCTTGGAGAAAAAAGGGTCAATATAGCTGGGCAGTTTCTTGCTGAGATTATGATTGCCACTGTTATTGGAATGACCTTAGGTTTATTAGCCGGAAATCTATTAAGTGCAGAGGTGTCCAGCATGTTGATTGAGCAGGATATGATAAGGCAGCTAGAAAACCCCACCCGAGTGGTTGATGGAGTTGCACCAAATCTTCGATTTATGGGATATAGCACTCATATGTCTCCTCATGAGATGCTAGAGACTTTTGAAGTGAAGATGGATATGGGAACGGCAATTCAATTCTACTCCCTATTCCTTACATCAGCCTTTTTGGCGGCGGCAATTCCACTTATGATTCTAGTTAGAACTCATCCTTCCAATTCTTTCTTGCTGGGTATCAGGAATGACGATGAGTAAAAATGAACGCATCGTGATTTTTACGACCTGCTTTATGGCAATTCTCATAGCTGCCTGCGCTTGGGCGTATGATGTGTTCGAGGTGGGTGATCTTGTCAATGAGCCCGAAAGCCAGGAGCAATACTCTGATGATGCTTATGTGCTGGCGGAGAAAAAACCTTCGGTAGTGATGCCAATCAATGAGGAATTTGTGTCAAATCCTGCAATGAAGGCTAACCTGAGGTTTAGAGAGTTAGATCTTCAAGTAGAAAGCGAAACAATTGAGCTCGATATTTATCCCGGGCAACTTGGCGGGGAAATAGTGATGGAAACCCTGCAAGATCAAGTTGTCGTTCAGGTAAAAAATGGAAGCTCAAGGCGAAGTAATCTGATGCTCATAATTCTTTACAATTATCAGATGGTTGATTTTCGCGTGTCTGGCGCTGAGGGCTACAGTGAAAATTTTCTTTTCGGGCTGGACCCTCAGATTGAAGTGGATATTCCGCTCCAAATTGCTTCAAGTGTTGACAGCGACTTGGCTGGTGGCAGACTGACTGTCGCACTTATCATATCGCCCGAGCGTCACGCAGCGACTGACTCAGAAATTAGATGGGATTCTGGAAGAATACTAAATTTAGTTGTTGATTATGGCTTTGAGGACAGCGTGCAAATCGACCATCGGGCATTCGAGAAACCAAGAGAGTCAGAGTTCCTTGCCTTTTCAGTACATCCGGAAGAGGAGCCGCACAAAGACGGAGTTATCCCTAGCTTTGGTAACGGTGATACGTGGGAGGTTGCGAGCGGCGATAGAGTAGAGCTGAGCTTTTTTGCCAATGCGCACATCACAGGTCTTTCTGATGTTGAGTCGTATCTCATTATCACTATGCTTGGGTGGAACCAACTGAAAATGAGTGATCAGCCCTTCTTGTTTGTCGACAACGGGGGTCGAAGGAATGATCTCAACAGCGGACAATTTGGACGATTTGAAGTCGTGGCGCCCGAAGCACCAGGTTTTTATGAGTTCTTTGCATTGTTGATGCCAAATCCGTTTTGCAGTAACCCTTACTACAATTTGTATCCCCCTGAACGTGTCCGTTTCACCGTTGAAGTCATTGAGTGATTCTGTCAGTGCTATGAGTAAATTACGCAATCTACAAGGCGCGGAGGTTGTAACATGAATCTACGTGAGCGAGCTTGGGCTAGCCTCAAGAGGCGACTAGGCAACTTTGTCAATCGCGGTTATGCCATTTCTGATGCCCCTGAGGTAAGTCAGGCGGCTTTGGTGGAAGTACGAAGCATTCGTTCAGGGGAATCCCGAAACATCTTATTCCCTTTTGGAAAGTCTAAAAATGTGCGCAAGAATACTGCTGCGAAGGCACTCATCACTCCCAATTTAGTCAGCTGCAAGATTCTTATCGGAAAGAGGATCTTTGGAGGTTGTGATTGTTAGAGACCTTGGTGAAATATGAATTCTGTTAAAAGGATTGGGCTCGGTATTGTGAGGAATCCTGGAAAAAGCATCACCATGCTTCTTATAGTGTTTGTGCTCGGATGTGTTGTTTCAGGTGCGCTTTTGGCAAGCTTTGCACTGAATAGTACTGCCATAACAGTGGTCGAAACAATGCCTGCTATGGTGACGATAGAGCCCGACCTTGAGGCTTTCGATAACTATTGGCTCGAAGATGGTGCTGAAAGCATTTCTGCCATTCCAGAGCCTGACTTGCTGGAACTGATTGGAGCTCTACCTCAAGTAAGTCGCTACGATTATTCGGTGATGTCGACTCTCATTGGCTCTGCTAAAAAATTTCAAAGATACAGTCCTGACGGTTTGCCAGACGGTATATCTGGACTAGGATATATTGCTTTAGAGCTCAAGGGGACCCAGAATACAGTTCCAATAGACTTGAGTGATGGTGTAATCGAGATGGTTAAAGGTAGGACATTTACTGAGGGTGAGCTCGAAGGACCGTCAAATGTCGCAATGATTTCTGAGAATTTCGCCAGCATAAATGAGCTGGGAATTGGATCAATTATGGAGTTGGAGAAGCTCGCTTGGACTACTCCGGATGTTGTAAGTACAAAATTCTTTCCCTATAGCAGGGATGCTGTTGAGGATGACATTGTCGATCGCAAGAACTATGTACTTGAAGTTGTGGGTATGTATTCACCAGTCGTTAGGTTTAACACGGGCAGTGAGAGTCTTGACATAATGCTTAGCTCTGATGCAGAGAATTTCATTTATGTCCCAAATGCTCTCGCATTAGGAATTGAAGATTGGTTTAGATCTCGGATGTCAAAGCTGCATCCACATGATCCAAGCTTTTCATTCAGCGTTGATGAAGCTTCGAGTTGGATGCAAAACATATTTATTCTGCACAACGCAGAAGAGATCCCTGCATTTCGGGAAGAGGTAGCAGCAATCACGCCACCATTCCTCAGGGTAATTGATCCTGTCGGCAATGCGGCGAATGTTCATTCAGCGATGGGATTTTTGGCAGAATTGTCGCAAAGAGTTCTGATATTTGGCACCGGTGCATCCTTTATTGTGTTGAGTCTTGTGACGACATTCTTTGTCCGCGACCGCGAGCGAGAAATTGCTATTATTGCATCTTTGGGCGAAACTCGCCTAAAGATGTTTACCCTGATGATTTCGGAATTGACAGCAATTGCTTTACTGGGCATCACTCTTTCATTGGGTGCTGGATTCTTGATTGCTAGCCAAGTTTCACGAACTACGCTCACTGAAAAATTGACCACTTTTGAATACGGTGGTTATGGTGGACGCGCCCACATTGAAGAATCTTTGGGTATGATGGGGCTCAGTCCCGGTTCTGTTGCCGCAGAGACACTGAATGCCTTTAATGTGCCGTTCGATGCAATCTCAATAGTGACAATTTATTTCGCTGCTATAGCAGTAGTGCTCTTGTCGACCATTATCCCATTGTTTTACATTCTTAAAATGTGTCCACGTAAGCTATTAATGCAGAGGGATGGTACTTGATATGGGCGTGGTGAAGAGGGTTTTTTCAAGTATTGCGAGGAATAGGGGCAAGTCGATACTCGTTTTTCTCATTGTCTTTGTTTTGGGTTGTGTTATCTCGGGTGCTCTTGCGGTAAGTCAGGCAGTCCATAACACCGATGCAAAAATCAGAGCAAGCTTTCCGGCCTTGGCCTCTGTCGAGATAGACAATCATGCCTTGAATGAATACGTCAATGCTACGGGGGGAGAGTGGCCCGAAGACATGGCGGAACTCTGCTATGAAGTCCTGCATGAGATTGCTGCTCTGCCTCATGTTGAAAGCTATGAACTTTCTGTTGGGGGCAGCTTGCTTAGCACTACGGTTGAACATTATGTCCCCGAGGGAAATCAGGGTGACATGCACGTGATGGGAGACTACAACTCTTTCGTGTTAACAGGCATTCACAGTGCCACTCCTCTGGACATCAGCGAGGGTGTCATTGAAATGGTGCAAGGCCGAATGTTTAGCGAAGTAGAACTTACGAATCTGTCTGCTGTGGCTATCGTTTCAGAGAATTTTGCTCGCGTAAATGGTCTAGGTGTTGGGTCTACGCTCAGTCTAGAGTCAGTGGTGTGGGACACACGTACGGTGCGCGATACGGGCTTTGACGACTCATTCTTTACTGAGGACAATATCCACGAACAACGTCTTCATGACTTGGAGGTTGTTGGCATATATGTCCCCCTGATAGAGTCCACCCGTGCAGATCAGTGGTCTGGTGACTGGCTGCGGTTCGAGCGCGAAAATCGCATCTATGTCCCCAATAACTATGCGCGTGAAGTCAGCATATGGCAAGCTGAAAGAGAGATGCAGCTCTTTCCTGACGAAGAATGGTACCGTGACAAAGAGCCAGATGACCTCGTGTGGGTTCAAAATGTTTTTCGCTTGCATGACATAGGTGATATGTCTGCTTTTAGAGCTGCCGTTGAAGAAATGACTCCCCGTTTTTACACTGCCCTTGATGCTGGCAGTGAATCTTTGGACTTTAGGTCCTCGCTGGAGTCATTACGGAGTCTTTCCAATATTATCTTGGCAATTGCAGTAACGGCATCCGTGCTCATACTGAGCCTCCTTATTACTTTAATCCTGCGAGAGAGGAAAAGGGAAATTGGTATCTATCTTGCACTCGGCGAAAAGAAGACCCGCGTCATCTTTCAGATGATGGCAGAAGTATCGGCCATAGCCCTTATTGCCGTATCCCTGGCCTTGATTGTAGGAAGTGCCCTCTCTGCAAATGTTTCTGAAAGCATGCTCAGAAATGAGCTCATTACGGCACACGCAGAGCTTGCTCAACGGGGTACCAGTGTTGGGGGTGTGCTCGACAGAATGGGAGTCATGGCACATGCCTCACTTGATCAGGTTATGGACGCTTATCGGGTGTCACTGGATACAACAACGATAATGCTGTTCTATGCTGTCACTTTCGCCACAATTCTAGCTGCAACTGTTTTGCCCATGATGTATGTCGTAAAGCTTAACCCCAAAAAGATAATGATGTAGGCCAAGCCTCGAGAGGACAGGAAATGAATTTCTTAAGCGTTCAAAACATCAGTTACTACTTTCAAGATGGCGAGGAAATGCGATACATCTTAGATGACATTTCGTGCAGCTTTGATAAAGGCAGATTCTACACCATCGTGGGTGAATCTGGCAGTGGTAAGACGACCCTTTTGTCATTACTGGCAGCTCTTGATAAGCCACAGACAGGTAAGATCTTGATCGAAGGCAAAGACATATCCTCTATTGGCTTTGAAAGATTTCGCAGAAACAAGGTAGGCATTATCTTTCAGTCCTATAACCTCATTCGCTATATGACAGCAGTAGAAAACATCCTTGTCGCCATGTCGATAACTGAAAATGAACTGCCACCTCATCACAAAGAGGTCGCCTATAACCTGCTCGATTACCTAGGAATCACCCGAGAGAAGGCAGACAGACTCGTCACTAAGCTATCTGGTGGGGAACAGCAGCGTGTTGCCATAGCGCGCGCCCTTTCGACCAATGTTGATTTGATACTAGCTGATGAGCCTACGGGAAACTTGAATGAAGAAATGGAAAACGAAATAGTCGGCATATTTCAAAAGCTAGCACATGAACACGGCAAGTGTGTAATTGTGGTCACGCACTCCCGGCAGATAGCACAGCAAAGTGACCAGAGCTACGTCTTGCATAAGGGAAAGCTGAGCTTGCATGAGTGATTTCTTAAGGCAGTTTGAAGAAAAAAGCGATCCCCTAGAATCTGAAACCAAAGATGAGCCCAAGGTCAAGGGGCGTCGTGCCATAGCAAAAACAGCCCACAAAACAAGGCGCGACAAAGGCTACGATAAGAAAAAGATAGTACGCTACCTAGCCATTGCATCTTCTGTTGCCGCTGTGTGTCTGCTTGCCTTTGGAATCTTCTACTTCAGCCAAAGGGTAGAGCTGCGAGATTTTGTAGGATCAAATGTCACAGAAGCCAGAACCTGGGCCATTCAAAACAGAATCACGATTGAAGAGCGCGCCGTCTACAGCCTCGATTATGATTCAGATATCGTGGTGTCTCAAGATAGGGCTCCTGATTCAAAGATAAACCGCGGCTCAGTCCTGCGTCTAGAAGTATCCCGTGGTCCCGATATGACAGAACATGTCGAACTGCCAGACTTTGCATCCATGCGCACCGCAGAGGTGCGCCAGTGGCGACAAGACGTCAGGGCCATAAATTCGAGCATCGTTGAAGAATACAGCACGGAAGTCGAGCAGACACACTTTATCAGACTTGAGTTTACGAACGTCGCGGTAAATGCTGACAACTACACTAGAGCAGATGGTCTGCTCATCTACATGTCAAAAGGTAAAGAGGTATTTGAAGCAAACATCACCGTTCCTGACTTTCTAGATCGCTCCCCTGAAGAGGCGCGCCAGTGGGCACGTGAAAATGGCATCGAGCTTACTATAGAAGAAGACAGTCATGACTCTGTCATGGCAGGACATATTTCTGCGCAAAGTATTGCAGCAGGCCAAAGGCTTGCCCGGCATGACGAGATGACCATCACCCTGTCTTTGGGTAGAGCCATTATCGTGCCAAACTTTTCTCGCATTCCGGCAGATGAAGCAAGCTACCCGGGACTTGATATCGTCTTGCACAGACGGTTTAACACCTCAGTTGCTTTTGGCAGACTCATATCGCAATCGATTTCTGCAGGTACTGAGCTTACAGGTGATGGGCACCGGATAACACTGGTCTATTCGCTGGGTAGACCCTATATTGAAAACCTCATCGGCGAACCTGAGTCAAGACTGGCGGAGTATTTCCATGTCTTTAGGGCCGGGGGAGCAAGCATCACCTACACGACCACTTATGTCGATTCTCATGAGCCCAAGGGCACTATAGTAGGCATGTCAAGATTTGCCCAGTTTGTATCGATGAATGAAAACATCCGCATACAGGTAAGCAGGGGCAACCTCACCCCACCTCTACCACCAGCCAATGAGGGCGAATAAGGGTAACGTAGCGTACTTGACAGTAATGTTCGTAAGAAGTATATTATTTACGAACATAACTGACAGGTGGTGAGCACCATGGAGCTGAAAGAATCTATTGCGAGAATTCTAGATGAGCACAATGGAGTCTTAAGAGCCTCTGATGCAAAACGTGCGGGTATTGACTACAAAGAGCTGCAACGACTGAGTGAAGCAGGATTGCTTGAACGTATCAGTCGTGGCCTGTATATCTCTGGATCTGTTATGGCGGACGAATACCTTGTAGCTCAGCATAGATGTGGTAAGTGCATTTATTCTCACGAGACAGCGCTCTATCTTCATGGGCTTTCTGACAGAGTGCCGCTTCAGTTGATGATGACGATTCCCAGTGGTCACAACACAAGAATGCTCAAAGACAAAGAAAGCTTCCGCTTTTTTTACTCAAAGCCAGGCCTTTACAGTGTCGGCATTGATACAACTCTCTCTCCATGCGGAAACGCTCTGCGTGTCTATGACCGTGAGAGAACGATTTGTGATTGCATCAAGAAAAAGGACAGCCTGGATATCGACCTCGTACTGTCGGCGGTCAAACAATACATGGCCGAGAATGAATCCGATTATGCAAAGCTGCTCAATTATGCTGATAAACTCAAAATCCGTGACACCGTGAAGCAATATATGGAGGTGTTAGCCTGATGAGTGACCTTGCTTTTCCTGTAGATAATCCGCAGCGGCTCAAAGAATTGATCAAGAAAGTGGCGCGCAAGAATAATCTTGCGGCAAATACGGTGCTGCAGAACTACATGATGGAGAGATTTTTGGAGCGTGTTTCCGAGTCCCCATATTGCGATAACTTCATCCTGAAGGGCGGTTTTCTTATAGCTGCCATGATTGGAATTGACCTTCGCAGCACTATTGATATAGATGCAACTATTAAGGGCGTCCCCGTCAGTGAGGCAGAAATACTGAAAATCATTTCGGAGATAGTAGCCATTCCTGCACCCGACAATGTGAGCTTTGAGATTAAGAGCATTAAGCCTATACATCCGAAGGGAGAGTACGAGGATTTTCGACTCGGCCTCGTGGCAACATTTTTCACGATGCGCACTGACTTGAAATTAGATATCACCACTGGTGATGTGATAGTACCGCGTGAAGTTGATTATTCCTATAAGCTCATGCTTGAAGACAGAGCGATTCGGGTCAAAGCATACAATCTGAATACGATACTGGCTGAAAAAATCGAGTCAATACTTGCGAGAAACGTAGCCAATACAAGGGCTAGGGACTACTATGATGCATACATTTTGCTTACGACCAGACAGGAAGAAATAGACTCAGAAGAGCTGCTTGATGCGATAAAGCGCAAGGCCGAAGAGCGAGGCACCCTCAGGTATATTGAGCAATACGAGAAGTATCTCACGGACATTCACGAGAGCCAAGATTTGCTAAGTTACTGGCAGGCATACCGCAGGAAATATCCTTATGCAGAAGGTATTGAATATTCGGCGATTGTTGACACCTTGACGAGAGTATTCAAGTGAAGGAGCGTAGGCAATTCGCTGATAGCAGACCGATAGCATGCTTGATGAGCTTGAACAGGTGGCGTTACTAAAGAAAATAGCCTAGTTCTTACCCACGATGCGCTAGCTGAAATTGCGGAAAACGATTGATTGGGTACGCTCTAGGGTTTTTCTGGGACGAGCACCTGTAATTGTGCAGGGAGGGTACTGACTTCAAAGTGCGTATCCCAAAACAGCTCGCCGTCTGCCTGCGCGACCAGTCTTTCACCCGTGGTTGAGCTAATGCTTGCTTCGGTGATTTCACGGCGATGATAGGCCTTGAGATTACTGTGCTTACCCGTCACGATGAGTGGGAGGCGCGCCAGGGTTTTAGGCACGGTGAGGGAGTCTATCCATGAAAAGGAAAGTGCGCCGCTTGCTGTGCAGGCTCCCGGATTAATGGGGATTCCTCCTCCGTAGGTTTGACCGTTGGTGGTAGCACACAGAAGCACGCGCGCATCAATGCTTTCTGCTGTGCCGTCGCAGCTTGAAGGTTTGATGGTCAGCTCGATGGGCTTGAGTTTCGAGACGATAACCTTGAGCAGAGCTGCATAGTAAAGGCGCAGTCCCGACCAGGCTTTTTGTGCCTTGTATATCAAGGTCTGCTCGACGACGTTGGCATCAAGACCGATCGAAAAGCTGCTGGCAAAGTAGCGATCATTGACCTTGCCCACATCAAAGGATTTTGTATGACCTGCGAGCACCGTCTGAATGGCGACGTCGGTGTCAGTGGGAATGCCAAAGCCGCGAACGGCATCGTTGCCAGATCCTGCACATATCAGACCCAGTGCTGGTCTGTTCTCTTCAGCTAGCGACATCAGAGCGTTGACGACTTCGCCGGTGGTTCCGTCGCCGCCTACTGAAATGACATAGCGTGTGTCATCTGCGATGTGGTCTTTGACCAGTTGCGTTGGGTGGCCGGTGGCTTCTGACAGCTCTATCTGATGCGAGACATTCGCAAAATGGAATTGAATCAGCGGCAGCAAGGCTGCTGCCTTGCCGCTTTTCGCTGCTGGATTTATGATTATCAGGTATTTAGCCATGGCGGTAGGTGGTTTAGACGGCTCCTTGGGCTAACATGGCCTGGGCAACCTTCACAAAGCCGGCGATATTTGCCCCGCGTGCGAGGTTGCCAGGAACACCGTATTCTGCTGCAGCTTCGCTTGCTTCGCGGTAGATGTTTTTCATGATGCTGTGTAACCTTTGGTCAACCTCATCATAATCCCAGCTCAGGCGCAGTGAGTTCTGACTCATTTCAAGGCCACTGGTGGCAACACCGCCGGCGTTTGCCGCCTTTGCTGGTCCAAAGAGGATGTGCGCCTCTTCAAACACTTTGATAGCGGCAGAGGTACAGGGCATGTTGGCAGCTTCAGCCACCAGCATGAGCCCGTTTTTGACCAGTGTTTTGGCAGCTGCTTCATCCAGTTCATTTTGGGTTGCAGCGGGTATGGCGATATCGCAGGCGATGTCCCAGATGCCACTTGAGCCCTCTATGTATGAGCATCCGCGCTCTTTGGCATATTCAGATATGCGGGCGCGACGGACTTCTTTGACCTCTATCATCAGGTCAAGGTCGATACCCTTGGGGTCGTGGACATAACCGCCAGAATCAGACATGGCCACAACGGTGGCACCCAGATCTTGAGCCTTCTTCATGGCATAGATGGCAACATTACCTGACCCCGATACCACGACGGTCTTGCCTTCGAAATCTTGCTGGATGTCTTTGAGCATTTCTTGAATAAAGTAGCAGGTGCCATATCCGGTGGCCTGTTTGCGCACCAAAGATCCGCCGTAGTTTAGACCCTTGCCGGTGATGACGCCCGTGAACTTGTCGTTGATGCGCTTGTACTGCCCAAACATGTAGCCCACTTCACGTTCGCCCACGCCGACATCACCCGCAGGAATGTCAGTGTCTGCACCGATGTGACGTGAAAGCTCTGTCATGAAGCTTTGGCAAAAGCGCATGATTTCTGCTTCAGATTTCCCCTTGGGGTCGAAGTCTGCGCCACCCTTGCCGCCTCCCAGGGGCAGACCAGTCAGCGAATTTTTAAAGACCTGTTCAAAACCTAGGAACTTGACGATGCTTTCATTGACGGAAGGATGGAAGCGCAGGCCACCCTTGTAGGGGCCAATGGCGCTGTTGAACTGCACGCGGTAGCCGCGATTGACGTAGACGCGTCCGTTATCTGCAATCCAGGGCACGCGAAACTTTATCAGGCGTTCTGGTTCGACGATGCTTTCGATGATGCCCATGCGTATGAACTCGGGGTGGCGCACAATGACGTCTTCGAGGGACTCGAGCACTTCGAGTGCTGCTTGATGGAATTCGACTTCACCACCATTACGAACCATCAGCCGCCCCATGAGCTTGTTCAGGTAGTTGCTGCTTAAGGTACCGTAGGTGGTTTGGACGCACTCTGCCATGGAATTCTCCCTCACTGTACGTAAGACTTTCGCTCCGACATTGGTGCCCCCAGCAGGATTCGAACCTGCGGCCTTCTGCTCCGGAGGCAGACGCTCTATCCCCTGAGCCATGGGGGCCGTAATCCGTAATGCAACTCCTTAAATTTATCACAGCAAATCGCCTTTTTACCGTTCGCATTTGTCGTATACTATGAACTTATGGCGAGAGTAGTAATGAAATTTGGGGGCACCAGTGTTGCCGACATCGACCGCTTGAACAAGGTCGCTGCGCGTCTTATCGAGCGCGCCCGTTCAGGTGATGATGTCGTTGCCGTCGTATCTGCGATGGGCAAGGTTACTGATGACTTGATTGCGCTGGCGCACGACGCCCATCCCCATCCCAGCAAGCGTGAAATGGACATGTTGCTGTCCACCGGCGAGCAAGTTTCGGTGGCACTGCTTGCTATGGCGATTCAAAACCAGGGCTATGAGGCGATTTCTTTCACGGGTACTCAGGTGGGGATTATTACCGATTCGGTCTATTCGAAGGCAAAAATTGTACGCATCGATGCGGCCTGCGTGCTCGAGGCGCTTATTCAGAAAAAAATCGTCATCGTGGCAGGCTTTCAGGGTCGCACGATGGACGGTCATATTACGACCCTGGGTCGTGGTGGTAGCGACACGACGGCTGTTGCGCTAGCTGCGGGGATCAAGGCTGATGCCTGCGAAATCTACAGTGACGTCGATGGCGTCTATTCTGCTGACCCGCGCGTGGTGCCGCGTGCGCGCAAGCTTGACGTGGTCAGCTACGAGGAAATGCTTGAAATGGCAGCTTCGGGCGCAGGCGTTTTGGCCATGCGCGCCGTCGAGTTTGTCCGCAACTTTGATGTCGTCCTTCATTGCCGCAGTTCATTTTCGCCACCCGGTGCTGAGGGTACCGTTT
>WRBW01000006.1 GCA_009784345.1 Coriobacteriia bacterium | reverse complement strand
TGTGGACCACACGCTCAAGCGCATCACTTGTTAACGCATCATCACTGTCGAGAAACCCAAACCACTCTCCCCGCATAACCGATAGTCCTGCATTGCGCGCAGACAGGTAGCCGGCATTACTTGAGCGCTTGAGTAGCCTAATGCGTGAATCACTATATGCTTCAACTTTTGAGATTGATTCATCTATCGAACAATCATCAACAATGATGAGCTCCCAATTTTGATATGACTGAGAAACCAAGCTTTCAATGGCACGCTCTATAGTGTCTTTTCGATTATAGAGTGGAATAATAATCGAAATAAGTGGATTATAGGACTCATAATTATCGCGCAACTTTAACCTCATTACTCTATTTATATTTCACCTTAGATTCTACATTCTTGTTCTAAAAAGCATGCTGGGATTTGATTATCCCCTCTTAATAATACCCTTAAGTTGTCGTAGTCCATATTGGTAAAGGTTATTGCCAGTAACGGTGCGAGTAAACCGGTGAAGCAGGTGCCTGAGCGTCTCATTAATGTACCTATCCCACATGCGCTCGAAATTCATCAGAATCATTCTCGCCAAAATCTGTTTTTGCCGCTCATTTGATACATGGTGCCACTTCAGGTGATAAAGCGTTCGAATAACGCTTATGAATATCCTAAGTCTCTTAGTTGACTTCTGATCATGCACATTTATATGGTAATAATACAAGGGCTGACCAGAAACAATTGCTTCACCAACAATCAGCAACCTCATCAGAAGATAAAAATCCTCACAGTAAGTATTATATGCAGCAAAACCTCCGACATTATCGTATTCATCTTTGGCAACCCACGCACCACTGAGTGCCATGCTGTATTCCTGCTCCATCTCCACTAGTGACACCACTCTTTGACTCTCATTAGACCAAAGCATAGACCGCTCATCATCAGTTACGCAAAGGATATTGACACCATATATAACGTATCCCGGATTGCTAGACGTGAAACGTAGCATGAATTCGAGGTAATCTGGCGCCAACTCATCATCAGCATCGAGGTAACACACATACTCTGTTTTTAACTTTTGAATTCCTGCGTGCCTAGCGAGCGCCGCACCGGAATTCTTCTGTCTGATGACTTGTATTCGAGCATCACTCCTCGAGTACGTACTCGCTGCTGCAAAGGTTTCATCCGATGACCCGTCGTCAACCACCACCAATTGCCAGCAAGGAGCAGTTTGTCCAATCACTGACTTTATTGCTCGATCTATCGTGTCAGCGCTCTGATAAGCAGCTATCACTATGCCAATTTCAACTTTACCGACCATGTTAATTAGAGAGCTTTCGTGAAGAGCTGCAGAAAATGTGGTTTTTGCATTTCCCAAGATCTCTCAACTGCAACCCTTAATGAATTGGACTTAAATTTATCTATCTCTTCATTAGTCAGAGCGACAAACCTCCTCAATCCATCTGCGATTGATTCTGGCGAAAAACCATCGACAACTATGCCCGCCTGCGCTTTAACTATATACGTCCTTAAACCAGGGGTATTCATGCCAAGCAACGCAAGTCCAGAGCCCATATATGTCCACAATCGAGTCGGTTCAGCATTCAGATAGTCGATACCCCCTGGTACGTCAAAAAATAGAAAGCCAACATCATAGCGTTTAGGCAGCCCAACTCTATCGTCTAAAGGCACCGGATCCAGTATCTGCACAAAAGCTTCAAGTCCTCGGGAGACAATTTTTTCCTTGTAGGCTACTCTCAATCTCTCCTGATTAAAAGACTGATTATCATCATCACAGGCCTCACCCACAAAATCAATAAATACCTTGCGAGGTGCCGCCTCATCTCTAAAGAGCACTAAAGCATCTAGTATTTGCTCGAAACAGCGGTACTTAGAAATAGTTCCAAATACCAAGCATCTCAAATCATCTTCGGTAGGAGAAATCGAATCAACATGTCCAAAGCGCGACGCTAAGCTCATTGCATAGGGCTTAATTGAATATACGCTTTCTGCATATTTTGAAAACGAAGTTGATGCGACAAGGTACGAGTCTAGAGACTTGAATAGGCGCGCCTCTTTTCTCACGATGCTCTTTTTGCGATTATCTGGGCGATAATAACTAAGCTCCTCACCCACAATGCCAATTCCCGATAGGTTTGCACCCACCAATCCTGCCTTAATCCACGGATATTGTACGGCCCACACCAAATCAATTCCATAAGTCTTAAAAGACTTTGCCAGGGACCTTCCAATTCTACAGTCCTCAAAACTGAGTCCCTTTCGAAAATAGAACAAGAATACCAAGCCAGTAACTAGTGAATTCCACGCATGAAAGAAAAGTAAGTATACTATTCTACATATTCGAAATACTAATCCTTTTAACAGACTTGCCGCTTTATCATCTTTTGGCTTGAAGTATGATGCTGGCTCTATCCAGTGAAACAATTGACTCTCATATGGCGCCCCAATATCTCTTTCCAATTCCTCCATGTGTGGAGAGAGTCTAATAACTGTAGCACCAGCATCTTGTAGAGTAGCTATTTCATCCAATTGAAAGGATTGAGTTCTGTGAAAAGGTGACGAACTGTCAATAAGTGCGATACGCCTTCTGTCCAATGAGCTCATTAACCCGTTCCTCTCAAATGTTTATTCAATCCAGGTGAACAATAGTCCAATTCTACCTCGACAAACAAGCAGCAAATATTTATCTTTAAGTTATCGTAAGTCAACCAGAAATACTATTTGTTAAAATAGTTGACCAACGTTGAAATTGCTATTATCCACGAAAGGAATGTCACTTGCAAACGGGAATTGCCTCACTTTAGTTGACACCATGTCTTAGGCCACAGCCCTCTCTTCGTTTTCTCAGGCTTTTTCGCCCGACTTTACTCCTCTTGCCTCCAGTGTTGCCCGTTAGGTTAAGCTCATTCACAATGTGTGCCACGCGTCGCCTGGAGGTATTTACTCCAGCTGATTCTAAAGCCTTTTGCATCCTAGGGGTGCCATAAATACCTCTATGTAGTCTGTGTAGCCTCGATATTTCTTGTTTCAAATACCTATCATGGATAGCATGCGCTGAAGGCTCTCGCTTCTTCCAGGCGTAGCAGCCAGCTCTGGTAACCTTGAGCACTTTACACATTACCGAGACCGGGTGGTTGCCGCGCTCTTTGTCGATGAAAGCAAATACTATAGTTTATTTCTGGTGGTCTCGACCGCAAAGAACGAGACGGCTTTTTTCAAGATTTCGTTCTCTTCACGAAGAAGCCTTAGCTCTCTTTCAGCGCTTCGAAGCCTCTCTCTTTCGTTGATGTCTAAAGATGTTTCTGATTCTTTGAGATCTCGTATCCATCGCCTAAGCATATCTGGAGCAACATCAATTTGTGTTGCAGTATTAACAAGCCCGAATTCTCCACTTTGATAAAGCGACACTGCCTAATTTTTAAACTCTTGTGCGTATCTGGGCATAGCCCACCTCCTTTTTGCACGCATTCAAGCATACTAGTTTGAGGTGTCAACTGATTCGAGGTAATTCCCATTCCCAAAAATCCTATATTTGTAGACATATGGCCTTTGGGTCGCCTGCGAAGGTGTGGGGATGATGGGCGCACTCCCCCGTTTTAGCTTTTGGCTGTGGCTAGGTAGCGCGTGAAGTCGTTGAGCCACTGGGGCGTGCAGCCGTTCTTGAAGGTGAAGTGACCCTTGTGGTAGCTCGCCACCTCGACAAAGCCGTTATCATTGTCGTAGTTGAACAGAGCTCCGCCTATGATATCCTGTCGGGAGCGCTTTGCGCTCCCGACAGGATATCATAGCATAAACATGTCAAAACCTCACCCAATATGGTAAGGTATTGACATGGCACTATACGACAATATATATGAAATCGCTGCAGACAACTACGGCTTAATTTCCTCGAGTGAAGCAAAGTTAATCGGCGTAAGCGATAAAGAAATATCGCGCCTTGCTCGTGATGGACGCTTAATTCGCATTGGGCATGGTCTCTATCGAATCAAGCACTACTCTCCTTCGCCTAATGACCCCTATGCTGAAGCTGTTGCTCTTGCTGGAGTCGATGCGTACTTGTTTGGAGAATCGGTGATTTCTATGCATGGTTTGGCACCTACCAATCCCGCCAACATTACTGTTGCGACGCCACATCGCATCAGAAAAAAAATGCCCTCTTCTATTAGGATCATTCGGCGCAAACACGTAGAATCTCCTACAGAGTATGAAGGCATTCCCTCTCAAAGCATTGTTGAAGCTATCCGAGCAGCACGCCAAACCATTATGGCTAGTCGCCTAGAGGAGGCCACGCGAAACGCGAGACGCGAGGGACTCATTACGAAGTCTGAAGAAAGTATTCTTTTAGGAGAGCTGAGCGAATGACACCGAAGATGCCAAACAGTCGCCGTAATCTTGACATTGCAATTCAGCGAGAGTTCGGGGGAAACTATCTAGAAATCCGCACCCTGATGGCCAACACTATTGTTGCTAAATGCTCCCCTCTGGAGCCGTGAAAGGTGGTAGTGCCATCAAGCTTCGCTTCGGAGACGCTGGAACTAGATTTACAAACGACTTGGACACTGTTCAGGGACGTAACCTCGAAAAATTCATTGAGGATTTGAGTGCTGAGCTAAGCAAGGGATGGAACGGCTTTACCGGTCGAGTTGTGACAAAGAGGCCAGCGAAGCCTGAAGGTATTCTACCCAGTATGTAATACAGCCGTTTGAGGTGAAACTATCCTACAACAGTAGGCCTTGGCTGACAGTGAATCTAGAGGTTGGTCACAATGAGATTGGTGATGCCGACGAACCCGCATGGGGCATTGCTTCTGATGTCATTGCAATCTTTGAACGCTTAGGATTTCCCGAACCGAAGCCTGTCCCATTCATGCAGCTCCGCCATCAGATTGCACAAAAAATCCATGGCTTGAGTCAACCGAATAGCGAGCGGGTGCATGACCTAATTGATCTTCAAATCATCATTCCAGAAAAATTCTCAGACTTTCAGGAGCTCAGAATAACGTGCATGAGGCTGTTCAAATACAGAAACCTTCAATCATGGCCGCCCACTATTGTGAAAAATGAAAAGTGGGAAGACCTCTATATTAATCAATCTAGAGGTCTTCCGGTTCTGGCATCACTCAGTGATGCCGTTGCGTGGGCGAATGAGTTGATAGCCACAATTGAGAATTCAGATTGATCTTAATCACAAGATTGAAACAGATGGAAACCCTCTTGTGGGCCTTCAGGTCTAATCACAGAATACTGCCTGATGGGGCTGGGCGCTTTGGGTTACCTGCGAAGGTGTGGGGATGATGGGCGCACTCCCCCGTCTTAGCTTTTGGCTGTGGCTAGGTAGCGCGTGAAGTCGTTGAGCCACTGGGGCGTGTAGCCGTTCTTGAAGGTGAAGTGATCCTTGTGGTAGCTTGCCACCTCGACAAAGCCGTTAGTCCGCCGCGCTGGACTCGGTTCTTGATACGATTATTGTGGTCGTCAAGACGGTCGAGGCCAATATAGTAGAGTCGCACATAGTAGCCAGCTGCCTACAATTTGCTGTAGACTCCTTGACGGTGTCCTGCTCTCACGACTTGAACAAGGAGCTCGTCATCGACAATGGTAACAAGAAGGCGATATGAGCCGACTCGATAGCGCCATCCGCCTTTTCTGCCCTGAAGTGACTTACCGCCAGCTATCGCCCGCGGATTGTCACAGCCCTCGAGGTTTTTCCTGACCCACGCTCTGATTAAGCGGTTTGCCTGCGGATCAAGACGCCTTAAATCTTTTACTGCCGCATTGGACCACTGAACACGATAGCCCATGCCTAACGTCCATCAAAAATCTTGTCAATTTCATCCATTGAGTAGCTTGTGCCGTCGTTTGAGGCAAGAGCCACATCATAGGCACGCAGATCAGCCTCGTCTTCTATTTTTTCCAAAACTGCATCACGAACAACGTCAGAAAATGACTTTCCCTGAAAGTCCGCATACTTTTGAATCCAAGACTTCTCTTCGGGAGCAAAACGTATTGCAGTGCTCACTTTTGACATAAGTCTACCCCTTTCGTACTACAACGTAGTACATTCTAACCCCTCTCTGCCTCGCCTGTCAATTCGTCGTTCGTTGACCCGAAGTCCATGCAAAATAGGCTGAAAGCTAAAACTTGACAGAAAAAGGACCTCCTATCCGTATTTGTCCTATAGCCTGCGAAGGTGTGGGGGTGGAGCGAGGGCTGCGGGACGATGGGCGAACTCCCCCACTAATGTCAAATTGACTCGATTATACACACATAGGCCAGAAAATAATTTTTTCTTCGGTGAGCTTCAATGTATTCTGATACAATATCAGTAATATTTCAATGAAGTGAGGTTGGAGAAGCGATGAGTAACCAAAACGCTCTAAGTCCAAGCTATCTATTTACAACTATTAAGTTATAACTTATTATTGAGTACCCTGATGTCCGAGACACCACTAAAAAGGATTGACGATGGATTCAGGCGTGTTTACTACGGCTTGACTCGTGCAGGAAACTCTCCCGTAGAGAGAGAATTTGACAAGCTTGCACGCAAGGCAAGGGTAACGGCAGAATACGTGGCAACCCTTATTAGTGACCTCGAAGAATATGGTTTTGATTGTGTGCGAACAAGGACGCTGGGTGATAAACTCGTCGAAATCTATGTCCACAAGGATAGTCCAAAGCCGTTGAGGATCATAGCGATGCAAGTTGACACAAAGACTATTGCGATTATTGCTTTGCTGAGGATTGTTGACCCCCACGGAGGAAAGACTGACAAATTCAAGTCTTCAGACTTGAAGGCTGCAAAGACCATTGCCCAAGACATCGAGATATGGATTAAGAACGGAGGCTCAATTGAAGACATTTAGAGATACACTGCGCAATGTTAAGAGTGGATGGGTATATAAATATGTGCATAAATCACGAGACATTAGTGCCCGCATCAGACATGCTATGAGCGATGAGTGTGTTAGCTCAGCAGAACTCTCAAGAAGACTCAAAGTCTCCCCTGCTGCGGTTTCACAGATGATTGGTCCAGAGGCAAATTTAACCGTCAAGTCACTGGTGAAAATTGCTGATGCTCTCAACGTAAGCTCTGATAGTCTGTTTTCTGGGGTCGACTCAGAAATAAATTTGAACATCGAAGTCAAGGTGTTGGATTTTTCAAATCACCCCATATATATTACAGGCCAGGTACCAGCATCTTCAGACCCAAGATTGACTTCTGTAGATGGTGACACAGGTTATCAGTCCACGATTGATTATCCGGTGGCAGCATGAGCAATTTAATATCCCCTGCTCAGCTGATTGAATATGAAATTACTGATTTTGTGTTTGTAACGAGATCGCTTCCAGACGATCTTGTGGAGCCAGGGCTTTCGCTCGGAGAGAGCTTCGCTAAAATGGCTGCACAGCCTAATGATGATAGAGTGCTTTACCAGCAGCATTTACATGTTGCTCTAAATACTTTCGAAGGTGATGAAGATGAACACTCCTTCAGGGCGGCAATTAGAATATCGATGCGGGGGAAGCTTTCTGTTCCCACGCCTAAAGAGGGCAAGGAAAAGGAGTCGGAAGAGTGGGCCCACTTAAATGCCATCTCTTTGCTGTATTCATCAATTCGCAGTTACGTAGATGCATTCAGCAAGCTTACCTCGCAAGACGGAATAAGATTGCCGGCGATTATCCCTGATGCTTTTCTCGAAGAAAAAGCGTCGTCCGAATAAGTCGGAGTGTGGCCCGGCTTTGCGGTAACAAAGTCGTTGCCTGATGGGGTTGTGGCCTATGGGTTGCCTGCGAAGGTGTGGTGGCAACATGAGCTTCACGAAATTTACCTTCGTGGAGCATTATGATGTAGAGCCGTTTGCCAAAAGATGAAAAGGGGACGTAGACGGCTCAACACAAAAGGGTTTATAATCGAAATTGTCATTTTAGATTGGACCGCCAACTGATCAAAAGGGGCTGTCCATGCATGCGTTTTCTCGTCGCAATTCTTCTCACACCAATTCTTCTGTAGATGACACCTCTGGTGATTGCGGTAGCGCTTTAGCTGAAGCTGACTCCCCTTATGAAAAGCAAGATGCAAGCATCGTTGCGGAGCAACTTGAAAGCCTTATGGCAGAGCTTGATGAGCCTGTCGGTTCAAAAAAAGAAGAGAGTAGCCACAACCTCGAAAGCCATCGAAAAATGTTGTCAGAGCTTGCACGTACGCCTATGCAGCATGTGCACGCTGTTGCCCAAGCCATAGATGACCTTGCCTTTGGGGCGAAGCACGACGGCGATGGCGCGGCGCCAAAGACAAAGTCATCGTTTCGTCACACGCGAACTAGTCCCCGGCACATGCAGCGCTTTGAGGATCAAATCAGGCATGTCTGGCTTGAATTTGAAATAGAGCTTATGATGATGACAAACAGCAGCGATGGGCATAAGATGGACGCGCTCCGCGGTCTTATTGCACGCTTTGAATCCCTTATGATGCAGGCATCTGCCGCACAGGGAGAGCTGTCACTTGATTAAGCGCGTGACCTAGGGCTGCATGAAGGTGGAGATGTGGGCCTTGAGGGCGTGATAGCTGGCGTCTGAAAGCCCGTGCTCCATTTTGCAGGCGTCGCGCAGGGCGGTTTGTTCGTCTACGCCCAGGTAAATGAGCCAATCTGAAATCAGTTTGTGCCGCTCATAGACACTTTGGGCGATGCCGGCTCCTGCAGGTGTAAGGACGATGGCCCCGCCCTCTCCCACCTCGATATAGCCCAGTTCACGCAGGTTTTTCATCGCCACGCTGACACTGGGCTTCGAATACTGCAGCGCATGTGCCACATCAATCGAGCGAACCTCCGCTCCATGCTTGCCGAGGACGAGTATGGCTTCAAGGTAATCTTCTACAGATTCAGTTACTTTTTTCATATGTCCACATTAGCATATTGACAGCTCTACCATGGTCAGTTAGTCTAGACTAACTTGAAATGCTCAGTCGAAAGGTTTTCTTTATGGATCAGGGTTTATTTATTATCACGATGGGTGTGCTTGCTGGTGTTGCTGGAAAGGGCTTAGGGAGTGTTATTACCGCACTCTTTGGTGCTCGCAGCGAACGCACCGTCAGCGTTTTTCTGTCATTTGCCGGCGGCGTCATGCTGGCCATTGTCTTGCTGGAGTTGATTCCTGAGGCCATTGACTATTCGAGTGTTTGGGTTGCGGTCCTGGGTCTGGGCATCGGTGTGCTGGTTGTCTTGGGCCTAAACCGAGTCGTTGATCGCATTACGGAGGCGCGACGCAAGGCTCGTGAGCATAAAAAACACATTGCTGCCGTAACCGCCCCTGATGACACCGGTGCGCTTTTCTCCCCCAGTTTGGCCGGTCCAGATTGCCCCGAATGTGAAGTGGCCACTGACCTTGACAGCACCTTGCATGACAATTATGAGGAATATTTCCATGCAGAGGAGCTGTTATCTAACAAGGGTAATATGATGCGCGCAGGTATTGTCATCCTCTTTGCTATTGCACTTCATAACATCCCCGAAGGTCTTGCCATGGGTGCTGCAGGACAATACGACATTGCACTGGGCATCACCATTGCCCTGCTGATTGCACTGCACAACATTCCTGAAGGTATGGCGATTTCAGCACCCTTGATTTCGGGCGGACTATCAAAGATTAAGACGATACTGCTGACGATGGCCGCAGGTGCCACTACCGTCATTGGTGCTGTCCTGGGTGTGCTCATAGGGGGCATATCATCGCTTGCGCTGGCACTGTCTTTGGCCATTGCCGGTGGTGCGATGCTCTATGTTGTACTGGGTGAGATTTTCCCCCAGACCATCGTGACCAACAAGGACCGTATGCCTGCTATGGCAGCCTTGGCAGGAATTGTCGTTGCGATTATATTTATTGCGATTATTTAAGGTCAAGGTCAAACCCGAGATCCCGCATCAAGTGCGGGATGACACAGGTGGTGAGAGATTCCGCATCAAGTGTGAGGTGAAATTAAAAGAGCCGCCTGCGAGGGCGGCTCTTTTAATTGTCCAATACTTAAATGCTTATAGAGCTACGATATTGTCGCCTTCTGCGGTCAAAACATTGCGGGTATCAAAGACGAGCGAAGCATTTTCGCAGACCATGTCGTAGTCGACAGCACTGTGTCCTGCCAGGATAACAACAGCATCAGCTGCTCTTACTTCGTCAGCAGTGAGGTCAACACTCTGTACGGTCTGACCGTCCTGGACGTACTCTGCCACATGGGGGTCATGGTAGACAATCTGCCCACCCTTTTCCTTGATGAGCGTGATGCAGTCAACGGCAGGGCTTTCGCGCATGTCGTCGATGTCAGCCTTGTAAGCAACGCCCAGCACCAGGATGCGTGCGCCGTTGAGGGGTTTGCCCTGGTCGTTCAGGGCGTCCATTAGGCGGCGCCTGACGTAGTAGGGCATGTCGTCATTGATGCGGCCGGCCAACTCGATAAACTGGGTGTGGAAGTCGAACTCGCGCGCCTTCCAGGTCAGATAAAAGGGGTCGACGGGAATGCAGTGACCGCCCAGACCGGGTCCTGGGTAGAAGGGCATGAAACCAAAGGGCTTTGTTTTCGCAGCGTCGACGACTTCCCAGATGTCAATGTCCATGCGCTCGCACAGTTGCGCGAGCTCATTTGCAAGCGCAATGTTGACGCAGCGAAAGATGTTTTCAAAGAGTTTCGACAGTTCAGCCGCGCGTGCTGTCGATACGGGTACAACCGTCTCGATAAACTGGCTGTAGAACAAGGTAGCTAGCTCAGTTGAGCGTGGCTCTACCCCGCCAACGACCTTTGGCGTATTGGTGATTTTCCAGGTCTCGTTGCCGGGATCGACGCGTTCGGGCGAAAAGGCCACAAAGAGGTTTTCTGCCAGCTTTAGGCTGTCTGATTCGAGCAGTGGCAGCAGAATTTCCTCTGTGGTGCCTGGGTAGGTGGTTGATTCGAGCGTTACCAGGGTATCTGGTTTCAGATAGGGCGCAATTTCTTGAGCCGCAGAAACCATGTAAGACACATCAGGTTCGTTATGTGCGTTTAGCGGTGTTGGCACGCAGATGGCGATGGCATCACACTGCGCCGCACGGGCAAAGTCTGTGGTTGCCTCGATACGACCTGAAGCTGCATGAGGTGCCAGTTCTTCATTGCTGATATCACCGATGTAGCTGATGCCGTCATTGACTGACTGCGCACGCTCTGGTGAAATGTCAAAGCCGATGCATTTATTGCCGGCTTTTTCTGCCATCGCAACAATCAGCGGTAGACCTACATATCCCAGGCCGACAACACCTAGAACAGCGCTGCCGTCTTTAAGCTTTGTCTCGAGGGCAGTGCCTGCGACTACTGAATTCATAATTAACCTTCCTGACCATCGTTTAATTGCCTAGCTATTATAGTACGTAGCTCACCTGCATAGCTATCATTTTGCATGGCGAGGGCTAAATTGGCTTCGAGCCAGTTGATGACGTTACCCGTGTCATAGCTGCTGCTACTGGGTACTTCAACGGCGTAGATGTCTTCGCTTTCGAGCAGTTTTATCATGGCGTCGGTCAGCTGAATCTCTCCCCCAGCACCCGGTTGCGTGTGCTGCAAAAGCTCCATAATCTGGGGCGTCAGCAAATACCTGCCCAGAACAGCCAAGTTGCTGGGCTCAGTCCCGGGAGCCGGCTTTTCAACCAGACCGTCGAGCTTGTACACGCCTGGCTCGATCTCAGTCCCCGAAATGACCCCATAACGCTGAGTCAGCTCGGGCGCCACCTTTTCTACCGCGATAACCGATGCACCATAGCGTTCATAGGTCTGCTGCATGATGGGGAGTATGTCCATATTTGGGACAATGACGTCACCCAGCAGCACAAAGAAGGGCTCATGGTCTGAAACAAAGCTCTCTCCACATCCTACCGCGTGGCCCAGACCTCGAGGGGATTTTTGACGCACATAGAAGATTTCTGCCATGTCGGTAATGTGCTTGACTATCGAAAGCTGCTCATCCTTGCCCGCTTTGGCAAGGATTTGTTCCAGCTCGACCGAACGATCAAAGTGATCTTCGATGACTTTTTTGCTGCGCCCGGTGACCAGCAAGATGGCATCGACACCGGCGTCTACTGCCTCTTCGATGACATACTGCATGATGGGCTTGTCAACAACGGGCAGCATCTCTTTGGGCTGCGCCTTTGTAACTGGCAAGAAGCGCGTGCCAAGACCTGCAACAGGAATAATTGCCTTCATATAAGTGTTGCCCCGTAACTTAAGCCAGTGTTTTCAAGACTTCGCGTGCTGTGGCACACATTTCATCAATCTGAAGCTCTGTCATGGCTAGGGACGCAAAGCAGGCTTCAAACTGACTAGGGGCTAACCAGTAGCCACGATCCAGCATGGCGCGGAAGTAGTTAGCATAGAGCTCAGTATCAGCCTTTGATGCGCTATCCCAGTCTGTGACAGGACCTTCGCAGAAGTACAGACAGGTCATCGATCCTACTTGTGTGCCAAAGGCTGGAACACCTGCGGTGTCCGCAGCCCCTTTAAGGCCAGCCGCAAGACGCTCGCCCTTTAAGGCAAGCTCCTCATAGGTACCGGGACGTGAGAGTTTTTCTATTACGGCAATACCTGCTGCCATCGCAATAGGATTACCACTAAGCGTACCTGCCTGATACACAGGACCTAAGGGGGCGAGTTTTTCCATAATCTCGCGGCGACCACCAAAGGCACCTACCGGGAAGCCACCACCGATGATTTTGCCCAATGTTGTGAGGTCGGGCGTAATGCCATAGTATTCCTGTGCCCCACCCAGTGCTAAGCGGAAGCCGGTGATGACCTCATCAAAAATGAGCAGTGCACCAAACTCGTCACAGAGCTCGCGCAGACCCTGCAAGAAGCCATCTGCAGGTGGAATAACACCCATGTTGCCAGCCACGGGCTCGAGGATGAGACAGGCGACCTCGTCAGCATTGGCCTCAAAGATAGCGCGCACAGCGTCGAGGTCATTGTAAGGCGCAATAAGCGTATCTGCAGCGGTGCCTTTTGTGACACCAGGTGTTGAAGGAATACCCAGGGTGACTAAACCAGAGCCAGCAGATGCCAGCAGCCCATCACTGTGACCGTGGTAGTTGCCATCAAACTTGATGATTTTCTCGCGGTCAGTGTAGCCGCGCGCCAGACGAATGGCACTCATAACAGCCTCGGTACCTGATGAAACAAAGCGTACCAGGTCGATAGAGGGCACTGTCTTGACGACTGCCTCTGCTGCCATGGTTTCAAGCAAGGTAGGTGCACCAAAGCTGGTTCCGCGCTTCAGCTGATCTTCCACAGCCTCAATAACATCTGGATCGCCGTGACCTAGAATCATAGGTCCCCAGCTTTGTACAAAGTCGACATATTCGCGACCTTCGACATCAAAGATAAGCGAGCCGCGTGCACTGTCGACAAAACGCGGTGTCGTGCCCACGGATTTGTATGCCCTGACTGGGGAGTTTACTCCGCCAGGAATGACCTTCTGTGCCTGTTCAAATAACTGTGCTGAATCGAGCATGTCTTCTCCTAATCTATAGTCGGTTAACTATTCTACTATCTTCTGAGGTATTCATTAATATGCTCATCCCAATGGTAAATTATGAGCGACACAAATTGATTAGTTGCCGTTTGTGCTTCAAAGCGATACTTACTAGAGTAAGGCGGCAAGTCTTCTAAAACGGACTCGAGCGCTGAGCCTTCGATAATCAGGAGGTTTTGAAACTGTGCATTGTCAAGGTCATAAGTGTTTTGCAGTATGGGAGAGAGCCTCAAGTCAGTCGTGACATTGGAAACTTTTACGTCGACATAAAGACCAACTGCCATAACCGTCCAAAAATCTCCAATGAAGTCCCCCGGCAAATCTTTATTGGCAACTATGCTCACATAATCACTGTTTGTTAATTGCGCTGGGTTTGCATAGGTCTGCGCATGGGGCAAGGCAAAAAGCGATGCCAGCAACAACGCGGTAAGTGTGCTCATTGAAGCAATGACAATAAAAACGCGAAGCTTTTGAGACAGTAAGAAAAGCGGAATCGCTGCCAAAAGGGCAAAGACCACAAACATCGAGTAATACCTTGTAATATCAGCGAGACCAATAAAAATAGCAGCTAGCGTGAGAGCAATTCCGGCTACAAAACAATATGACAAAATGATTGCCTGAGGAAAAAATTCATGCATTTTGCTCAAACTGCCCGATTCAAATCGTGAGCTGCGATAAAGAATTGCGCATAAATGCAGTAGTCCATAACAGCACAGTATCGTCATGATTGCTAGGGCAATCATGAGTGCTGGCTCTTGCAGATAGACATTTATTATTGTCCATCGCATACCTCTGAGACCCTCCGGTATACGTGAAATCTCGGTAAGATCTGGGCTTATGGTTACAAAATAATTTCGCGCCAAATTGTTTAGCAGTCTGCCAGCAACAAGTCCTATGACCGTCGCTGCTGAAGCAAGGATGAAGACTTTTTTCGATACTAAATTGAGCAAAAACACTATTACAAGGGCGATAATAAAAGGAATCGCAAACCATACAAGCCAAGCTCCAGACGATGGCATAATTATGGTCGGAAGTCCGATGAGCAATAAAAGATTCCCCAAATGTTTGGTATTGGAATAATTAATGAGACCGGCAAGGAAAAGAGGGGTGCCGATTGCAATGCCGATGTGGTGAGTGCTTGTCAACAGAAATACATTAGGAAACCAGCCCTCTCCTGCTAGCGGTGCACCCGCTATGAGAATAACACCGACTGCTAGGGTGCAAAAACTCGCATAGTATGCAGCTTTTCGCCATGAACGAAATACTGCATGACCTAAATAGAAGAGCGCAAAGTTAAAAAACAGCACCTGCAGTATCGCCTTGATGATTAAGCTCGCTGAATACACATCTCCGGGTATCAGAAGGCCCAGTGCATATGAAAGTGGGTACAACACAAAGCCGGGGAAGAAGAATCCTTGTGTACCGTACATAAAGCCAGAGGCTGCGTAGCCATGCTCAAGAAGTGATTTGAAATAAAGTGCCAAGGTGATGTTATCACTATAGAACAGTAGAAAGTTTCTAAGGTTGACCTGCGTGCCAATGTGATAAAAAAGCAGGCCTGCCAAAAAGAGATTAGTCACAAGTAGCATCACATACGGGAAGTACTTTTGAGAGATGATTCGGTTAAGCAAGCTTTGCCGAGCGCCTCTATTTTTCACGTTGTGCACATCCATTTGCATGACAATCAGCTGATTGAGAGCGATGAGCTTTGGCGGAGATACTATTGATGCTACGGTGGCGATAAAGCTCGAGTTCATAAAAAGTGCGTGTCTGCTTGCGAATACTATCAACAACGACACCGCAGACCCCTGATAACAGGGACATAATCAAGAGCGTTATTGAAGTGAGTAGAGTTGGCATATAGGTGACTTGGCCAGTCTCAAGATACTCAATCAGCGGACGCAAGAAGAGGACTGCGCCCATCAAGAACAGAATTAAACTTATTGACCCAAAAAAGAGAAGTGGTCTAAAGTCTTTAAATAAAGCAAAGATTGTTTTCAGCACACGAAGTCCGTCAGGGATGGTATTGAGTTTCGAAGTGCTACCGTGCGGACGATCACGATAAAGAACTGGCTTATGCGTAACCAAAGAATCTTTGTCCAAGGCATGAATAGTCATCTCTGTTTCGATTTCGAAACCGCCCACAAGGGATGGATACGTCTTAACAAATTGACGCGAAAAAGCGCGTGCCCCTGTCATAACATCAAGGATGTCGCTTTTGAAGATTCTATTAATGAGCCAGCGCACCAATCTATTACCTAGACCGTGCAAAGGGCGTTTGTTTTCTTGAAAATAAGTTGATGACAGACGGTCGCCGACAACCATGTTGGCACGCCCATCAATAATGTCACGAGCTAGTGCTGTAACATCATGAGCATCATAGGTGTTGTCTCCGTCAGCCATAAGATATATGTCAGCATCTATGTCGCGAAACATGCTGCGGATGACAAAACCTTTTCCCTGGCGGTACTCATGACAGACGACAGCTCCGGCTCGTGCCGCCAACTCCGCTGTGTTGTCTGCCGAATTGTTATCGTAAACATAGACCCTAGCACCAGGTACATCCTTCAGGATTTCGATATAGGCACTAACCGTATCTGAGATAGTTTGAGCTTCGTTATAACAGGGCAAAAGGACCGCAATCTTCAAGCCCTGTTCACGCAAATCACGCAAAACTGAAGCAAAAATGGCGGGATCAGTCAGGGACTGCACTTCTTTTGTCATGCTTACTATACCCTCCTCTTCGACTTGATAAGTGCGGACCAGTCAATCGACAGCAGGAAGAAGAACAGCAAGCCTACAATTGATGCTGTCTGCAGTCTCCAGGTCATCCAGCTATGGAAGGTCGAGTGCTGTGCCATGACAAAGTACCAGACATAGGGGCCCGCTACAACCAAAAGTAGAGGCAGGGCTGCCTTGATCTGCACTGGTGGTGCTGCGGTCTTCTTGACCAGCACCCACCAGATAGCAGCAAGTACCAGTATGACACCCGCGGCAATCGCGAAAAAAGGACCAGGGTGGATACTGCCGTCAGGGTGTAGCGCAAAAAGCTGATACAGGTTGTTGTAAATTGCATTAAAGCGGTAGCCTAGCCCGCCGCCTGTGTCCGTGCCACTACGCATGGCGAGTGCGTGACCAAATTGGGTATTTGCATACTCAGCACCGTAAACTGCCGCTGTCAGAAGCCATTTACTGGCCCAAAAGCCAGCATAACCCGCTAGCCAAGCCCCCGCTACTGAAACCGTGCTTTTGAAAGGCACTGCCTTCCCGCGCTTTGCAGCCCACAGAATCAGGAGTGTCAGCGGCAGCAAGAAGGTCAAAAGTGGCGTCGTTAAAAAGTCAAAGAAGGCCGTCAGCAATCCCATGATAAGAAAGCTTGGCACAATCCAAGTGCGCCTTGCGGGCTTTTGCAAAAGCCAGTACAGAACTAGGGTCGCCAAAAAGGCGAGCAAAAAGGACGTAAAGAATTGAAAGCCCGCCGGCGTAATCCATGCAAAAGTGGCCACGAGGGCAAGCAAAAATGAAATGCCATAGCTCAGCCCCCCCGTACGTCTAAAGACTTCAAACACCATGGCCATCAACAGGACGAAAACGATGCAATTAATGACAATCAAAGTCATGGGCGTAATTCCCAGCGAAAAGGCTGCGCGCAGCGGCACCACATAGCCATGCCAGTACAGGACATAGGTCCTGTCCTGCGCAATACTGGGGTCATTAAGCTTTTGCAGCAGGGCTCCTGTCGGTGTATCCCCACCAGTCCCATCACCAAAGGCATAATAGGGACCCAGCACGGCATTATCAAGCAGGCTGCGCTCACGATCTGGAATCGACTGCAGCATCATGATGCCGTCAGTAAAGCCGTCGTAGCGATACTTCGGCGTACCTGTCCGTCCCACAATAATTGGGTAATCGCCACGCGCCTCTATCGCCGTATAATCCTTGCGGATGGTGTTCATGATACGCTCGGGGGACGCAAGCCCTGACACAAAGAGTGCCGCCACACACAGCAGGCCCGCCGCCACAAAGGCCACTACGCAGCGCAAAACGGTCTTTACAGCTGGGCTCATCTAAGCCTCAACTCCCGTGATGCGCGCATACTGGTCATCAAAACGCTCGATGTCGTCTTCGCCCAAATAAGCACCTGCGGCAACCTCAACGATGCGCAGGATACTGTCGTGATTATTGCTCAAGCGGTGGAGTGCGTCCATCGGAATAAAGACTGACTGACTGGGACCGATTTGGCTGGCCTGTCCGTCTATCTCGACGGTCGCTGTGCCCTCTATGACTATCCAGTGTTCACTGCGTTGTTGATGCTTTTGCAGCGATAGAGACTGACCAGGCATGACTTCAATCTCTTTGACCTGGTAGCCAATGCCCCGCGTCAACATGGTCCAGCTGCCCCAAGGACGCTTACTGGTTTGCGATTGCTTGGTTTCCGGTGCACCGCGACGCGTTAGCTCATCAACTATCAGGCGTACATCCTGGGCGCGGTCCTTTGCGGCAACAAGAGTCGCATCTGCTGTGTCAACAACAATGGTGTCGTGCAGACCGAGGGTCGCTACCATGCGGTGACTGCTGTAATTGGTGGTATTAGTTGAATCGACATCAACGCCTTGCCCGATGACACGGGTCCCCCGCTCATTGGGCTGTGTCAAAACCTCTAGCGCTAAAAGTGAGCCCACATCTGACCAATCAATACTGGTTGGCACCACTTTGACTTTGCTTGACAGCTCAAGAGCTGCCTTGTCAAAGGGCTCCTTTGCTAGCTGCTTGAAATCCTCTAGCGCAGCCTCGTCACGAGAATCTGCGGCAAGCAAGCGTGCTGCCTTGACCATATCATTATTTCCTGCTGCAGATGGTGCATCTGGATGCGCAATCTGAGCCTCTTCAAGTTGCGTCAAAATAGCATCTGCGCGCGCCACCAACATACCGCTGTTCCAGTAGAAATTGCCAGCCGACAAGTATTCAACAGCCGTATCGTGATCCGGCTTTTCAACAAAACGAATAACAGGCAGGGCTGACGACACAGAGTCTGTCTGTTTGGTATGCGCCGAATCTGACTCAATATAACCAAAGCCCGTCTCAGGCCCCGTCGGCACCAGCCCAATGGTCACGAGGCTCCCATCAGCTGCCGCATCAATCGCGACCCCCATGGTTTCTACCCAGCGCGGACCGTCTTCAGTCAGATGGTCTGCTGGCAACATGACAATGCAGCCATCCTCGTCACAGCGCTCGACAAGGGCAGCAGCCAAGGCCAGCGCAGGTGCCGTATTGCGCGCAGCAGGCTCGACGATGTAGTTAATGGACGCACTCCCCCATTTTGGGTGTGCCAGCACATGATTGCGCAGTTCATCAAGCAGCGACTGCCCCACGACGATGTGAATCTGTCCCTCGCAAGCCTGTGCGTCCAGCATTTGCTGGGCACGGTCGAGCGCGCCGATAAGCAGCGAATCTTGTCCAAAGACGTTCAGCATCTGCTTTGGTGCTTGTTCGCGTGACAGCGGCCAAAAGCGCGTGCCGCTGCCGCCTGCCAGGATGACGGCATGCATCGATGTCGGTGCAGGTGATAATGCCCGAGTCACTACTGCTGTCACCTAGGCCTTTTCTGCATCAGAGTCTGCCGCGCCGGCCTTTTTCGCCATGAGCTCGCCAAAGAGGTCGCGGGTCAGGTCATAGGGGTCGCCTTCCCACATAGGTGGGATGTAGCTGCAGTAGGGCTCGGCTGCCAGGTAATCGCCACCAGTGGCTTCAAGCGCGCGAGCACGACATCCGCCGCACACACCCTTGTATTCGCAGACGCCGCACTTGCCCTTGAGCTTGCTGTAGTCGCGCAAGTCACGAAACACGGTGGAGTCTGTCCAGATATCACTGAAGGCCTGTTCTTTGACGTTGCCCAGTTGGCGGTCAAAATAGCCGCAGGGTTGCACGTCACCGATGTGTGAAATAAAGCAGAAGGTGATGCCGCCCAGGCAGCCGCGCGTCATGGCGTCAAGACCATATTCTTCGACCGTAACTTCGCGGCCCTCTGCAGCTGCCAGCTGACGGATGATGCGATAGTAGTGAGGCGCGTCAGTAGGCTTGAAGTGCAGGTCACTGGTCTTTTGGCGATGGTAGGCCCAGGTCAGCACTTCTTCGTACTTTTCTGGGCTCAGCTCTTGTTCTGCAAGGTCAGAGGCGCGACCGGTGGGTACCAGCATGAAGATGTGGAAGGCGTCAACGCCCAGGCCGTCAGCGAGCGCGTGAATTTCTTCAAGCTTGTCTGCATTGTATTTCGTAACCGTCGTATTGATTTGCACACCGACGCCCGCTGCCTTTGCATTCTTGATGCCTTCAATCGAGTCATCAAAAGCACCAGGCATCACGCGGAAGTCATCATGCTCCTGCGCGGTGGGCGCATCAATAGATACACTAATACGGGGAATACCGTGTTGCGCCATTTTTTGCGCCAGTTCTGGCGTGATGAGGGTCGCGTTGGTGCCAATAACAGGCATGGCGCCTTTTTCGTGACAGTAGTCGACGATATCCCAAATGTCTTCGCGCAGCAGCGGTTCGCCACCGGTAAGGATGATAATGGGATTAGTGATAGTAACAATGTTGTCGATGACGCTCTTGATTTGCTCGAGTGTCAGCTCGCCTTCGTAGGTACCATAGCGCGAGGCTGCGCGGCAGTGCACGCAGTTCAGGTTACAGCTACGGGTGATCTCCCAGGCGATGATGCGCGGAGCCTTCATGCCTGTGCGCTCCTCATAAGCCACGGCCTGAGGACCGCCACCAGGGCGGAAGCCTACGCTGCGTGCACCACCGTGACGCTGACGATCGCCTGACAAGGGGATGCCAGCTGGATGCCCACCGGGATGTCCCGTTACGGGGCGATGTCCCTCGGGCATGTCCCCCACTTCGGGATGTCCAGCGGGCTTCTCACCGACAAAAGGTGGATGGCCTGCAGGAATCATGTGAACAGGCGGATGACCTGCAGGAACTGCGGGATGCCCAGCAGGCATCTTTCCGGGATGTCCACCAGGATGTCCCATAGGAATGGCAACACCTTCGGCACCGCAACCCTGTAGGTTCGCCATGGCATCTGCCATCGCTTGCTCATCAACTATATCGCTAAAATCGGGACGACCGTCATCGTTAGACATATGGACAAACTCCTCTACTTTATCTTTTGATTTATGGTTTTATTTCTCTAGAAGCCATTTTGCAACATCTTTGGCGTGGTACGTGATAATAATATCTGCCCCTGCACGCTTGAAGCCCATCATGGTCTCCATCACGACGCGCTGCTCATCAATCCAGCCATTCAGAGCCGCGGCCTTGACCATGGCATATTCCCCGCTGACATTGTAGGCAGCCGTGGGATAGCCAAACTCGTCTTTCAGACGGCGGAGCACGTCCATGTACGCAAGCGCCGGCTTGACCATGACAATGTCTGCGCCCTCATTGATGTCAAGAGCTGTTTCGCGGATGGCCTCGTCACTGTTAGCAGGATCCATCTGGTACTGGCTGCGGTCTCCAAAGCTGGGAGCGCTGTCAGCCGCGTCGCGGAAAGGACCGTAATAGCCGCTGGCGTACTTTGCGCTGTAGGCCATAATGGGAACGTTAATGAAGTCCTCGCTGTCGAGTGCTGCGCGGATCGCCTGCACGCGGCCATCCATCATATCTGAAGGTGCGACCATGTCTGCACCCGCGCGGGCGTGTGACAGAGCAACCTGGGCAAGCAGGCTTAAAGTCGGGTCGTTCAGGACGTAGCCATCAGGGTCAAGGACGCCACAGTGGCCATGATCAGTGTATTCGCAGACACAGACGTCGGTGATGACATAGTAATCAGGGTGCGCCGCCTTGATGGCGCGAACAGCCTGCTGCACGATGCCCGTGTCAGCGTAACCTTCGCTGCCCATGGGGTCCTTGCCTTCGGGCAGTCCAAAAAGGATGACGGCAGGAATGCCCAGCTTTTTGAGCTGTGCGACCTCGCTGTCCAGCTGGTCAAGCGAGAGCTGAAACACGCCGGGCATAGAGCTTACTTCGTCGCGAATGCCGGTGCCTGGCTTGACGAAGAGCGGATACACCAGATCTTCTGCCTTGAGGGTGTTTTCACGCACCATCGAGCGCACCGATGCGTTAAGGCGTGTTCTACGAGGTCGATACTCAGGATAGTTCATGGTAGTTGAGCTCCTTTTTGTCTCGCGCTGCTTCGTAACAAGTGCAAATAATAGCGGGGCGTGCACACAAACACGCAGCTCTCTATTATAAGTGATAGCGCGCTGTTTTTGTATGGTGGCACAGGCGATCCTGCGCCTCAGTTTGTAACGTGAGTGAGCTTAGGCGCCGTCAGCAGGACTTTGCTTGAAGGTGAAGTACTTGTGCCCCAGAAAAGAGATAATCGTCGCAATGGCAACTGAAAAGAGCTGGGCGACCAGCACAGGAAATCCTAGGAGCGTTGCAAAGAAGAACAAACAGGCAGATGCCACCATCTGCGCTGGCAGGTAGACCACGTAGGAACGCAAAGCCTGCTTGACAAAAGGACCCTGTGCTCGAAAAGCAAAATACTTCAAAGTAAAGGCGCCAATGGGAACAGACAGCGCCCACATGATCCACTGGATGACTAGATAGGGATGCTCCCCAATCCAGTTAAGGACAGTCGCAAGGTGACTGACAAAAGTCGCGCCCCCACCTGCGGGAGCAAACGCCGCCAAGGGCGTTAGCACGGGCGTCAGCACCAACAGCCCGAGGGCAAAAAGACTGTATCCTGCTGCTGTATTGAAGCCTCCAGCCAGCAAAAAACGAAATTTTTCGCCGTACTTGCCTTCAATCAGGCTATGTAAGGGTTCAGGCAATTTCATAAGGCACTATTATAGACTTTTACTTGAACTGCGTCATTTTTCTGTGCTATCATACTCTGTTCGACATTCCACTGTGTCGGACTCTTAATTATGAAACAGTTAGCTTGCAAGCAATAGAAACACAAGGAGAGTAGCAACATGTCAAAGGTATGCGCCGTATGTGGCAAGAAGCCCAGCTTTGGACGCAACGTCAGCCACTCAAACCGCAAGACCAGCCGTACGTTTAATCCTAACGTACAAAGCGTTACTGCTCGCATCAACGGCAAGGTCAAAAAGGCTAAGGTCTGCACCAAATGCATGAAGGCTGGCAAAGTAGAACGCGTCTACTAAAAAACGCTTTCATCCAAAAACAAAAATACCCCGTGGCATCACCTGCTGCGGGGTATTTTTTTATTCGACAGAGATAACTTTTATGCCGTTTTGAATCAGCAGTTCTGCGGTGACCCCATTGCCATCACGCAAGGTACCCGTAAAGCTACCGTCGTAGATTTGCCCGGCGCCACAGCTCGGACTCTTTGCTTTCAGAAAAGCTGTCCTTACCCCCCGCTTTTTGCACAGGCGGAGTACGTCCATAGCCCCCGCAACAAAGGCGTTTGTCACATCGAGCCCATCCTGAGTCAGCACCTTTGCCGTGCCTGCCAACACCTCTTTGCCACAGCCACCGACTATTTCTGCACGCGAGCGCGGTGTCGAGAGTCCTCCCAGAACTTCAGGACAGACATCCAGATAAGGCTCACACATTTCATCAAGTTCTTCTACAAGCAAAGGGCTCAGACTGTCACGTCCATCATAGCGGCAGCACTTTCCCAGGAGACAGGAGCTGACAATGATTTTTGTCACTCAGGCCTCAGATAGTTTCAGAATGTTAGAAGAAAGACCCATCTTGGTCTCGAGCTTCAGGTTCAGATCATCGTGACCCGCCTCGATGTGCAGCTCTTTGCCAAAACGAATGCCCGTCGAGTCAAAGTAGACCGCATAGATAGTGAAGGCCTCTTCAGGAGCTTTGAAGTGAATCTTTTTATCGTTTTCGATGGCAAAGACCTGATGCGAACCTTTGACGAGTCCGGCGGGAAAGCCTAAGGCATGCTTTTTCACACCGGTGTATTCGGCAAGCTCAGCCTGAGCAATATCAAGAATGATGTAGTATTCCATCCATTTGCCCAGAAAGCTTTTCTCTCTTTTGATGTGTACTTTTCTCATGGCTCTATTCTAGCCTACACACCTGCGCCAAACTGCAGCTCTCGCTCGTGTTCGGGCAGTCCTGAACGAGCCTTCTCGCGCAGACAGTTCAGGCTAATGCAGTACTGACGGTAAATGACAGATGCCAGATAGCGACCTTTCAGCGTCAATATAAGCTCCTCGTCATTGTCAATCGCAAAAGCCTTGTTCAGGCGCATGAAGGCCATCTCTGCAGGCAAGGCTTTTTCAACACTCATGCCAAACTCAGCTTCAAAAGCTTTCTTGTCGAGGCGCAGGTCATAGAGCTGTCTCATAAAGCGTACACGGACAAGGTTTTCCTGAGCGATTTCTGTCTCCCCCATTAGTGACATTCTGCCACTTTCAATGGCTTCGTTGTAACCCTGCAGGCTAAAGTTATTAACAAACAGGCTCCCCTGAAGACTCGAGATAGCACCGCTGCCGATACCGGGATATTGCTCGTAGGCAACGCCGGGATCATCTATAAGTAGCTCGCAGTTAGGATTTGCCTCTGCATCATGATTCAGGCGGTTGTAGGTCCAGACGGTTCTGCGCTCAAAGGGAGGTTTGTCGCCTTCACACAAGATGTCGTCAATGATTTTGTAGTAGAAAAACTCTTTTGTGTAGTTTACATTGCCTAGAGTGGAGCGCATTTCCTTCAGAGTAGCCTTTGAAGCAAAGAGCGAGTGATAGGTAATCTGCCCACAACCACTTTCAATAAGGCGGTTAAGGTCATGTCGCAAAATGGCTTCTGTTTGTGCGGGCATGTTAAAGATCATGTCAACACTGAGGGCCTCATAATAGCTGCTCGCAAGCTCGATGCGCTCGAAATTTTCCTGACCAGAACCGTACTGGTCGTAGCGGTCCATTTGGCGCAGCAAGTTATCATCAAAGCTTTGAACACCCACGGAAAGGCGGTCTACGCGACCCTTCATCTTATCGAGGTACTCGACCGTAAGATGGTTGGGGTTGGTCTCTGTCGAGACCTCCTTGATGCTATAGGTGTCACGGGCAAGATCAATGGTCTCGCACAGCTCATCTATCAAGACGGTCGGCGTGCCTCCCCCGAAGGTCATTGAGCCAAAGTCATAGCCGAGGTCTTTGAGCATGAGCATCTCTGTGCGCAGGTTAGCAAAATAGCGAGCTGCCTCTTTTTTTACAAAGGGATAGCGGTTGTAGCTGCAATAGGGACAAAGGCGCTCGCAGAAAGGAACATGCAGGTACAGCATGTAGTCGCGCCCTGGTTCAGCTTCTGGCAAATGGGTACGCGTCGTTGGGTCTAAGGTCATCTGCCCTTTAGACAGCACCTTGACGACGTTAGATATGAGACGTTCAGAAAGCATGGAGACTCCTTGGTATCAATTCATTCCAAAGATGCCATGCTAGACAAGGATATTGAGACTGTCAAATACGAGATAGAGCGCACACATAATTACACAAACTCACCTTAAACCACAGCAATTTAATTGAAATTCGAGAAAGTTCTGACGAAGAGTATTTTCATAGATTTCTTTTGACGAGTACATAGGTGGTGCGGTGAAAGTCGACGCGTACTAAGTTACGCGAGACTTGCAGCGCGCCAGCTAGGTGCCGTCAAAAGTGGTGGAGGTGGTGGGAATCGAACCCACGTCCAAAATAACACCCCGCAAGGCATCTCCAAGCTCAGTCTACAGATCAATCTCGAAGCACAGAGCTCTGTCGACCGGCGTCTGTACTTCATGGCTGTTTCAGCTTAAGCGCAGGCAATACAGCCCAACACCTACGCAGCAGACCCTTAAATGGCGTCCAGTCTAAGACCAGGGTCTTATCCTAGAGGGACGTCGCAAGCTTATTAAGCTGCGAGTGCGTAATTATTTTCGCCAATTACAAAGGCTTGTACCCCTGTTTAACGAGGCGAGGAGACCTCGGCTTGCTTCCTTGCGATAATGTCATCCTGTCGAAACCAGTCACCCCCTCTGAACGCACTAGACGCACAGACTCTGCGTCGTTTGAAAAATAGATTTGCACACGTAGCTATAAGTACGCTTAGCAAATATATTTTTCAAGCCTCCTTGATTCTGCACGTCTAGAGCGCTCAGACGCATTCTCATGAGGTGCAGAACAGGGTACTTCGACTTTTCAAGATGCGAAATCGGATAGTAAGTGTATCACGTATCTAGACAAAGGGCATAATCACAATTGAAAGGGCGACGATCAGCAAAATAACTTCAATAAAACCAACTGAAGGGGTGTCATGAAATGCCTTAACCGAATTCTTAAGAAGTGTTCTCATCGTCGCATCCTTTCTAAAAGAAGCTATCATCCTTGTTAAAAAACTACGCTCTCTTTAGTGAGCGAAATACATTATTGATAAAGCCTCAGACACAGCTACATTTGTTCATGAGTACAAGCGTTCGCATAAACTACTGCTATCTACCTTAGGCGAACAATTATGTGCTGTCAAGACAAATTCTAAACATTTGTTTGAAAATATCGAAAATGTGTTCTATAATCATTGGTGAAGAAGAAATTGAGGCAGGAGGAGGGAATATGACACCACAACGTACTGAACTCACTAAGCGACAAAAGGTCGTTTATGACTTTATTCTTGAAACCTACAAAAACGAAGGTTATTTTCCCAGCGTACGCGAAATCCGTGACGGCGTTGGCGTAAGTTCAACCGCAACGGTGCAGACCCATCTGGTCAAACTCATCGAAAAGGGCTATCTAGCGCGTGCCGGCTCGAAGTCTCGAACCTGGCGCATTCTGCACGTGGAAGACAATCCTCACCAAGGGCCAGAATACGACATGGGTGAAGTCATACCCATCCCCCTGGTAGGATCAGTTGCCGCAGGCGTGCCGATACTGGCAGAAGAAAACCGAGAAGACACCATACCTATGCCGGCATCGATGGTTAAAGGCGAAAGCTTCATGCTGCGCGTCAAGGGTGACTCGATGATTCAAGCAGGCATCCTCGACGGGGACTTTGTGGTTGTGCGTGTTCAGAACACGGCAGAAAACGGTGACATCGTCGTCGCCATCTTAGATGAAGAAGCGACCGTAAAAACCTTCTATAGGGAAAGAGACAGCATCCGCCTGCAGCCAGAAAACGATGCCCTCGAACCCATCTTTACGCGCGATGCAAGCATTGCAGGTAAAGTTGTCGCACTGATGCGCTCAATCAGCTAAGCGCCAGGCTAGACAACAAAGGGTTCAAAAGTAGCAATCAAATCCTTGGGGACGCGCAAGCTCATGCGTGTCCCCTCTTCTATGTGTGACTCTTCAACAATGCTGGTGCGCGTGTAAGCAAGTTGCACCAGTTCTCCCCTTGTAAAGGGGATGAGTACGTCCATGAGCCGTGACGAAGCGGCGGCAAAGCGCTCAATTGCCAGCAGAAGGTCATCAAGTCCCGTACCCTGATAGGCAGAAATCATCTGGCAGCTGGGGTGGAGCTCCTTGAAACGATTCAGCACGACATCGCCGTCAGGTCCCATGGCGTCAGTCTTATTGAAGACCAAAAGCGTTGGCTTATCGAGGGCACCTATTTCTTGAAGCACCTCTTCGACTGCCTGGATTTGCCCTTCAGCATTATCTGCAGAGGCATCAACAACATGCAGCAGCATATCGGCCTGATTCACTTCTTCAAGCGTTGACTTGAAGGCCGCAACCAGCCCGTGAGGCAGCTTGTTGATAAAACCGACCGTGTCGGTCAAAGTAATCTCGCGACCACTTTCGAGTGCAAGTTTACGCGTTGTTGAATCAAGCGTTGCAAAGAGCTTGTCATAAGCCAGCACGTCGGCATCAGTGAGGGCATTGAGCAGGGTCGATTTACCGGCATTGGTATAGCCCACCAGTGACACCTTAAATATCCCTGAAGCCATGCGCTTGCTGCGCTGGGTCTCGCGCTCTGTCGCGACACGCTTGAGCTCGCGCTTGAGCTCGCTAATGCGCTTGCGCAGCATGCGGCGGTCTGCCTCGATTTGAGACTCACCCATACCAAAGCGGGCACCCACGCCACCACCCAGCTTTTCTGCTTCGAGGTGGCTCCACTTTCCGCGTAGACGCGGCATTTCGTACTCAACGGTAGCTAGCTCGACCTGGAGCTTGCCTTCACGTGTTGTGGCATGTGAAGCAAAAATGTCCAAAATTAGAGCGGTGCGGTCCATGACCTGGATGCGATCTTCTTCAAGTGCGTCTTTTTCAGACAGGTCGTTTTGCAAGCTCACCTGCTGGCGCGGCGAGAGCTCGTCGTCAAAGATGACCAATTGAACCTCATGTGCGTGTAGGAGGCGCTTGAGCTCCTCGACTTTGCCGCTACCGATGAAGCTGCGTGTGTCAGGAGTCTGCATGCGCTGGGTCAGGCGCGCCACAATGTCAACGTCAGCGGTAGCTGCGAGACGCTCGAGCTCTTCAAGAGAGCTGTCGATATCCCAGCTACTGAGGGCATTTTTCGTTGAGGTTATGTCGAGGCCCACCATGATGGCGCGGGCGTTCTTTTTGGTCACTTCTTCCATAACTATGCTTTCATATTCTTGATTCTGTCAAAAGCTTCGGCGATTCTCTTATCATCGCAGGCAAGCGAGATGCGGAAATATCCTTCGCCGTCTTGAGGACCGTAGGCGTTTCCGGGGGCCACAATAACGTGAGCCTCTTCCAAAATCTTTGTCACATATTCTTCAGAGGTATAACCATCAGGCACTTTGACCCACATAAAAATGGTGCTCTTTGGGTGCAAGTATTCCATGCCCATTTCATCAAGTGCCTTCATGGCAATGTTGCGACGACGCTCATAGAGGTCGCTCATCTTCTTGACCTCATCTTGAGGGCCCGTAAAGGCCTTAGCAGCAGCTTCCTGCACGGCGGTGAAAATACCCGAATCTACATTAGACTTTACAACACCCAGGGTAGAAATAGCATCAGCATTACCGACAGCAAAGGCGGCGCGCCATCCTGTCATGTTGTAAGACTTAGATGCGCTCAAGATCTCGATACAGCAGTCCATGGCACCGGGACGCTCCAGAATGCTGGGTGGTACGTAGCCGTCAAAGGCAATGTCACAGTAGGCATTGTCATGCACCAGCAGCAAGTCATGCTTTTTCGCAAAGGCAATGGCTGCGTCAAAGTACTCAGGTGTTGCCACCGCACTGGTTGGATTATTGGGATAGCTCAAAATCATCATCTGAGCCTTTTCTAGGACCTCTACGGGCGTTGACTCGAAGTCTGCCAGAAAGCCGTTGTCCTCATTCATGGGCATCCACCAGGACTGCGAATCATTTAGAATGCCGCCACCAGAATACACGGGATAGCCGACGCCTGGAATCAAGGTGTAGGAACCCGGGTCAACAAAGGCAGGAAAGAGATTGGCAATACCCTCTTTTGAACCTATCAAGGCAAGCGTTTCAGTGACGGGGTCAACGTCAACACCAAAGCGCGTCTTCATGAACTGCGCGCAGGCCTTGCGATAAGGCAGCGAGCCCGCATATGACGGATACTGGTGGTTGGCAGGACGCTTGACGGCCTCGATCATTTCATCGATGACGTGCTTGAAAGTAGGCTTGTCAGGGTCGCCAATACCCAGCGAGATAACATCCTTGCCTTCTGCAAGCAGCGCATCCCTTTTGCGGTCGATTTCTGCAAACAAATAAGGAGGGAGGTTGTCCAGGCGTTTCGCAGCGAACTTTGTCATAAAGAGTACCCTTTCACGTTCAATCCAATTGCTGGATTAGATCTTATTTTCAGCTTACTTATTGTAACGTAATGGTGCCGGTGTAGACTTCGGTGGCAGGCCCCGTCATGAAGACACGTAGCGACACAGGGTCAACCTCGATGGTCAGCTCACCACCCAGAAGCTCAACCACAACGCGGTCTTCCACCAGGCCCTTCAAGCGAGCAGCAACCGCCGTTGCACAGGCACCGGTGCCACAGGCAAGCGTCTCGCCTGCCCCGCGCTCCCAGACGCGCATGCGCACTTTGTCACGGCTGATGGTTTGGACGTACTCCACATTCGTTTTATGGGGAAAGGCGGGGTCTACTTCAACCACCGGACCTTCACTACTGACAGGTGCCGTTCCCATTTCGAAATCCAGCTGGTCGACAAAGGTCACGGCGTGGGGGTTACCCATGTCGACGCGGGTCCAGCTGCGACCTTCGACCGTGATGTCTGCTTCGACCTGCGCCAGTCCCATGTCGACGCGGGCACCCACAAACTGGCCATCTTCGTCGTGCTCGACACCAATGGTCTTTATGCCTGCCAGGGTTTGAACGCGCAGCTGGCCGCAGCAAACTTGCTGGTCAGCTGCATCGGCGTAGTCGAGGTCAAGGTCGCCATCTTCACCGATCACGACAGCTGGCTTCAGGCGCGGTTCGGGCATAGGCCACAGCTCGCGGTCATAAAGATAGCGCGCAACACAGCGAATCGCGTTGCCGCACATTTCTGCCACGCTGCCGTCGCTGTTGTAGAAATCCCACATGATGTCAGCTTTAGTAGCATCAACCGCGTTGCGCAGGACAAAGACACCGTCGGCGCCAATGCCAAAGCGGCGATCGCACAAAAAGCGGGCAAGCTCTGGTGTCAGCTCGAGCGAATTGTCCTCACAAACCGCCCCGAGCTCGTCAAAGAGGATGAAATCATTGCCCAAGCCCTGCATCTTTGTAAATGAACGCTTCATGTTTGCTCCTTGCTAGATTTTAGTTGGCAATTGCTATTATACGCATCGCGCAGCTTCAAAACGCGCGCGACGACCTCTTCTGCTGTCATGTTATCGACGTCAATCCAGTGCACCCGCGCATCGGCGCGAAACCAGGACAGCTGCCTTTTGGCATAGCGCCTGCTTGCCTGCTTGATGTCTTCAACCGCTGCGGCGAACTCAAGGCGAGCCTCATCTGTCCACGTGCTTTCATCAACTCCGTGCGCGTCGATGACGGGAACCAGCTCCTTATAGCCAATGGCTGCGGCTGCAGTGAGAGCATCGCGATAACCCCTTTGGAGGAGTGCGTCCACTTCACGCAGTAAACCTTGACCCATCATCTGGTCGACCCGGGAGTTGATATGATCGTAAAGTTCTGCACGGTCCCGAGTCAGCCCCACCCAGAGCGTTGGGTAATGACTGCGGCGCTGCTTGAAGGCGGACTTGATGTCTGCGTAGCACTGTCCCGCCTCTGCGAGTTCAAGCGCCCTTATGACGCGACGCACATTGTTGGGATGAATCGCTGCTGCCGAACGGGCGTCACGCGCTGCCAGCAGGTCGTGCAGCTTTTCTGTGCCTATCTGTTCATGCAGTCGCTCATAGCTTTCGCGCAGGTCCTGCTGCTCTTGTGATAGTTGTGCAGAGGCTGCGGTAGCGGTAGTGTCGCTGCTCGTGGCAGAACCATCTGCGAAATCGAAATCATCAAGAGCGGCCCGCAGATAGAGACCCGTGCCACCACAGACGACAGGCGGCAGACCTTCAGCTGATACTTCCAGACGCTCGATGACCTCGCGCGCATAGCTTTGGTAGGCCGCTGCCGTAAAGACCTCAGACGGATCAACCAGGTCGAGCCCGTAGTGAGGCACGACGCGCTGCGATGGCAGCAACTTTGCTGTACCGATGTCCATGCCCCGGTAGACCTGCATTGAATCTGCCGAAAGCACCGAACTGCCCATCGACTTGGCCAGAAGTTGTGCGACTTCAGACTTGCCTACTCCGGTCGGACCCACTATGGCAATAACGGGGGTCTTGTGCACCTTAGGTCCTGTCAAGCAAGCTTCCGCGCAAAAACCAGGTGCTGGCCTCTTCAACGTGTGCAGTCACGATGCGCCCAGCAAAATCATCTATGCAGGCCCCTTCAGGTAGCGGCACATGCATAACCTTCGAACCAAAGGTGCGACCCGTCAGCATGTGAGCATCACGCTTAGAGCTACCCTCGATCAAGACCTCCTGGGTGCTACCGACGAGCCTCTCGTTGCAGATACGGGCGCTTGATTGGACGCACTCCACCAATCTATTGAAACGTTCCTGGGCAATATCAGCAGGAACCTCATGGGTCATGGCTGCTGCAGGCGTGCCCTCACGCTTCGAGTAGAGGAAGGTAAACATCTGGTCATAGACGACCTCTTCAGCAAGCGCCAAGCTGTCTTCAAAGTCGTCGTCGGTCTCGCCCGGGAAGCCCACAATCATGTCAGTTGACAGCGTGATTCCGGGAATCGCCGCACGCAGCTGCGCGACCAGATCGAGGTATTGCTCGCGGGTGTAGTTGCGCCCCATGGCGTCTAACACCGCATTGCTGCCCGACTGTACGGGCAGGTGCAGGTGATGCATGACGGCAGGTGTTGTCGCCATGACTTCAATCGTTTCAGGCAGCAAGTCTTTAGGATGGCTGGTTGCAAAACCCAGACGTTTGATGCCCGTTTCAGCAACGCGACGCAGGATTTCAGCAAAAAGCGGCGCACCATTTACGCTTTCGGGCAGGTCATGGCCGTAGCTATTGACGTTTTGGCCCAGCAGAGTTATTTCGAGCACGCCGTCTGCCACAAGCTGACGGGCATGCTCGACCACATCTGCCATGGGGCGCGACTTTTCGCGTCCGCGCACGTAGGGCACGATGCAGTAAGTGCAAAAGTTGTCGCAGCCCTGCGTGATAGGCAGCCAAGCGTGCCAGGGATGCTCGCGCGCTGTAGGCAAGTCTGCCGCAAAGCTGTCGCTGTCTTCTTCGATTTCGACCGTCGCATCGGGCTGCCAGGCAACATAGCTGCCGGCAAGCTCTGCAGCCTCGCGTTTGGCGACCGCTTGCTGATACAGGGCTGGCAAACGCTCGATATTGTGCGTTCCAAAAACGATGTCGACATGCGGCAGTGACTCGAGGAGTTTTTCTCCGTCGCGCTGTCCAATACAGCCCCCCACCGCAATAAGCGGAGGAGCTTGGCCTGCTCCGCACTCGATGCGGGGTTCATCTTCTTCAGACAATCGGTATTTTTCCGGATTTGTCTTTAGCGCTTTCAGGCTTGCGACCTGGCCTTGCAAACGCTCATCAGCATTTTCGCGCACGCAGCAGGTCAGAAAAACGATGAGGTCAGCTGCTGCCTCTGATTCTGCGGGTTGCAGGCCTTCGACCTCGAGCAAGCCTGCAGCGACTTCGCTGTCGTGCTTGTTCATTTGGCAACCAAAGGTCTTGATGTAGTAGCTGGGAGCAGGCGATGTGTTCACGCTAGTATTCCTTTTCGAATTCCAGTCTTATGGTCAGCGTGTTCTTTTTTACACTGACCTTAGGGTTTGAGTGGCAGGACAGGTAATACTTTTCTGCCAGAGCATCAAAGGCCTTTTCGACCTCGCAGGCAAACTCGCTTAAGTCCTGCTGTTCTATCTTGAGTCCGCGCTGGTCTTGCGCCAGATCTATGTTCGTGCGTTGTGGTTGCAGTGTCTTTGTCAAAGCGGAGTACACATCCTCGAGTGGGGCGATCTCTTCGTTTTCGATGCGGTAGGCACTGCGCGTACTGACATCGAGTCCCAGGCTTTGTGCACAGACTGCAAGGCTTGCAGGGTCATGGGCGTCTGCCGGTCGCAGGCAGTGCGGTAGCGCGGCTAGCTCGCCTGTTGCGCCGTCCTGGTGGACGGCAAGACGTTGCTGTCCGTGCGCGACAAGGGTCGCCAGTATTTCATTAGGGCTGCCAACATAGATTTTGAGCTTAGGGTGTGCAAGGGCAAACTCTGCAATATGGCGCAGCAGATTTTTTGGACCGGTCGTGCACTGCGGCTGCCCCTCTTCATCGCGATCAACTTTTGGCCAGGTGCTCTGATCAGCACGTTCACCCAAAGTATCAGTATCGACCTCAAGGGCAAAGGCTGCACCTAGACCGGTGCCGCTGGCAACAAGCGTCATCTTTTGGGTGTTTTGGGTAATCGAATACAGAGCCATGCCGCGTCCGTGAACGCCCCATTCGTCCTCAAGGATACTGGTCAGTTTACTGGTCACGCGGGCTTCAAAAATGCGGTCAGCCAGACGCTCTGGCACGCCCTCCCCATCATCAATGACCGATAGCAAACGCAGCTTGTCGATCTTTGTCGAGGCAATAAAAATGTGTCGCGCGCCCGCATCGCGCGAGTTTCGCATCATTTCGATAATGATGTCCTCGACTTTGCGGATGTCGTGCTTTGCTTGACGGCGTTCAGCTTCTGCGGTGTTTAAGCGGACAAAGCCAGCGCCCAGGTCTTCTTCCACCTGCAAAACCTCGTCGCCTGCAACGCGGGCAACGAGGTCGAGGATGGGATCACGTTCACTATTATTTTGCGTAGTCAACAGCGCGGCTTTCGCGCAGGACCAGAACCTTAATCTGTCCTGGGTATTCCAGTTCTGCCTCTATTTCTTTGGCGATATCGCGTGCCAAGATGACGGCATCTGCGTCGCTGACCACTTCTGGTTCTACCATGACGCGGATTTCGCGACCTGCCTGCATGGCAAAGGTCTTCTCGACACCCTTGTGGGCGTTTGCGACAGCCTCGAGTTTTTCAAGACGCTTGATGTAGGTTTCCAGCGTTTCACGACGGGCGCCAGGACGGGCTGCAGAAATAGCGTCTGCTGCCATGACCAGAACTGCCTCAACACTGCTGGGTTCGACTTCACCGTGGTGGGCTTCGATGGCATGCAGCACGGCTTGAGGCTCGCCAAAGCGACGTGCCAGGTCTGCACCGATGCTTGCGTGAGGGCCTTCAATTTCATGATCGATGGCCTTGCCCAGATCATGCAGGAGACCTGCGCGCTTTGCCAGTGCCACATCGGCACCCAGCTCTTCAGCCATAAGACCAGCAAGCCAGCTGACCTCAAGCGAGTGACGCAAGACGTTTTGCCCGTAGCTCGTACGGTAGCGCAGGCGACCGAGGGTGCGAATGATTTCTGGATGCAGGTTGTGAACGCCGGCATCAAAGGAGGCTTGCTCGCCAGCACGCTGGATTTCCTCGTTAACGAGCTTTGTCGCCTTTTTAAACATTTCTTCGATGCGCGCAGGATGAATACGACCATCAGTAATGAGCGTGTCGAGGGTGATACGACCAATCTCACGGCGCACGGGGTCAAAGCCTGACAGCACCACGGTTTCTGGTGTGTCATCGATAATCAGATTGATGCCCGTGATTTGCTCGAAGGCGCGAATGTTGCGACCCTCGCGACCAATCAGGCGACCCTTCATGTCGTCAGAAGGAATCTGCACCACTGATACTGTGTTTTCACTGGTGTGGTCTGCGGCAATGCGCTGGATTGCCAGGCTCACAATGTTGCGTGCACGCTTGTCAGCCTCTTCTTTGGCATAGGTTTCTGCATCACGAATGACCGCGGCAGCTTCGCGCTTGACGTCTTCTGCGATGCTTGCCAGCAGTTCAGCTTTTGCCTCATCAGTGGTCATATTAGCAATACGCTCGAGGCGTGTCAGGACTTCGTCAAGCGATTCATTGAGCTCTACCTCACGCGCTTTGATCTGTCCTTGGGCACTTGAAATCTGATGTTCGCGCTTATCAAGAGTTTCTGCACGTCGGTCGACCGTTTCCTCACGTGCTGCTAAACGGTTTTCGAGGGCAGAAATTTCCTTACGACGCTGCTTTGCTTCGGCAGCTTCTTCTTGCTTCATCTTAAAAATATTGTCTTTTGCTTCGAGCAGAGCTTCACGTTTGACCGTTTCAGCCTCTGACTTTGCATTTTTGATCATCATATCTGCATCAGCAGCAGCCCTTGATGTACGTGCGTTGATGAGAAAGCGATTAATTAAAAATCCCGCTGCAAAACCTACGATTATGCAGATAACGGGTATAAATACACCGTCCATAGTATTTTCCTTTACATTTCTTGCCCCGGTAATGGGCGATTAGTTTTGTCTTTGTAAGCGCGAAATGCCAGCTATCGGGCGCAAACTCTCTTTGAGCTCACTTTGTACGGCATTTTGCCCTTTGATTTACTTAATCCATACTAACATATTCCCAGCTTAGATACCTCATGCGCTAAAATGTTGACATGACTACAGAAAGCAATAATCAAGCCCCGCAAACAGCTCCCCTGCCCAGCTTCATTTTGGGCACGGCGGGCCACATTGACCACGGAAAATCAACGCTCGTCCAGACCTTGACGGGCACCGATACCGACCGTTTGGCAGAAGAAAAAAGACGTGGCATCACCATCGAGCTGGGCTTTGCGCGCCTTGACCTTCCCAGCGGAGCCGTTGCGGGTGTCGTTGACGTTCCGGGCCATGAGCGCTTTGTCCGACATATGGTGGAAGGTGCTACCGGAGTTGATGTCGCCTTGCTGGTGGTTGCCGCAGATGACGGAGTAATGGTCCAAACCCGTGAGCATCTTGCCATCCTCGAGCTCCTCGGTGTGCAGCAACTGGTGGTAACGGTCACAAAGACCGACCTTGTTGATCCAGACCTCGTCGAACTGGCACAACTTGACGTGGGCGAAATGCTCGCGGCGAGCCGCTTTCCCGATACAGAAATCGTGCCCGTCTCTGCGCACAGTGGCGAGGGCTTAGATGCACTTCTGGTCGCCATCGAGGCCTGCGCCAGCACTATCAAGCGCGACAAGGGCCGCGACTTTGTACGCCTACCCATCGACCGTGTCTTTTCGATAGAAGGCGCAGGCACGGTTGTCACTGGCACCCTTTGGGATGGCAGTATCAAGCCAGAAGATCAGCTGGAACTTTTGCAAGGCAGCGACGATAAAGCCAGCACGCGGCAGGTGCGGGTGCGCTCTGTTCAGGTGCACGGACAGCAGGTCGCAAAAGCGGTTCGCGGACAGCGCGTTGCCCTTAACTTAGGGGGCATCAAGCGCGAAGACATCAAGCGTGGCGAAATGCTGACAAGCCCTGGCATCCTGAGCACCACTTCACGCTTCATCTCGCAGCTGCACTATGACGGTCTGGCGGGAGGAAATGGACAGACTCCGCCACTGAAAGACGGCAGCAGTCTTATCTTGCATCACGGCACGAATGAAACAGCAGCGCGGGTGAAATTTCTCTTTCATGACGAGCGCGTAAATGAGCTTGCAAGCGGGCAGACGGCCTACGTTCAGCTGCGACTCGATAAGGCTTTGCCGCTGCGCTACGCAGACCGTTTCATTGTGCGCAGCCTGTCGCCTGCCTATACCGTTGGGGGCGGAACGGTGTTGCTGACTGACGTGGGGCAGCGCACGAAGCTGTCGCCTGCCTGGTTTGAGCTCTTTGATCAGCTGGCGCAGGGAGACACCGATAAGTCGGTCTTAAATTACCTCGAGCTGACGGGACTTCCCGCCAGTGCAGCAGAACTTGCGGGCGTGCTGGGGCTTCAAACAGCCATCGCGGCACGTATTTTGAACCAATCTGAACTGGCACGACTCAAGACTGACAAGGAGACCTTCTATCTGTCTGCCGCGGCATTAGATGCGGTCTTTCGCCGCGTGTGCGAACAGCTGGTTGCCTATCACGGTGAACATCCCCAGGCTCTGAGCATCAGTATCGGCGCCTTGCACGGACTGACCTTTCCCCGCATTGCAAGCACGCAAGCACGAGCCTGGTCCGCTTCACGCTTTGAAGTACTGCTAACTGAGCTTGCTCATGACGGACAAATCAAGCTTGACGGTGGCAAGGTCAGCCACCCTGAAGCGGCATCGAGCGTGCAGGCACTGCACGATGAGGTATCGACGCAGCTGCTTGCTGACATTACTTCACAAGGTCTTGCCGTTAGCACCGTGGCGGAGCACGTCCAGCGCACTGGCCACTCGCGCGATTTAGTGTCACAGGTGCTGGGGCAGCTGCTGCGCGACGAGAAGCTCATTCGCATTGCCAGTGAATACTATTTCGCACCCGAACACATTGCTGCTGCGGCTGCCGCACTTGAAGCAGAGTTGCAGGCACGTGCTGATGATGATGAACCCGGTATGACGGCAGCAGAAATCCGCGATCTGTGGGCGATTAGCAGAAAGTACGCGATTCCGCTTCTTGAATATTTCGACGCACGAGGCCTGACCAGACGCGACGGCGACCTCCGCTACCTGAAGAGCTAGCTTGGGGTGACGAGGGTAGGCTCTTTGAACTCTTCGAAAATGAAGTTGTCGGTTAGAATCGCACCAGAGCGGGCAAAAGGCAGAGGCACCGGCGCTGTGCGCGTTCCCAGTTCGAGGATTTCGCTCGTCAGGTCATAGACTATCGCCTTTGCCTTGATGAGCGCATCTTCGGCGTCGAGCCCGCTGACAAAACCAATGATGGTGGGGCCTGCACCTGATAAAACGACGGCATCGACACCGTGATCCATCATGATTTTCTTTGTTGGGTAATAGTCTTCGACCACGGGTAGACGGTAAGGGTGGTGCATTCGATCCTTCATCGCCAGCTGCAGCAGGTCGGCTCGACCCGCAACCAGTGCCGCTGCCAAAAGGCCTGCATGTGACAGGTTGAAAGCCGCTACGTCATGACTGACCATTTCGGGCAGCAGTCCGCGTGAATAGGCTGTGGCGAGCGATGTCGTCGAAGGAACAATGATGGCAGCCATGGGACAGACCAGGTCAAAGCGTTCGCTATGAATGGTTTCAGTGCCATCTGATTCAAATTTGGGCGATTCCTGCAAGCCCAGCGCCTTCAGGCTGGTATCTTTCCAGCCAGAATCCTTCCAGCAGATGGTAAAGCCGCCCATCAGCGCAGGGGCGATGTTGTCTGGGTGACCTTCGATATTTGCCAAAATGTGCAAAAGCTCGCTGTCAGGCAAGACATAGAGCGGATCGAGCTCTTCAATCAGGCGACGGGCGAGGACTCCCCCACCGACCAGTGCTGAAGACGAAGACCCGAGGCCGCTACCCAGCGGCACCTTGTTTTCACAGAGGATTTCAGCCCTCAGATCGGGTCTGCCCGCATGGGCAAAAACGGCCTTCATAGCAACAACCACGAGGTTGTCCATGCCTTCGGTCAGCGTTCCCCTGCCTTCACCGACAATCTGCAGTGACCAGTCATCGGCAAAGCTGGCATGAAAATCGTTACGAAGCTCTAGCGCAAGCCCAAAGCTATCATAGCCAGGTCCAAGGTTAGCAGTCGTTGCAGGAACGCTTGCAGAAAACTTATACATAAGAGCCTCTCTTCTGGCGGTTGTTGAGCAGAGTTTTAGTCCAGATTCTCGACGCGCAGTACTGATGCGACTTCATGAACCGCATCGATTTGTGCAATGTCAGCCAGCACCTTTTGCATGTCAGCCTCAAGAGTTTCGTGTGTCATGAAGATGAACTCGACCTGTCCGGCACCGGCAGCACCGCGCTGCTTTAGCGATTTAAGCGACACGCCGTAGTTTGCAAAGACGGCACCCAGCTGTGCGATAACGCCCGATTTATCCTCGATAATCAAGCGCACGCAGTAACGGGTGCGGAGCGTGTCCAGCGGCCTAATAGGCAAGTTGTCGGTACAGGTACAACCAATGACCTTATTGCCCGACTGATAAGCGCGTGCAGCTTCTACCAGATCGCCCACGACGGCACTTGCAGCAGCACCAGCACCAGCACCCTCACCAAAGAACATGACGTCACCGACAAAATCGCCTGTCAAGTAGACAGCGTTGTAGACGCCGTTGACGCTAGCCAACTGGTGATTGCAGGGAATCATGGTGGGGTGCACACGTACATCAATGCCGTCAGCAAGCTTATTGGCAATGCCCAGCAACTTGACGGTATAGCCAATTTCTTCGGCATACTCGATATCCGTAGCAGACAGCTTGCGAATACCTTCTGCGTAAACGTCATCTAAGGTAACGCGAGAATTAAAGGCAAGCGAAGCTAGAATTGCGATTTTCGCTGCGGCATCAAGCCCGTCAACATCTGCTGTTGGGTCAGCTTCTGCATAGCCCAAGTCTTGAGCTTCTTTGAGCACTTCATCAAAACTCAGACCATCATCAGTCATGCGGGTCAGCATGTAGTTGGTGGTACCGTTCACAATGCCCATGACGCGGGTGATTTCGTTTCCGGTAAGGGCATGGGTCAGGGGCTCCAGCACGGGGATGCCACCACCTACTGAGGCTTCAAAGCGAATATCGACGCCTTTGGCATCTGCGGCGTTAAAGATTTCCTCGCCATAGGTTGCAAGCAGTGCCTTGTTGGCGGTTACGACCGGTTTGCCCGCATTAATGGCAGCAAGCACCAAATCGCGCGCAACCCCCACGCCACCAATAAGCTCGACAACAATATCGACATTGGGGTCATTAACGACCTCGAAGGCATCGGTGGTGCACTGCTGGGGGCTCAGACCCAACTGGGCAAAGCGTTCGGTCGTGAGATCAGCTGCACGTACGACCTCGAGGTCAACGCCAGCATGCGACTTCATTTTTTCACGGTGACGATTGATGATTTCAATCACGCCACCACCAACAACGCCCAATCCCAAAATGCCAATTCTAATAGTTTTCACTTTAAGCCTCTCATTATCTCTAGCTGATTTCTTAGAGTATGTCCTTGTATGAATGAGCATGCGCAGATGGTGGCAAAACTCAGAAACTTTAGTGTAGCAAAAACGACAGCTGAAAAGTAGTACAGACACCCCCGCTGTATGGCCTAAACTACCCGTCGGAGGTGTCTGTACGACTTGTGCCTTAGTGCGCCGAAAGATTGCCTCAGTGCAAGACTGAAAGCAGCCTAGCTGTACTTCGCCATAATCATGTCGGCAAGCTCATCATTAGTGACCTTTTCAAGTGGCACACGCAAGGTAACGGTAACCGTACCTGGGGCACGCCCAATATCGATGCCGCCACTAATGGTCACGCGATTACGCACCTCATCAAAGCTGATGTTAAGCAGCTTGCTTGCACGCTCCATCGCATTATCAATGGCACAATTCAGGTTGGCACCCGTGCCGACAAAAGCAATGGGCATGCTGTCTTCAAGCATAGCCTCGTCGGTGACACCCGTTGCCTGAAGCATCGCTACCGCTTTGTCGAGTTCGTCCATCGAAAGCGGCTTTGCCAGATAGGGCAAGTCTTCTGCCGTCTGCAAGAGGACTGGACCATCGATTTCAAGGTCCTTGATTAGGTCTACACGCAGGACCGTAATGGCCGCCACATCAGTAGTGTGACCAGCAATTTCACCGTCAGACTGCATGGCATGGGCATCTCCCAAATAGACGCCTGCACCCTCGACCTTAACCGGGCACACCAGGGTTGCGCCTGCACGCACTTTGTTTATGTCCATGTGTCCGTCGGTGCGGTGCTCGAGGTCTTCCTGCGAGATGGCATATTCATGGGGCGCACCTACGAGGAAGGTACCGAAATCGCCCGCATTATGTGAATCGGGGAAGGGAATCGAAGGAGTTGTGCCCAGTTGACCCAAGAAGGGGCGCATGCGTGTCACGACACCCTGCAAGTCACTGGTGTTTAGCAACACTGACGGGTTTTGAATGCTTTCCGCAGGTATATCCATGACTTCATGGGCGCTAGCTGCAAGGGCAGCCGTAACCGTTGGTCCGACCGTCAAACCCATAGTGCGTTCGTTATCGAAGACCATCGTATAGCCATGAGCCACCTCAAAAGGAGCAATGGGCGCATTACAATCAGCGCATACAATGGCATCAACGCCAATGCCGTCGACCTTTGTTGATGGCGACTGAGTCTCGCACGAAGGACAGACGCGCGCTACGTAGGGGTCAGCATTAAAGCGGCCTTCGACAGCAGTATCAGTTCCAGAGGTGCTGCTGGCAGAAGTCACGACGATGGATTCAATAGTCAGCGCTACTGCGTCCCCTGGCTGAGCCCCTTCGACATAGACGGGTACGGTGACCTCATGACCACCCTTGAGCTCTGGTGTCAGCATGGGACCCCAACAACCTGGAGCAGTGTGCGCGACAATGCGACCACCAGACTTTACCGGACCGAGCATTTCAGCCTTTGGATCAAGGATTCCATTCGTGAACTTGTTAACAAATACCGTGGACATTGATGACTCCCCTCTCGTTTTGAATCGTTCTAATCATCTAAACACATTTGCAGGCAATCCCACAAAAGTACATATGAAAAGAGGAATTAGAGGGATTTGCGGTAGTAGCTGAGCGTCTTGAGTTTTGCCGGAACGTGCTTTTCTGTGTAGTTCATGACGGTACGCAGATCCGATAGCGCCTGCTTGGGAGGAGTCGGTTCTGCTTCCCCAAGGCTTGCGAAGGTGGAGCGGAAGAGCTGTGCGAGTCGCGGGTTGCGCGAGCACAGCTCATACTCGGGGGAATAGCCTATCATGGCAAGAATTTTGAGCAAGTAGGCGGTGACCAGAATGGGCAGTTCCTCCTCCGCTGCTTTTGAAAGCACGTCAAGGTAGGTGCGGGTCATCGCATAGAGACGCGCAATGTCGTCGCCGTCGTTAGTGACTTGGGCGGCGAGCTCGAGTGCTATGCTTCCCGCCATGGTGTGCTCATAGCTTGCACGAATGGCGGCGTAGCTATCGAGGCAGCTGGCTTCGGTTAGGATGTCGAGGTTTTTACCCACGCTGAACTTACCCTTGAGGGCCGTGAAGGGCTCAGAGATGCCGCAGAGTTTTGAGCCTGGCTTGCGTGCGCCTTTTGCCACGGCGCGAATCTGTGTGTCATCAGAGGACAGCAGGGTCAGGATGAGGTCCGTTTCTGCCAGTTTTGTTTTTGACAAAACGAGGGCCTCTGTGGTGTAGCTGCGCTGTGCCATGCGATGCGTCTAGACGCCTTCGCCATAACCGAAGCGGCGAATCTGAGCTGCGTCCTTGCGCCAGTTTTTCTTGACCTTTACCCGCAGGTCAAGAAAGACGCGGGTGCCGAGCAGTGTCTCAAGGTCATGACGCGCGTCAATGCCGATGGCTTTGATGCCAGCACCTTTCTTGCCGATGATGATGCCCTTTTGAGAATCGCGTTCGACAAAGATGGTGGCTTCGATTTTGGTCAAGTCGCGCTTCAGGTCCTGGTCGAGCTCATCGATGCGGATGCCGATGGCATGCGGGACCTCGTCAAAGGTTGTGCGCAGTATTTTTTCTCGGATGAATTCTGCGATGAGGGTCTCGAAGGGTTGGTCAGTTTCGACATCTGGCGGAAACCACAGGGGGCCTGTGGGCAAAAGGGCGGTGACCGCTTCTACAAACTGGTCGGTTCCGGTTCCTTCGGTTGCTGAAATGAGCAGTGGTTCGACATCGGTAAATGCGGCGAGGGCTGAGCGCTGGGCTTCAATTTGTTCTGCTGTTGCAATGTCTGTTTTAGTCAGCAGCACCAAGGGGTCTGCGCCTTTAGCTGCCGTTTTGAGAAGTTCAAAGACCCAGATGTCACCCTTGCCCAGGGGGCGCGTGCTGTCTATCAGCAGGACTGAAAGGTCGGTATCCTCTAGAGCCTTATAGGTTGATTTATTAACCTCTTCGCCCAGTGCGTCCTTGGGGCGGTGCAGCCCTGGGGTGTCGACAAAGATGATTTGAGCCTGGTCTGTTGTTAAGATGGCGCGCAAACGGTGGCGCGTAGTCTGTGGTGCAGACGATGTGATGGCGACCTTTGTGCCAACCAGAGCGTTAGCAAGCGTTGACTTGCCGGCGTTTGGCCTACCCGCTAGGGTGACGAAGCCGGAGCGGAAGTTTGGGGGTGTGTTGCTGGTCATGGAGTGCCTTTCAGGGTGAGGTCAAGGTCAAGGGCGAGATGCCGCATCGGAGTGCGGCATGACATTAGTGAAATAGTTTAGGGAGGAATATGATGGCGGCGACGATGAGGCTGGTGACAGAAGCTGCCAGGGTTGCAGCAGAACCGGTGTCTTTGGCAATCTTTGCCAGCGGGTGAATCTCTTGATTACAGGCAAGGTCAGTGACTGCTTCGATGGCCGTATTTAGCAGCTCACAGGTCAAGACGATGCCGCAGCACAGGACGACGATGACCCACTCGATGGCAGAAATCCGCAGGAACGCTGATATGAATACGGCAAGCACGATAAAAAAGCAGACCAGTCCGACATTACGTTCATGGCGAATAGTATAGATAAGCCCTTTGGTGGCAACAAGCCAGCTCTGCAGGATGGAATGTCGAGACTTATACTTTTCGTGTTCAGCCACAGCAGCCTCCCCCACATTTCGACCCACCATGAGGTTCTCCTACACTGAGTTCAGCCCAGTCGGCGAGGATTTCACGCTCGCGCGCCTCCATAGCTTCTGCCTCTTCATCATTGTTGACATGGTCATAGCCCATGAGGTGTAACATGCCATGCACCAACAAGAGGCGCAGCTCATCGTCGAGCGTCTTGCCATAGTCAAGAGCCTGGGTCTGTGCCACGCTGGGTGCAATAACGATGTCACCCAGTAGCAAAGGCTCGCCATCTGGGTCAGTATCGAAGTCTGCCCAAAAGACCGCATTGGGATCATCGTCACCGATGAGCTCTTCGGTGGCACCCCGCGCAGCAGCAAGAGCTTCTGCATCACAGGGAAAGGATAGTACATCGGTAGGACCTTGCTTATCGCGA
>WRBW01000005.1 GCA_009784345.1 Coriobacteriia bacterium | reverse complement strand
CGGGAGTACGTCCAGGTTGGGTACGTCCCCCCTATGGTCAGTGGAACGCATCCACGATGTCGCTCTTTGGTGCGCTGGACGTGCGCATGGCCAATTGGAACCTGGACCCTGTTGACTGGCGCAGACCAGGGGCAAGCACTATTGCCGACCGCGTCATCGAGCGCGCAAAGCCCGGTTCTGTGGTGCTGATGCATGACGGCGGGGGTAACCGCGAACAGACCGTCATGGCAACGCGCAGCATCATTCAGGCTCTGCGCGCACAAGGCTATCAATTTCTGACGGTAGAAGAGCTTTACGCACGCACTCCTTAAAAAGTCGCTCAATTCGAAAAAGATGTAACAGCTCGTTACATGCAAACAAAAAGCACTCATTAATCGTTATACTAATGCCTTGCGCAGCAATTATCTGCGCAGATTCGGATAGTAGATCGAGGAGCACCACATGCCTGTAAAGATTCAAGCTGGACTGCCTGCCATACGTACCCTAGGGCGTGAAAACGTCTTTGTCATGACCGAAGAGCGCGCATTGACGCAAGACATTCGACCTCTGCGTATCTTAGTGCTGAACTTGATGCCCACCAAAATTACGACGGAGACACAGCTCTTGCGCGTGCTGGGAAATACATCCCTGCAAGTCGAGGTACGCTTTCTCAAGACCGGCAGCTACCAGTCCAAAAATGTTGATCCCCAGCACCTAGATTCCTTTTATCGCACCTTTGATGAGGTCAAGGAAGATCGTTGGGATGGCTTGATTATCACCGGTGCACCTGTCGAGCAGCTGCCCTTTGGACAGGTCAATTACTGGGATGAACTGGTGCGCATCTTTGAATGGGCAAAGACCAATGTCTTTTCAACTTTTTGTATTTGTTGGGCGGCTCAGGCGGCGCTTTACTACTACTATGGCATTGAAAAAGAACCGGTAGATTCAAAGGTTTTCGGCGTCTTTGAGCACTATGTCAGCGATTCAAAGAACAAATTGACCCGCGGCTTTGACGATGTTTTTTGGGCGCCACACAGCCGCCATACGACTATTGATGTTGATGCGGTCAAGGCTTGCCGCAGCATTGACGTACTGGCAGATTCGCCCGAGGTCGGTCTGTATCTGGCAGCTTCGACTGATGGACGCCTGGTCTTTGCAACGGGCCACAGCGAATATGACGCAGAGACCCTGAAGGCAGAGTTTGATCGTGACATCGGCAAGGGCCTCGACATTGACGTGCCTGCAAACTACTTTGTAGACGATGACCCAGAAAAGGGCATCCTTGTTCGCTGGCGCGCACACGCGAACCTGCTCTTTAGCAACTGGTTGAATTACTGCGTCTACCAAGAAACCCCTTATGACTTAAGCGAGCTGCGCTAGAGACATCAAGTCACTTGAAGCTTTAACAGACAGACCCTGCGACGAAGCTGTTCGCGGGGTCTGTTAATTTGTCAGAAAGGGCGCTCACGGTATAATCAAAGATAATGAATACTCATGCAGCGTACCAAACGCCAAAGGCGGTAAAGATATTTGATAGTGGCCTCGATACGATAATCGTTGCCATCGTCATGTTCTTGCTGGCGTTCTCGCTCTATGCTACCTGGGATACTGACCAGATGCACAACAATGCGATGTCAGACCAGTACACCATCTATAATCCTGCAGAAGACCCCCTGTCCTTTGCAGAGCTGCGCGCCTTAAACCCCGATGTCTTTGGCTGGATTACGGTCTACGGAACCATGATTGACTTTCCCTTGCTGCAGGGCACGAACAACTCGCATTACTTGAACCACAATGCCCTGGGCGAACACTCACTGGCAGGCGCCATCTTTCTCGATGCAGATAACGACCCCAACTTTACTGACTTTAACAGCATCATCCACGGCCATCACATGGACCAAGGTGCCATGTTTGGCAACATTGATCTCTTTGCAGACCGCGAGTTTTTCGACAGCCGCAAGTACGGCAACCTCATGTTTAATGACAAAGACCACGGCCTCGAGTTTTTTGCCTTTGTCGAAACCAGCGGCTACAACTGGCAGGTTTTCAACCCTGCCGTACAGGGGCGCGACAACCAGCAGGCCTACGTGAACATGCTGATAGAGACTGCCCTCCATACCCGCGACATCGGTCCGATAACACCCGATGACAACATCGTCTTGCTGGCAACCTGCACCAATGAGTTCACCAACGGCAGACATTTGCTGGTGGCAAAACTGCATGACACGCCCTTTCCGAACCCCTTTGCTGAAGGCGAGGCTGCAGAGCTCGAGCGCAGCACCTTTGTTGACGGACAGTTGCTGCCCATCCTGCGACAGATTTGTTTTCCCGCCCTGCTGATCGTTGCCGTCCTCGTCATTGCCTATTGGACTATTCAGAAGCGCCGCCGCTGGAGCTTCGAAGACACCTGGGACAAAGTAAAGCATGAGCCAGCCGTGCGCGAACATTATGAGAAGCTCTGCAAAGAGGGTGCCAAGGCAAAGACAGCAGTTAAACCGCCTGCCGCGCCGGGTACACCTGTAGTACCGAGCCCGCCTCAGACGACCGCAAAATGACCCGACTGCGCCTTTTTCTGCGCGGCATGCGCATGCCCTTCATCGTTGGGGGAGCGCTCGCCCTAGTGTTCTTTGCCGCCATTACCTTGATAAATCTGCAAGAAACGAATTACGGCTTTTTTGAAGTTGCATCAACGGTCGGCTTTGTCGCTTTTCTCATTTTTGTCAGTTTTTGCTTCATCGGCATGTTTGCGCCCCTGCGCGGGCTTATGCTGCTGCAGCGTCAGGAAAAGGAGCTCGGCTTTAGCTTCAATGCTGAGATGAAAAGGCGCCGTGCCCAGATGCCGCAGTACCAGGATGATGATTTCTATGTGAGTGTGTCCAGCGATCGCATCGTTGCCGTGCGTCGCGACTACATCGCGCAGCTCGATGACAACCGCGAGGAAAACCGTGTCCTGTCATACGTCACCATGCGCAGCCGCAGCGGTAGGAAGCATCGCATCGTGGGGCACTACACCAGCATTGACGGTCTCGAAACCTGGTACCACGGCCAAGGTACTTCTCTGCACTAGGGCCATGTACCTGCGCTTGCGCGCAGGGACTAAGAAGGCTGCTTCACTGCCACAGTTCAAGGTCAAGGGCGAGACCCCGCATCGGCGTGTTGCATGACAATAAGGTCAAGGGCGAGACCCCGGCTCGGAGGCCGGGGTGACAAATCTGAAGAACGGTTCTTAGGGGGTTTCGACGTATTCGATGTCTTCGGCTTCAACAACCGTTTCTGGTCCGTCGTAGGCAGCAGGTTCAACACTCTGCTGCTGACGCGCCTCATAAGCTGCCATCATGTCCTCATGCTGCTCGCGGCGCACTTTACGATTCCAGGAAAAGGGCAGGTAGTCTTCGGGCGCTGGACGCAGGTGGTACTTCGCGCGAAAGCGCGGCAGGCTAAAGCGGTGCTGTCCCAGTTCGTGTGAGCGAATCAGCGAGGGCAACACGATGGTTTTGTGCTTGCTTTTGTCGTGACGTGCATAAATCCAGAAGGGTGTAATGAAGGCGAGGACAAAGCAGGCTGCCAGGATAATTAGGTAGGTGGATGATTGTCCGGCTTGCAGACCAGCGGGAGGCACAAAGGATATGGCAAAGGCGCAAAGCGTCGTGAACAGACCGATGCCTGCAACGATGGTCTTGCCAAAGACACCACCGGGGATTTGATATTTGCGCGGCAGATCACGCTGCTTGAATACGAGCTTGAAGTAGCCGGCAAACATCAGCACATAGGCGACAACGTAGATGCACACCGTCAAGGCAATGGCAATCAAGAAGGACAGGTTGTTGCCACCACCACCAAGGGTCAAGACCACAGCCCAAAGGCTTACGATGATGCCCTGGGCAACAATCAGCACTATCGGGATGTCGTGCTGATTGACTTTTCTAAAGATGGGTGGCAAAAGACCTTGCTGGGCTGCCATGTAGATACCCCGCGCAGGACCAACGACCCAGCTGGCGACTTGTGAACTCACTCCGACGGCAATCATCAGCGCTATGACGTTGGCAGCCCAGCTTGCGTGAACGCCCGCATGGGCAAAGAGGGCAGAAAGTGCGTCAATAATGCCCGTGTTCAACGATATTTTTTCTGTCGGAATAGTCAGGGCGACTGACATGCCGCCGATGGTGTTCAAAGCAATGGCCGTAATGACCATCAAAAACATGGCGATGGGGTAGTTGCGCCCCGGGTTTTGCAGGTCATTTGCATAAGAGGCAGAGCTCTCGACCCCCATGTAGGACAACATGAAGGACACAAAGACCACAAGCGTCGTGATCTTTGTGAAGTCTGGCAGGAGCGCCGAAGTCGTGAGCGGTGTGGCTGATTGACCTCCCGTCGCCAAAAACAGCAAGGCCAGCACGGTCAAGACAATCGTTGGGACGATGATTCCTACGACACCGCCGATGTCACCCATGCGCTCGGCGACCTTGGTGCCGCGAAACTGCAAAATGGTGACAACCCAAAAAAGACCGATGGCAGCAAGTGCCTTGACCACGGGGTCGTTGTTCAGAGCAGCCCAGCCGGTCACACTTGCGACAGCACCCAGGATGAAGTACAGCATGGCGATAAAGCCGACCGTGACTTGCAGCCACTGGAAAAAGACGGCAGCAAAGCCGTAGCGTTCACCTAAGGTGTTTTTGACCCAGACGTAGATGCCACCTGATTCCCATGATTCAACCGTAGCCATCTCTGCAGAAACCAAGGCCGTTGGGATAAACCACAAAATACCGCCTACCAGCAAGAAGAAAACCAGGCTTAGGCCGGACTGGGCAAAGGCAGGGTAGATATGCAAATCCATGGTCATAGCGACCGTGAGGCCATAGAAGCCCAGCATGGTCAGACTCTTTTTTGCAGCTGCAGCTTGTACGCTACGCGCCATGAGGATACCTCTTTCCCTGTGCTCCCGACTCTTGCAAAGTGCATGCTCTAGCTTGCTTTGGCATCGCTATACTTTGAGGATGCGCCGTGCTATCCATACAATGGGTCGGTAGTAAAAGCCTTCGAAACTGCGCTTCACACGCCCGAGTTCCGTGCGAATGGCAATGTGTTGCGGACATTTGGACTCGCAGCGTCCGCACTGGTTACAGCGAGACGCAACGGTTGGTTGCTCTTTCAAGCTGGTGTGGTTGATATAGTTTTTCAAGGCACCGATGCGCCCCTCAACACCAATGTTGTTGTAGGCGATCAGACAGGTTGGAATATCAACGCCCTGCGGACAAGGCATGCAGTAGTTGCAGCCCGTACAGGCCACCTTCATGACATCAGTTATCGCACGCCTCGCGTCTGCGATGATTTCATGGTCAGACTCCGCCAACATGCCCGGATAGGATTCTTTCGCTGTTTCAATATTGGCGCGGAGTACGTCCATGGTCTTCATGCCGGAAAGCACTACGGACACTTCTGGCTGGTTGAAAAGCCAACGCAGGGCCCAGGCCTCGGGCGTGTAGACTTCGCCGTTGCTGCTGGGGCGGGCAAAGGCTTGCAGGGCCGCTTTGGGCAGGCTGTCTGCGAGGCGGCCACCCTTGAGCGGGCCCATGATGTTGACGCGCAAGCCCTTGCTTGCTGCGTAGTGCAGACCGTCGTCGCTTGCTTGACCTGCGGCATTCTTATCCAAGTAGTTGTACTGAATCAGGCAAAAGTCCCAGTCGTAGGCGTCGACGACCTTTTTGAATTCTTCAAAGCCGCCGTGGAAAGAAAAGCCAAAGTTGCGTATGCGGCCAGCCTCTTTTTGAGCCTGCGCCCACTCGATGATGCCCAGGCGCTTCATGCGTTCCCAGACCTTGACGTCGCTAATCATGTGAACCAGGTAGTCATCGATGTAGTCGGTTTGCAGGCGCGTTAGTGAGCCCTCAAAGTGCTTGTCAAAGTCGCCAGGTTTTTTGCACAGATAAGGGGGAATCTTTGTCGCTATTTGTAGCTGTTCGCGCAAGCCGTGCTTGTTGACGGCGCGCCCCAGTTTTGCCTCGCTGCCTGGGTAGATGATCGCTGTATCAAAGTAGGTGATGCCGGCAGCAGCGGCTGCAACAACCAGCTCTTCTGCGGCCTCATCTGAGCGCGGGAAGCGCATACAGCCAAAGCCCAGGCGCGTGATGCTCTTATCGTTTCCGCACTTGGTATCCATGACTCTATTCTATCGTTTTTAAGCTGCCCTTTGATAGAATAGAGAGTTGCATATTTGATTTGTAGCTAGGTCGAGATAACAAAAAATGAGGAGGGCTTTATGTTTGAGTCTTTTAACTGGGAAAGTCTGTTTCCTTTTATGCGTTTCCTTTTGTTTGTTGGTGGCGTTGCTGCCCTCGTTGTTTTTGTTTTTGTACTGCGTAATCTGGCCCGCTTGCTTGAGAGTACGAAGCGCACCATGGATGAAGCTGAAAAGACCGTGGCCGAGCTGCGTGTTTCTGTCGTGCCAATACTGAACAATGTGGACTCGACGGTCGAGCAGGTTAATGCGCAGATGGCTCACCTTGATAGCATTATGAGCAATCTCGAATCGACAACAAATAAAGTTGCCCATACGGCAGAGCAGGCGACCAATGTCGTCCAGACGCCGGTTGATTTTGTCACGGGCTTTACCGACAAGTTGATGCGCAACTGGAAAGAGCGCAAGGCGCGGGCCGAAGATGCGAGCCAAGCCAGCGCTACTCAAGCTGCCGCCGACGCGACAGAGATTCCGATTCGCATGCCCGACGATGTATCTGTGCCGCTGACACCTGCAGCTGCGCCTGCACCTACGGCGGCACCTGCGCCAGTACCTACGGTGGCACCTGCACCTATGGCTGCGCCTGCTGTAGCATCTGCGTCATCTGGGGCACCTGCACCAGTACCAGCTGCGGCACCAGCACCTGCACCTGCACCAGCCTATGTGCCTCAAACGATACCGACACAACAACCATAAACCCTAGAGCAAGGACTACTAAGAAATGAATCCTCCTGTAAGTACCGCTGATATTCGCGAACAATTTTTGAGCTTTTTTGAGCAGCGCGGCGCAACCCGTCTGCCCTCTTCGTCACTGATACCTGATGACCCCTCGCTACTTTTGACGGCTGCGGGCATGGTGCAGTTTAAGCCGATATTTCTGGGTGCGAAAAAGCCTGACACCTTGCGTGCCACCACGGCGCAAAAATGTGTGCGCACGACCGATATTGACATCATCGGCACTACGGGACGCCACTTGTCGTTCTTTGAGATGATGGGTAACTTTAGCTTTGGTGATTATTTTAAGCGCGAGGCCATTGCCTGGGCTTGGGAGTTCTCGACAGAAGTTTTAGGTCTTGACCCCGAGCGTATTTACGCCACGGCCTTTCGTGATGATGATGAGGCGGTCGAGCTGTGGCTGCAGGAGACAAGCCTGCCTGCTGATCGCGTGCGCCGCTTTGATGAGGCTGATAACTTTTGGGCAGCAGGCCCTACGGGTCCCTGCGGTCCGTGTGCAGAGCTCTTTTATGATCGCGGTGAAGCCTTTGGCTGCGACAGTCCTGACTGCACCGTGGGATGCGAATGTGACCGCTTTGTCGAATACTGGAACCTAGTATTTATGCAGTACAACCGTGACAAGGACGGTGTTTTGCACCCTCTGCCTAAGAAGAGCGTTGACACGGGCATGGGGCTCGAGCGCATGGCAGCAATCATGCAAGATGTGCCAACTAACTATGATATCGACTTGATGCGCGCCCTGATTGCTGTGGCAGAAGACTGCACGAACAGCAGCTATACGGGTGCCGTTGTGCCCAGTGCGGATGATGTGTCGCTGCGTATCATTGCAGACCACGCCAGATCGGTCGCCTTTATGATTGCCGACGGCGTATTGCCTGCAAATGAGGGTCGCGGATACGTCTTGCGTCGTCTGCTGCGAAAAGCTGTTTTGAATGGTCACAAGCTGGGCCATGACGAAGCATTCCTGTTGAGCATTGTCGACAAGGTCATCGAGCTTATGTCAGATCACTACCGCGAGCTCAGCACGCACAAAGATTTGATTGCCGGCATCGTCACGGCAGAAGAAGAGAGTTTCTTGCAGACCCTGACCAAGGGGCTTAAATATCTAGACGAGGGGCTAACGCAAGTCCCCGAAGGCGGAGAGCTCTCTGGTGAGGCGGCCTTCAAGCTGCATGACACCTACGGCTTTCCCATCGACTTGACTCTCGAGGTTTGTGCAGAAAAGGGCTACCGCGTTGATCGCGAGGGCTTTGAATCCTGCATGAAGCAGCAAAAAGAGCGTGCTCGGGCTCAGGTGCAAGATGTCAGCTGGTCTACCTTTGGCGGTAGCTACACTGACATCCTGAAAGAGTTCGGACCGACCTACTTTGAAGGCTATGCGAAAGATCGTCTCGAGGCCGCTGTCCTAGCAATTATTGATGGCGAGGGCAAGCAGGGAGAGCAGCTGCAAGAAGGCGAAGCAGGCGAAGTGATTCTGGACTACACCCCTTTCTACGCCGAACAGGGTGGCCAAGTCGGAGACACAGGCACTATAACGACGCCTTCTGGCGCGGTATTTAGCGTCAGTGACACGCAGGTCAAGGATGGCCTGATTATTCACAAGGGTCAGATGAAAGCCGGTAAACTTGCGGTTGAAGAAGGCGTCGAGGCAGCCATTGATGTTGATCGCAGAAGCCTCATTAGGCGCAACCATACGGCCACCCATCTGCTGCACTGGGCCTTGCGCGAGGTCGTAGGTTCACACGTAACGCAGGCAGGATCGCTGGTCACTGACACCCGTTTGCGCTTCGACTTTACGCATTTCGAGCGTCTGACCTCATCACAGCTGACAGAAATCGAAGAACTGGTGAATCAAAAAATATCTGACGACCTGCCCGTGCGCGCCTTTACGACAACGCTTGCAGAGGCTCAAGATTTGGGTGTCACTGCCCTTTTTGGTGAAAAGTATGGTGAGTACGTGCGCGTACTGGAAATAGGCACCACCAGTAAAGAGCTCTGTGGTGGCACGCATATTGGACGCAGTTCTGAAATCGGGCTCTTCAAAATAGTTGCTGAAGAAAGCGTGGGTGCTAACCTGCGCCGCATTGAAGCGGTCACCAGTATGGCTGCCTACCGCCTGACACGCAGCTATCAAAATGAACTTGAAGCTGCAGCGGCACTACTGAAGGCGCAGCCAAAGGATCTGTGCGCAAAAGTCGAGAACCTGCTGGAAAACCAGCGCAAGCTCAAGGTACAACTTAAAGCTGCCGTTGAGGCGGGACCTGTGGGCAAGGGCACGGAGGCTTTGCTTGAAGACGCCTTTGATGCCGGCGGTTACCAGCTGGCCATTGCCAGCCCCGATGATGTGGCAACGGCTGACTTGCGCAAACTGTGGGATAGACTGCGCCAGGCCGGTATCGATGCTGCCGTCATTGTGACCGCTGACAAGGAAAGCGGCAAGGCGATATATATGGCAGCTGCAAACGACAAGGCTACGACGGCAGGTTTTCATGCCGGCAACCTCGTCAAAGATATCGCGGCCTCACTGGATGGTCGCGGGGGCGGAAAGCCTGGCATGGCTCAGGGCGGGGCAGACCCCGTAGACCCCGCACGTCTCGAAGAAGTCATCACGGAGCTTCGGGCACGCCTTGCTTAGTGACCGCGACAGGCAGGGGCGTGTTCTTGCTCTTGATGTGGGCGAGACTCGGACAGGGGTCGCTGTGTCCAGTGCGGATCGCAGACATGCCTCGCCCTTGAGTGTGCTCGATACCAAGGGCTTGCTTGCCATCGGCAAGGAATTGTCAGGGCTTATTGCAGACTATGAGATCGACACGCTGGTCATTGGATTGCCGCTGCTTGCTGATGGCAGCGAGGGGCAGCAGGCCAGGCGGACACGCTCGCTGTCATCGAAAATGCTCGAAGCCATCACAGGCTGTACAGATATGGACGCACTCCGCCAAGGTCTTGAAGTGGTCTATTTTGATGAGCGACAGTCCAGTAGTGAGGCTAAACGTGCAGGTCACAGCATGGGCATGAGCGAAAGAGACATGCGGGGCAAGCTTGACGGGCAGGCGGCTGCGGTGATTTTGGCACGCTATCTTGATACAATGAACGGCTAGTGTTTTCAAATCTGAGGGGAGTCAAACCTCGTTATGGGTCGTAGAAGTAAACAGACTAAGAAATTTCCTTTTGGCATTGTCTTGTTGTCGGTGCTGATAATACTAACTTTGGCGGGCGTTGGTGTGGGCTACTATGTGCTGATGAGCGGAGGCCCGGCGGCGACCGCTGCTGGTGAGGCTGGCGTTGAGAAGACGATTGTCATTCCCAGCGGTAGCTCGACTTCGGCGATTGCCGACATTTTGTATGATTCGGGCATGGTGAACTCTGCGCTGAGTTTTCGTGTACAGGCAAGACTTGCGGGTGCTGACGGCAGCTTTATGGCTGGTACTTATCAGATGCACACCGGCATGAGCAAGGATGAGATTTTTGCCATGCTGCAGGCAGGCCCGCCGCGTCAAGACGTGGTGAAGGTGACCTTGCCCGAGGGACGCAGTATCGACCGCATGGGGACGCTGCTTGAAGAAGCCGGCATGAGCTTTAGTGCCGAAGAGTTCACGACCCTGGGTAAGACTGGTGCCGCGCAGTTTGCCGGCGAGTTTCCTTTCCTGGTGGGTGCCTTTAATGATTCGATGGAGGGCTACCTCTTTCCTGATACCTATGAGTTTTTCGAAGATGCCACGGTAGAAGACGTCATCACGCAGATGTTGCGTCGTTTCGAGGCCGTTTGGAATACCTTGGACGCGCCCACAGGTCCTGCTGCCGACATGAGCCCTGCGCAGCTGGTGACGATTGCCTCGCTGGTCGAGATGGAGTCATCACTGTCAAGCGAGCGTCCGCTGGTGTCATCTGTGGTCTACAATCGCCTGGCGATTAATCGCAAGCTGCAGTTTTGTTCGACCGTGCAGTACCTGCTGCCCGGTGAGGAACGTCAACGCCTGCGCCTGACCTATGCCCAGACCGAGGTGCCCAGCCCCTGGAATACCTACATGAATGACGGTCTGCCCCCCGGGCCCATTTCGAACCCAGGACGCGAGGCCTTGGACGCGGCCCTGCATCCGGCAAGCACTGACTACATTTACTTTGTCCTGACCGGGACTGACGGCTCGCAGACCTTTGCCAGCAACACCGCAGAGTTCAACCGCGCCCGCCAGCTGTCCCGCGAAGTGTTTGGACAATAACATGAAAATACCTGCACAGTACGTTGAATCCGTCCTTGATATTGACCCCGCGTGGATTGTCGCGCAGGGCAAGGACACGGTACTGGTCGATCTGGACAACACCCTGTTGCCCCGCGATACCAGTCAGTTCAGCCCTGAAATACTGGCCTGGTGCCAGTCGCTGTATGACGCCGGCCTGAAAGTCTGCCTGATATCCAACAACTGGCACGAGCGCGTCCACACCGCCGCAAAAGAACTGGATATGGAACTGGTGTCAAAGGCCGTCAAACCGCTACCCTTTGCCTTCTGGCTGTCCATCAAGCGCGCCCATTCGAAATCTGGCGAAACACGCGGCCGCCGCAAAAACACCATCATGATTGGCGACCAGCTCTTTACCGACGTACTGGGTTCAGCACTGCTGGGCATCCCCTGCGTTATGGTGCTGCCGCTGGCGAAAAAAGACCTCACGCATACGCTGCTGTTGCGTCATGTGGAGAAGCTTATTATGCGCGACAGGCAGCCTGCACCCATCAAGTAGGAGACCAAGAGGCGGAGTGCGTCCATGACTGACTATACGACACATAAAGTGCAAAAGTATCTGGTAGTGGGTACGCCCATCACTCAGTCGCTGTCACCGCTGCTGCACAATGCGGTGTACCAGCAGTTGAAGCTGCCGCGTGAGCTCGAAGCCCTTGACCCGGGGGACGAGGCCGGTTTTGAGGTCATCGTGCATGCCTTGCGCAGCGGGGCTTTTGCTGGAGCCTGCGTCACCATTCCCTACAAGCTTGCCGCCTTTGAGGCCTGTGACCGCACGACCACAGCTGCCCGCAGAACGGGCGCAGTAAACTACATCCGCCGTGAAGCAGATGGCAGTCTCTTTGGGGACAATACCGATGCTGGCGGCTTTGCCCGCGCGCTGACGCGCGAGCTCGAATTCGACATGCTAGAGTGTACCGCCGTCGTCTGCGGCAGTGGCGGCGCATCGCGGGCTATAGTGGACGCACTCCTCCAGGGGGGTGCTGACCAAATTGCATTGGTCACCCGTGATCCGCGGCGCGTTGTGCAGGATTGGCAGCTTGAGGATACGAGTATTGGTGACAAAGATCGGATTTTACCGCTGTCGTATCAGGGGCTTGAGATGCTGGAATCGCCCGTTGACCTGCTGGTTAACGCGACTCCGCTGGGGATGGCCGACAATCGTATGCCTGTGTCTGAGGTCTTTTTGGGTAACTATGTTGCTGCGGTCTATGATGCCGTGTATCGCAAGGATGGCACGACGGCGCTGGTGGGTGCGGCTCACTATTTGAATATTCCTGCTGCAGACGGGCGCAGCATGTTGGTCGAGCAGGCCATTTTGGGCATGCGATTCTGGGGGGTCGACGCAGATTCGCGCGAGCTTCGTAGTATCATAGATGCTTCTTTGACGCAGGTCACAGCAGCGAGTTTCGAATAGAGTTGTGGGTCTTTGCTAGGGCGCTGATGGTCTGCTGGTAATACGCAAGAGATTTGAAAGATACGGGGGTCACATGAGTGATTCAACAGTACATACCGCAAGCGATGAGCGACGTCATATTGCGCTGGTTGGCTTTATGGGCGCAGGCAAGACCTGTGTTGCCCGTGAGCTTGCGACGCGCTATGGGCGGGCGCGCATCGACTTGGATGATTCTATCGAAGAGTTGACCGGGAAAAAGGTTTCTGCGATTTTTCAAGAGGACGGGGAGCGTCGTTTTCGCGAGCTCGAGCGCGAGGCGCTGCAGTCAGCATTGGCAAGCCCAGGGAACTGCATCATAGCCTGTGGTGGTGGCACGGTCACTAATCCCGAGAGTCTTGCGGCGCTGCGGCGATCTGCGGTAGTGGTCTACCTCGCGGTTTCGCCTGAGCGCGCGCTTGCCCGCATTGATGACTGGACCAGCCGTCCGCTGCTGAGCCTTGCTGGCAGCACCGATGCCATTTATGCCCTAGCACAATCGCGCCTCGCACTGTATGAGGCGGCCAGCGATTTTAGTGTCAAAACCGACCAGCGCAGCATCGATGAGGTTGCAGATTGCGTGGTCAGAAGACTGAAAGAGGCAGGTTATGACTACATCCTCGCCTAATGAAGTCGTGGTAAGACATGACTATCCTGATGGTCTGCGCCTCGATGTGAACCTAGGGAAAGGCGTTGCTGCCTATCCCATCTTTATGATGGAAAAGCCCGGGCGCATGCTGGCAAAATACCTCGAGACCCTTATTGGCAAGCCCAGTGTCGAACGCGCTGCCCTGCGCTTTAACGAGCCCCCGCGTGTCATCATCCTGTGCGATGAAAATACGGCTGAGCTTTTTGGGATCGATGTCGAGACACAGTTTATTTCAGCAGGCTGGCGGGTAGATGCCCTGACTGTACCAGCAGGAGAAGCAGCAAAGTCGCTCGCCGTTGTCGAGCAGCTGTGCGAAGCCCTGGGCACCCTGGGTGCCACCCGTGACACCGTGCTGTGCTCGCTAGGTGGGGGAGTCGTCAGTGACCTGACCGGTTTTGTCGCAGGAATCTATAAGCGCGGCATGCATTTGGTGCATATTTCGACGACGCTTTTGGGGCTGGTAGATGCGGCCGTTGGGGGCAAGACAGCCGTGAACCTACCGACGGGCAAGAATCAAATTGGTCTGTATAAGCACCCGCTAGTCATAGCTACTGACCTTGCCTACCTGCAGGACTTGCCAGAAGCAGACTACCAATGCGGCCTTGCAGAGGCTGCCAAAACAGCCCTTCTAGCGGGCGAGGACTTCACCGCCTGGATGGAGATCAATGCCGAAGGGCTGCGCCGTCGCGATCCGGTGACGCTGAAAGAATTGATTGCAGCCTGCATCACTTTTAAGGCGCAAGTGGTGGCTGCAGACCCGACAGAAGATATGGTGCCCTCGACGCGCCTGTCGCTGAATTACGGCCACACCCTGGGTCACGTCATCGAAACAATCACGGCTCAGCGCCATGAAGAGCAGCTGCAGCAGGCGCAGTACGTGGAAGAGTCTGCGTCAACAGCAACACCCATCGTGCCCATCGACGCCGTGCCTCACGGTATTGCTGTGGCGCAGGGTATGCGCTTTGAAGCACGCATTGCCATGCAACTAGTCGATGCCCCGGCAGATTTCGTCCTGCGACAAGATGCGCTACTTGATGCGCTGGGGCTACCGGCCCTTGACCCGTCCATCATGGGCAGCAATCGGGACGCCATGCTTGAGGTCTTCTATCGCGATAAAAAGACGCAGGATTCTGACCTGCGCTTCATCCTGCTGCCGGCACCTGGCCAGCCAGAAATAGTGACCGTTTCCCGCGAGGTACTGTGCGATCATCTGCGCGCCTGGCTCGCAGTCCCAAAGAGAAGTGAAGCTCAGGCAGCAGAATTGGCGGAGTCTGACCAGGCCAGCACCTCTCCTGACACTGAATCCACCCCCGTCACTCCTGACTCCACCCCCGTCACCCCGGCCCCCGAGCCGGGGTCTCTGCACCCGGAAGAGAGCACTGCGTCAGCACCAAAGGAGCCCACAACATGAGAGTCCTCATCTTAAATGGCCCCAACCTGAACCTCTTGGGAACCCGCGAACCTGAAATCTATGGCACGCTGAGCTTAGAAGAGATCAACGACCTGTTGACAGAATACTGGTTCGAGCAGGTAACGGAAGGCACACTCGACTTTGTGCAAACAAATCACGAGGGAGTCATGGTCGACACGCTGCAAGACGCGACGGGTAACTATGATGCTGTCATTCTAAATGCTGCTGCTTACACACACTATTCGATTGCACTGCGCGATGCGATAGCTGCCATCGATGTGCCCGTCGTCGAGGTGCACCTTTCAGACCCCGACAGCCGCGAAGACTTTCGCCGCAACAATGTCATCCGCGAGGTCTGTGCAGCACACTTCGCCGGAGACGGCGCAGGTTCATACAAATCCGCCCTCGACCATTTGTTACCTTAGGAGCCGCTACCATGCCCCACTTTGACATCACCAACCGCATCACACAGATCCGCACCCGCCTTGCCGCAGAAAACATCGATGCCTTTATCGCCATCAAGTCCGTCAATGTCGAATACCTAACGGGCTTTGACTACCTACGCGATGAGGGGAATCCTCATGCTGTACTGATAACTCAGGATCAGGCCCGCCTGCTCACTGACGGCCGCTATCTTGAAGTGGCCCAAACGCAGGCAGCGCAGACAGCGGGCGACGCGCCGGTAGCAAGTCCCCTCTGGACCGTCGACGACCCTGCAGGCAAGCTCGTCTTCAAGGACATGCACGAAATCTGGGACCTCACAAGTTTCAAGACCATCGCGCTTGAGGACACGATTCCTTACCGCCTCTTCGAACAGCTCAAAGAGAGCGCAGCTCATGCCACCATCACGCCCGCCAAAAACTGGGTCGAAGATGTCCGCGCTTCCAAGGACCGAGCAGAACTGGCCCGCATCAAGACGGCTCAGGCCATCACCGACCAGACTTTTGATCACCTGTGCAGTTTTATAAAGCCGGGCATGTCTGAAGCAGAAATCGCCCTCGAGCTCGAGTTCACCGCGCGCAAGCTGGGTGCTGAAGGCCTCGCCTTTCCACCCATTGTGGCCTCTGGTCCCAACGGTTCGCTGCCACATGCGCACCCCGGCGAGCGCATTATCGAACCCGGTGACCTGCTGACCCTTGATTTTGGAGCAGCCTACCGTGGCTACTGCAGCGATATGACCCGCACTATCTTTATTGGCGGAAAAACTGATACGGCGGAGTGCGTCCATCCCACCGACCAGCAGGTAGCGGTATACGATGCCGTGCTCGCAGCTCAAGAGGCGAGCCTTGCTGCCTTCGTGGCAGGTGCCACTGGTATCGAAGTGGACGCAGCAGGACGTAAAGTCATTGAACACGCAGGTTTCGGCGAGTACTTTACTCACGGCACCGGACACGGGGTCGGACTTGATATTCACGAGCTACCCAATGCTTCAACGCGCAGCGAGGAAGCCCTTCCCGCCGGTGCCGTCATCACCTGCGAGCCCGGGATATACATACCCGGTGTATTGGGTGTGCGCATCGAAGACATGGTGATTGTCACAGAGGATGGTAGCGAAAACATTACCAGCTCTCCCAAACATCTCATCACCATCTAAAACTGCTTTCACACCAGCGGGGCGAGCACCCACTCGCCCCCCACCATGGACCCCCTCTGCGCAATTATTTGCCAACTGGGTGTTGACCTTGCCCTAAGGGTAAGGTTTACTATGGTGGCATGGATGAATCAAGCACTTATACCGTAGGTCAGCTGGCGGGACTGGCAGGGGTCACGACAAAGACCTTGCGTCATTATGACCGCATCGGGCTTTTGCAGCCCAGTGCTCGTAGCCAGGCGGGCTACCGCCTGTATCAGGAAGGTGACGCGCGCAGGCTAGCAGAAATACTAGCCTACCGGGCACTGGATATGCCTTTGGAGCAGATTGCGGGTCTCATGGATGGGACGCACTCCGCCGACTGTTTTGACAGATCCCGTCGCCTTATCAGTCACCTTGAGCTGCTGAAGCAAGAACGCAGCAAGATCGATGGCCTGATTCACCACCTTGAAGACATGATTTACGCTGAATTGGAAGGAGCTCCCATGAGCACCACTGATGAACTGAATGGTTTTGCCAACGACCCCTATGAGGACGAGGCCCGCGAAAAGTGGGGTCACACTGATGCTTACGCCCAGAGCGCGCGGCGCGTGAAGGGCTATACGCCGGCGGACTGGGAACGCTACAAAGAAGAGGCCGCTGATATCAACCATGACTTTGTGGCCTTGATGAACGAAGGCGAGCCTGCCGACGGGCCTGATGCGCGAGCCTTGGCTGAAGAGCATCGCGAGCTCATTAGCCGCTGGTTTTATGACTGCTCGCCTGAAATGCACGCAAACTTTGGAGCCATGTGGGAGGCCGACCCGCGCTTCAAGGAAAACATCGACAAGGCGGGCGAGGGCCTGTCTGACTATATGGCGACGGCTTTTCGCGCAGCCGCTGCCCAGCAAGACTAGTACAAGGCTTGTAGGGTATTTTTGTTAAACGACCAAAGCTTGCGCTCTCGTGGCAAAGTCAATTTTTTTTACAATTGGAATGGTGCAAAAATGAAAATGACATTACGGGAAGTTAATGTTGATGAATTGCAAATTCTTATCAATTTATATGAAAAATATGCGTATGAGTGGTCTCAATATGTCCCTGAGGATGTAAATGAATTCGGACTTTACTGTGATGAGCGCTATGATTTCGATTGCTTCATGCAGGCCGACAGAAAGTGCATCGCGTATTTTATTGAGGCTGACGATAAGTTGGCAGGCTTCGCGTTGATTCATGATATGCCGGAAGTAACTGACGAAAAGATCGACTACTGTCTGTGTGACTTCTTTGTGATGCATAAATACCGCAGATTAGGCATCGGAAGAAAAGCCGTGTTTGAAATATTTGACAGACAAAGGGGGAGGTGGCATTTATACTACAGCCCGAAAAATACGGCATCCGCTTATTTTTGGGGTAAAGCTATAGACGAATATATGGCTGGCCAGTATAGGCTCGTGAAGTCGCATCCGCAGTGTATATATAGTGATGGAACATTAGGTGATGCAGTCTTTTTTGACAATACTGAACGTGAAAAGAGTCATTCTGCATAAGACATGCTGTCAACCAAAGTGAGGATCGTCCCAGTCCTTTTTGTGTAAAAAGTAGACTACCTCTATTGAATAGCGAGATAGTATAATGGTTCAGCATGAAAAATGACTATACGGATGCTTCTGCGGGGGCGCCGGGTGAGAGGACATACTTATGTCAGTTTCAACTGCTCAATTCAAAAACGGCATGGCTATCTTACATGATGGCAAGCGTTGGATTATCGTCGAGTTTCAGCACGTCAAGCCGGGCAAGGGTCCTGCTTTTGTACGCACGAAGCTAAAGAACCTCGAGGATGGTCGCATTGTTGACTATACCTTCCGCAGTGGTGAAAAGTTTGACAGCGTGCGTGTCGAGCGTCGTGGTATGCAGTATTTGTATAACGACGGCGATAGTTATCACTTTATGGACACCGACACCTATGACCAGGTCGAAATGGACGCAGACTTTGTGGGTGAAGGCAAGAAGTGGCTGAAGGAAAACGACGAGGTCACGGTGCTGACCGCTGATGGCGACTACTTGGGTGTCGAGCCTCCGATGTTTGTCGAGCTTGAAGTGACTGAAACCGAGCCTGGTTTCAAGGGCGATACCGTCAATAGCAGTGGCAAGCCAGCCACGCTCGAGACCGGTGCGACTATTAGCGTGCCTAACTTCGTCGAGATTGGTGATGTGTTACGGATTGACACGAGGGATGGCAGGTATGTAACTCGTGTCTAATTTTGGAATTGATGAACAGTTAGAAATAATCGAGTCCGGGGCAGAACAGATTGTCCCCCTGGCTGACCTGCGCAAAAAGCTCGAGCGCTCGCAGGCAAGCGGCGCACCCCTGCGCATCAAGCTGGGTGTTGACCCTACGGCTCCCGACCTGCACCTGGGTCACGCCGTGCCCCTGCGCAAGCTGCGCCAGTTTCAGGACTGCGGACATACCGTCGTACTGATTATTGGTGACTTTACGGCACTGATTGGCGACCCCTCAGGGCGTAGCGTCACGCGCCCCCCCCTGACACCAGAAGAGGTCGCGGCAAACGCAGAGACCTACATCGAACAGGCCTTCAAGATTCTCGATCCCGAAAAGACCGAGCTACGCCACAACAGCGAGTGGCTGTCCCCCCTGGGCTTTGCCGACCTGCTGAAAATCACGTCGAAATTTACGGTCGCGCGCATCATCGAGCGCGATGACTTTGACAAACGCCTGAAAGAACAAAAACCCATCTCGCTGCACGAACTGCTGTACCCCATGGCACAGGCCTACGACAGCGTCGCCATTGAAGCAGACGTCGAGCTGGGGGGAACTGACCAACTGTTCAACCTGCTGGCAGGCCGCGAGCTTATGGAAAAATCAGGCATGGAGCCACAGATTGCGCTGACCATGCCGCTGCTGGTGGGCACCGACGGCGTGCAAAAAATGAGCAAATCCTATCAAAACTACGTCGGGTTAACAGACGATCCAGCAGATATGTTTGGCAAAGTCATGTCGATTCCCGATGAGCTGATGCCCAGCTACTTCCGCCTGGCAACGGCAGAGTCCCTGGGCGAAATCAAGGCCATTGAAGCGGGCCTCGCAGACGGCAGCCTGCACCCTGGTCAGCTTAAGCGTCGCCTCGCACGCGACATCGTCGGACTGTACTACGGCATAGAGGCGGCCGCAGAATCAGAAGCCGCCTTTGACCGCATCTTCAAGCAGCACGCCATGCCCACTGATATAGCTGAGGTCACTATCGACTGGGGGAGTGCGTCCAATGACGAAGGCCGCATCTTCTTGCCAGCACTGATGAATCAGCACGGTCTAGCCAGCTCATCTGGCGAGGCTCGCAGGTTGATTGACGGCGGCGGAGTCAAAATTGACGGTGAGGCACTTGCCGCCAAAAGCTATGAGCTTGAACCGGCAGCCTTACAGGGCAAGGTTCTGCAGGTCGGCAAGCGCAAATACCTCAAGCTAAACTAAGACACCACGGGTGCAGCGCCAGCGCTAGAATCAGCACCCACGGCGCCCTTCAGCGAGTCAGCGATTGATGCGCCAAAAGTCGCGCGCATCAGGTCGGCAAACTCGGGCGGAATGCCATTGCTCAAGTCAACTTCAGACAGGCCGGCCTCCAGTGCTTTCACAAAGGCGGCACCCAATGCAACGGTCAGCCCCGCAGCAACAGAGCCACTAATTACAGCCGTCGCAGCCCTGCCAGCAGGCACAAAGCCCAGCAGCGTTTGGACGCCATACTTCCCAGCTGTTGGCAGGGCGGCAGGCGCAACAGCCGCAATGACCTTTGAAAAGTCATCCTTGTGAAAGTCCAATTCGTAAAGATTCGCAATCTTGCCCAGCATAGCCATCTGTATGGGTACCAACAGTGCAGCATCTGCCTTCTTTATGGGAATCGCACCAATGGCAGCAGAAGACGCGCTCGCAAGTCCAATGGCAGAATAGGCGGCACGCTTGCGCAAAAGCGCAGATGCTCGCTGAGCCTCTGCAAAGGCGCGGCGCTGCACCTCTGGCAACAGTTCATAGGACAGCTCGGTCAGCTCTTCGATGCCACAGGCGGGTGCCACGACGACATCCCCGATACTCTTGTCAAAAGATACCACGGGCACCAGACCGCGATAATCAAGCCCGCGCACTTCACGTTGTGATTCGATGTAAGCCATCAGCTCACTCGCATCAGCCCCGTCATAGCTCTTTGTAATAACGATAATCACGTCAACATATTTGGAAATATCCTGAATCAACTCGAATTCGAAATCCTCGACCTTCGAGCCCTCAGATGAAATGCAGTACCACACCAGATGAATGTCATCATTGCGACTCACATTGCGCCGATTCGCCGCAATAAGCTTCTTGATATCAGAACGCACACTGCGCTGAACCTGCGGATCAAGCTCCAGCCCCTTGAAGTCATAGACCGTCAGCGGGATGCCCGCGCGCTCGAAACGCTCATAGTACTGAGTCACCGGCGCACCAATCCCCGTGCGCGCCAGATCCTTGCCAAACACCGCATTAATGAGACTGCTCTTTCCCACGCCCGTCTTTCCCGCAATCAAAATATTGACACGGTCGTGTTCGCTCATCCCACCGCTCGCAACGCGACTGCGACCCTTCTTTGCCAGCAGCAGCCCCGCCACATCCAGCGCACCGTCTTTCGCACTACCCAGCTTGTCCTTCAGCGCCATGATGCCTCCCCGCACACTATCCACCAAAGCTCACCTGTACCTCAGATAAGAATTCATCATACCACTCTTAATTAATTGGCGGAGTGCACCCAGCATCCCACCATGACCCTCGATCCGGGGTCTTGCGCTAGATCAACGTCATTCCAAACTCCTATTTCCCTAGCGCAGTTTGTTTCTGTGATAATGAGACCTCTGGCGAGGGATCTTGGTCTTTCAGGGTAAGATGGTAGGTGTGCAAGACGACTTCAGTGAAGAGAGGTGAGCAGCGTGGATGAGATGGATTTCGGTGTCAGCTTCGAGCGATCTGATCTGTCAGATGATGAAATGAATCAGCTGCTTGATGCGACGCCGACTCAAATCAAAAAAGACGACGGTGCAAAGCCTGTCCGCAAACAGGCTGCATCGCCGAAGGACACCAGCTGCGAATACTGGAGCGCCTCGCGCGAAGGGATGTATTGTCGCACCTCAGGCAAGCGCGTCTACACGGCACAACAGGCAGATGCTGCCATCGCAGAAGCGGCCCGTGACCTCACGACACCGCCCCTTGCCAAATATCGCTGCAATGACTGCAGCGGCTGGCACCTCACACGGCGCCTCAACCCCTTCGAGGTCAACTAAAATGCGATAGCATGGACGTACTCCGCCTCCCTCCGCCACCTTTATCCACGCCACTCAAAAAATATCTACTCCAAATATGCCAAAATGGCGCAGATACAAGGCTTGAGACGCATGCAGAGTTTGTAGGGGCGTGCGTCCCCGCCCGTCCGCTCACTCAGTGTGATGAGTCGCGATAGCATGGACGCACTCCGCCAGGGACTTCTTAACATTGTTGTAATATTTCTGGTGCTCCAACTTTGACTTTGCCCTCTAGTCTGGGGTGCATGGAAAACAGTACTCACATAACAGGGCGGCAATCAGGCTCCTTTGCAGGGCATGCGGATTTGAGCTGCGAGCTCAGTCCGGCGAGGCGCGAGCGCATTCGCAGGCGTCGCCAAAAGGCAGCCCAGACACGAAGCTTGCGCCAGATTCTGCTGGCAGCTGTCATAGCGGTTGTCATCGCATCAGGTGTGGCGAGCCTCACATCAGCCCTTGATACTCCTGCTCTCATTTCGGCACTGCGCCCAGGCGACGGCAGCTACCGTGTCGCGGCAGCGGCTGCTACTGCGGGTGATTTGGCACCGGAAGATGTAGAGGGCGATGCAACAGACTTCGCGCACAACAACGCACCCTTTAATACGGCTGTCCCGGTAAGCGAGCTCACTAACACGCACACCTTCGAGCTCATAAACACAGATCACGCCATCAGCACTATTCCTGTTCAGGCAGATCTGGTCCCCGTTGCACCCCTATTACCTGTGGCGCAAGACGGCATCTTGATGCGCCCAGATGCGCTGGCAGCAGTCGCAGGCTTGCTGGATTCTGCGCGAGCAGCAGGATACGGACCCTTTCACATCGCCAGCGGCTTTCGCAGCCTCGAGCGTCAGAATCAACTGTACCAGCAGATGGCAGACCCTAGCCTCGTGCAGCCTCCTGGTCACAGTGAGCATCACAGTGGTCTTGCAGCAGACATCGTCCCGACCAATTTGGCACAGCGCCATGCCCCCTTGAGCGAGCAGCTCGACGGCACATCGGCAGAAGAGCAGTTTCTGGCAGACAACGCCTGGCGCTACGGTTTGATTCTGCGCTATCCAGCTGGGACGAAAGACATCACCGGTATCGCCTTCGAGCCCTGGCACTTTCGTTACGTTGGCGTCCCGCACGCCTGGTACATGGCGCAGCACAATCTGACGCTCGAGGAGTACCTGCAGCAGCTAGCAGAAAGGGGTGGCTTTGACCTTACTATTGGTGCACGAAGCTATCAGGTTCGTTATCAGGCAGCAGAAAATGGCGTAGTATATGTGCCTAACAACAAGACTGAAGCTGGCAGCAGCAACAGCAATGGACGCACTCCCTCTGATGATGCGCCTGGCTTTAGCTATTCGACCGACAATAGAGGCGGCCACATCGTGACCGCCTGGGAATAAGAGACGACATGAACAACAGCGACTACACGATACTCATCACTGACGACGACGCAGACATTCGCAATGCGCTCGAGATTTATCTGAGCCAGGAGGGCTTCGGCGTTGTGCAGGCGCAAGACGGGCTGGAGGCCTTGCAGGTGCTGGGTGATACTGACGTGCATCTGGTGCTGCTGGATGTCATGATGCCGCAGCTTGATGGCATTCAGACGGCTGTGCGTATTCGCGACCGCAGCAATGTGCCCATCGTCTTTCTGTCGGCCAAAGCCGAAGACACGGACCGCATTCTGGGGCTGAACATGGGAGGGGATGACTACATCACGAAGCCCTTCAATCCCGTCGAGCTGATTGCGCGGGTCAAGGCGACGCTGCGCCGTTATGCGCGCCTGGGTGGCTTGGACGCAGGTGCAGATGCGGGTGCGGCCGACAGCAAAACGGGCGAGGGCGATCAGACCAGCAAGCCGCAAGCAGGCATCTATCAAACCGGCGACCTCATACTGGACGACGTGAAAAAGCGCGTCACTCTGGCAGAGGCCGAAGTCAAGCTGACAGCCCTAGAATACCAAATCCTGAAGCTGCTGATCTCACACCCCGAACAGGTCTTTTCCGCTAATCAAATCTATGAATCCGTCTGGAATGAGCCCGCGTTTGAAGTATCGAAAACCGTATCGGTCCACGTCCGTCGCATCCGCGAAAAAATCGAAGTCAACCCTAAAGAGCCGCAGTACCTGAAGATGATCTACGGCCTGGGTTATAAGGTGGTAAAACTCACATGAACAACTACAAGATTGACAAAAATACCCTGCAGGTCGCAGCCATCATGATTGCCGTTGTGGCGGCACTGCTGGTGATTAATTCCTACGCCATGCTGGGTGCGGCAGAGAGGTCTCCCTTCATATCGACCTTCAGTCGCGAGGCAGCTGTGATGATGGCGACTATTGCCGCCATGCCCGTGCTGTACTTTCTAGCCCTGTGGTCGCGCGTGATTCATTTCATCCGCAAGCCCATCAACATGACCATCACGGTGCTGATAACGCTCCTCTTTGTTTACAGCATCGTCATGTTCTGGTCGCAGGCAAATCAGGCTTTCTGGGGCCGTTTTGACCTCCCCAGTGCCAGCGTGACGGCCTTGCTGATTGTCGGCGTTTGCTACCTGAACAGCTTTCTGTATTCGCTTTCGTCAGAATACGACCGCAAGTACCAGCGGGCAAACGAAGAAAAGCTGCGCGCCGAACGCTTCAAATCAGAGCTCATCACTAACGTGTCACACGACCTGCAAACCCCACTGACCTCGATTATCAATTACAGCGACTTGCTAAAAAAGCTGTCACCACAGGATGCGGAGTTTGACCAGAAGTTCGCAGAATACACCGAGGTACTTGACCGCAAATCTGCCCGCCTGAAGACCCTGACTGCTGACTTGCTGGAAGCATCAAAGGCGTCTACGGGCAACGTCGCTGTGGTGGTCCGTCCTGTCAAGTTGGCAGAAGCGGTCTGGCAGGTAGCAGGTGAATTCGATGACCGCTTTGCAGAAAAGGACTTGAGCTTCGTTTTCGACCCCGACGATGAAGGCCTCACGGTCAGTGCAGACCCGCAGCAGCTGTGGCGCGTGCTCGAAAACCTCTACGCCAATGCAAGCAAATATGCACTGCCAGGCACCCGCATCTTTGCTGCAATCGACCAGGTCGCGGCAGATGCAACAGTAGATAAGATGGCAGACGCTACAGCAGCAGGCTCAAATCTTGAAGCGACCGAAACCGCGGCACAGGTGGTCAAACTCACCCTGAAAAACATATCGGCGCAGCACCTGGACCAAACGGGCGGCGATCTAACCGAGCAGTTCATTCGCGGCGACGCAGCCCGCCAGTCTGAAGGCAGCGGCCTTGGTCTGCACATCGCCAAAAGCCTGACCGAGCTCATGGGCGGCGAGCTTGCCGTAGCCGTCAGCGGCGACCTCTTCGAGGTTAGCATCCTGCTGCAAGCAGCCTAGCTCGCCTGCACCTGCAGTACAGATCTTAGTCTGGCGTTTCTCGCAGTAGCATGCTTAAATTAATCCCCTGCACCCAAACCCCGAAAGAGGCATACCCCATGTCGCAAGACCCCCATACCAGAAGCAGAGGACCCATTCGTACTCATGGTGATCGCTCTGAAGGACGTACATCATCCGCGCCGTCGCGCCAGCGGGGGAGGGCGTCCACACCTGAAAGTCAGCAGGGATGGGGTACCAGCTCGCAGCAAGAGCAGCGTCGCCGCGAGCTGCGAGGGCTTGATGCGCATCCGCCAAAGAGCCGCAAAGGTCTGTGGATTGGGCTTGCTATTGCACTTGCCATCATTCTGGTGCCCGTAGCGATTGCGGCGACTTTTCTTTACAGCACCCACACGCAGCTGACCACGGCGGTTAGCAGCTATTCAGGCGACAGTAGTGCAGACGGCAGTGATGCGGCAGGTGACAGCGCGCAGCAGTCGGCCATTCAAATGGTCATGGATGAAACGGGGCTGTCTTACTGGCAGTTGCTGATGCTGTACCGGGATATGCAGGGTGCCAGTCGCGAGGAGGCTCTAGCCAAAGCACACGAACTGGGCCTGACAGACGAGCAAATCCAAAGCCTACGCGACCAACTGTACAACCGCTAGTTCACGACGCTCTTTCATCTTCTTTCATCTTTCTTTAAGGAATAGTTAATGATCTTTTAATCTATCTTTCATCTTCGTTTAATCCCGCGTAAATGTCTGCATGTTAATCTTCCTGCAAAGACTCTTGCAATGATATTTACAGGAGATGTATAATATGTTTACAGAAGCAATTATTTTCGAGTGGGACGACAACAAGAATAATCTCTGCCAGAAAAGCAACAAAGAATGAGCGGGTTCAATATCAGAATTTCAGAAAGGACAGAGTATGAGAAGTGAATACGATTTTTCAAATGCCCAACCGAGCCCTATTCCAAAAAAAATGCAGAAGCAAATAACGATTCGCCTCAATATCAGTACGATAGACTACTTCAAAGAGCAGTCAGCAGAAACCGGCGTTCCCTATCAAACGCTGATTAATCTCTATCTTGCTGACTGCGTAAAAAAGAAGCTAAAACCTACCTTCGAATAGTCGTGAGAGTCCAGCATCCGCTGGAGCTATTCCTTTGAACCCACAACGAAAGGCAGCACCATGGCAAAACTCTACTACCAAGGACACGGCAGCTATCGCATCACCGCCGCAGACGGCACCGTCATCTACGTCGACCCCTTTGCAGGCGACGGCTACGAGCTACCCGCAGATCTTATCCTCGTCACCCATCAGCACCGTGACCACAATAAAATAGAGCTCGTCACGCAAAAGCCGGGCTGCAGCGTTATCACCAACTTTGAAGCCCTGGCAGGCGGCACCCACAACAGCTTTGATAGCCACGGCGTCCACATCCAATCAGTCATGGCGAAAAACCTCATGCACAACCCCAAAAAATGCGTCGGCTACCTCATCACGGTCGATGACACGAAAATCTATGCATCCGGCGATACCTCAACGACGGACCAGATGAAAGACTTCGCTGCTCTCAAGCTGGACTACGCGCTCCTGCCCATCGACGGCATCTTCAACATGGGGCCCGATGAAGCCGCCAAAGCCGCAGCCCTCATCGGCGCCGCCCACAACATCCCCGTCCATATGAAACCAGGCGCCCTCTTCGACCGCGCAAAAGCCGAAAAGTTCACCGCCCCCAACCGCATCATCATCGAGCCCGGCCAGGAAATCGACCTTTAATCAGCTTCAAGCAAAGCGGCGGAGCACGTCCAAACCACCCACCCGCCAGCGCGAGCTTACACCTGTCATGCTGTTCCAGCATTGTCACCCCGGACTTGGCTTCGCCATCACTGCACTTCGCTCTGAAAGTTTCGCAAGCGAACTTTCCTCACTACGTGTCGTTGATGCTGGGTCTCGCCCTTGACCACGCCCTTAACCCCATGCACCTGTGCTTACGCACAGGACCAGTATCCGGTGCTTCGCAACGGGCAGGCTGTTTCAACTCCGTCACTGCGGCCCCCGAGCCGCAGTCTAATTGTCACCGAAGCGCCTCGCGTCAGCATCAGCCTATTTCATGACGACACTCGCCGCATATTTTGCGGTACTTCGTACACAAAGATCCCTCGTCAGACGACATGCGCGCTTTAGCGATCATGCACTCGGGAAAAAGTATGTTTAGCGGCTTGCGCACGGCAGAAATTGTGTGTAATATAGTTCGTCTGCAAATAATACACACAACTTATCAATAACAACATCACAACTATGCTAGCCAACAAACCCATGGGCGCGCACGCTGCAACTCCCCTCACTCAGTGTGCAGGCACGCTCCGCGCCAAAAAGACAGAATCTTCGAACAGTGCGAAAGAAGGTCACGTGAACACAAGCATGAACGCAGCAACAAAGCTTCGCCCCAGATTCGTCACTTCTGCAATAGCCGCAGCACTGCTCCTTGCCGCAGTTGCAGGCAACGTCGTCTGCGCCACTACGGCAATTGCCGTGACTCACACGGGCGAGGTAAAGCTGCATGTCATTGAATGCGGCGACGCACAGTCTGTGTTCATCAAGGCGGGAAGCAAAGAAGTGCTCGTCGATGCGGGCGATGTCCCCAGCTCGAAATACACAAGCATAGAAAGCTATATTCGCCCCTACGTCGAGGGCTCTATCGAGCTGGCCATCGCCACACACTCCCACGCAGACCACGTGGGCGGCTTTCCCGGCGTTTACAACACCTTCAATGTCGACAGAACTATCTACGGGGATAAGGGCAGTAGCAACGCCTTCAAAAACTTCGAAGCATCTGCAACGGCAAAGGGAAGGGCCTATGACCAAGCAAAAGCCGAAGTAGTCTCCTTGTGGGATAACGTCACCCTCACCATTCTCGACACAAAGCACAATTACCCCAACACCAACGACAATTCGGTAATCGCCATACTCGAATACGGTCAAAACCGCATTCTCATTACGGGCGATCTCGAGGACAACAACAATGCGAACGCTCGCGCGGATGCCCTGGCAAAAATTGCCAGCTATCGTGCGCAAAGGGGTAATGCACCCATATGCTTCTACATTGCTGGTCACCATGGATCAAACACCTCTTCTTCTGACGCCTTGCTGTCTGCGCTCAAAAACGGTTCTACAAAAGGCTACGCCGTCATGTCTACGGTGGGATCTCCCGCCAGCCAATATGGCTTTCCTGCAAGGGCAGTACTTGACCGCATGACGGCACATGGTTACACCAAATATGGAACCTGCGCTAACGGCACAACGGTCATAACGCTGGGCTATAACGGCAGCAGCAGAATCGACGTCGGGCGATCTGGCAGCATTGACAGCTTCGCAGGAGGCGCTGCAAAGCCCGCTCCCGCACCCTCACCCGCACCAGCACCCGCACCAAAACCAGCACCGGAGCCTGCACCAAAGCCCAAAAAAGTCGGCATCAAATCGGCAAAGCCCGCCGGTGCCTCTAAAGTAAAAGTGACCTGGGCAGCCATGTCAGGAGCCAGCGGATTCCAAGTCCAGCTGGGCACCAACAAAGCTTGCACTCAAAACAAAAAAACCTACACCATTAATAAGAAAACTGCGACCACAGCCCTTGTCCCAAAACTCAAAAAGGGCAAGACCTACTATGCAAAAGTCCGCGCCTACAAAACAGTGTCAGGAATAAAGAACTACGGACCCTGGAGCACAGTGAAAACAGTCGGCAAGGTTAAATAGCACGTCCATATACGGGGGGAGTGCGTCCAAGCCACCCATCACATGCCGCACCCAGCATTGTCATGCCGCGCTCCGACGCGGCATCTCACCCTTGACTTGACCTTGACCACGCCCTTAACCCCATACACCTGTGGCTCACGCAACAGGACCAGTAACGGGCGTACAGCACCCGAAACCCAACTGCATCACCATCGAGCTCAGCCTGGGAATCTTCTTCTAAGCCGCAAGTTCACCCTTGAGCATATTCATCACCAGCAAGCACATCATCTCTTTTTCGTCAGGCTTGCTCAGGGCAATCATCAGAGTAATCGCCGCAAGAGTATTATTTGCAATCAAGGGTCGCTGGCTTTCATCAATCAAAGCCCCATTGAGGCTCAAAAAGTATACGAACATCGTGGCTGCAATACGCTTATTGCCGTCATTAAAGGGATGATTCTTGATAATCAGGTACAGTAAGTTGGCAGCCTTTTCCTGTACCGAAGGGTAGAGGTCATGCCCGCCAAAGGTCTGATATACGGTCGCTAATGCACTTTTGAAGGAGTCATCCTTCTCGCGTCCAAATAAGTCACTCTCTCGCATATAGGGCATGCTATCTATTAGTTCGCGGGCCTCTTCGTAGTTTAATTCTCGCAAGTCAGTAGTACCCTTGGGGGCAACCAGCGACTTTGCATCATAGCTTTCAAGCAGTTTCAGGCCATCAGAATACTGCTCAAGCACGCTAGCAACACCAGAAATCAGCTCCTCATTTGAACGGTTCAAGATGCTCACGACTTTGCCGATCTCTTCAAGTCGTCTCGCATTAACAGCAGCTCCATCGATGATGTAGTTGCCCAGAACAGCATTAGCCCACTTGCGAAACTCAATCGCTCTTGCTGAACTTGCCCTGTACCCAACAGAAAGTATCACATCGAGGCTGTAGAGACTAACCGGCCTGTCTGAGCTGCTATTATGCATTATTTGCATATTGCATTTCTCGTTCACTTCGCCGTCAGAGAAAATATTCCTGATATGCCTAGAAACACCCGATTGATCAACTCCAAAGAGGTCAACTATCTGCGCTTGCGTAGCCCATATTGTGCTTCCGCTTGGGTCGACCGTCAGTACGACATCTTGATTTCCGCTTTGAAAAATTGCAACTTGAGTGCTCTTGCTCATAACCCTCAACTCCTTCGATTCAGCCACCATCAATGAAGCTGGCTAACTGTCTTCCGTAGAAAAGAGTTAGGCTTACGGCTCGAACTGCAAGCCAGTCAACCAACACAACTACTGTATCACGCTCCTCAGACATGTCCTGTTCGCCTTTTCAAGCGGGGGAGCACGTCCACACCTGCATCGTCATTCCGCACCCCATCCTTGTCATTCCGCACTTGATGCGGAATCTCGTCCTTGACCTTATGCCCTAGCCCTCGCCTCCCGCATCCCAATAAGGCGTATAATCAAATCATCAAATCCATGGACCGCCTCCACCAGATTGTGAGGTAGCCCCATGTCACCAAGTGCCGTCACCACCCACAGCGCAGCCCCCAAAATCATCATCGATGAAGAGTTCAAGTTCCTTCTACCACGCCTCGACCCAGAATCGCATACAGCGCTTGAAGCAAGCATCCTTGAGCATGGCATCCGCGATGCCATCGTCATCTGGAAAGGCCACGACATACTTATCGATGGTCATAACCGTTACGGCATCGCACAAAAACACGACCTGCCCTTCAAAACAACTGAACTTGAATTCCCCACCCGCGAAGACGTCATCATCTGGATGATCACCACCCAGATCGCACGCCGAAACCTCTCACCCTTGCAGTTTACCTACTTCCTCGGGCTGCAGTATAAAGCAGCCAAAAAGGTGCGCGGCGGTCTACGCACAGGTGCCGGTCGCAAAAAAGAGGGAGGAGAGAACGAAAACACGCAGGTCACAGGCGCAGAAGAATCAAGTTCCGAAAATCGGAACTTGATTAATTCACAGCAAGGTAGAACCGCAGAAATACTGGGAAACCAGCATGGCCTAGCAAGATCAACCGTTGTTGCTGCAGAAAAGGTTGCCGACGGAATCACGGCCATCGGCAAGACTTCAAAAGAAGCAAAGCGCAAGATAATCGACGGCGAAGCCCGCATCAGCCGCAAACGGCTCACCCAGCTGGGAACCGCACCAAGCCCAGAAGTCAAAGACGTCGCACGCTCCATCGATGCGGGAACCTTCGGCAAGAGCACCGACGCGGACACAACAACCAATCCCAGCAAGCCGCCATCCACCACGGCACTCGAACACGAGCTCCTCACAGCTACGACTGACTATCGCACGCGCCTCAAATCAAGCACGACGACACAAGGCCTCAAAGCTGCCACCCGCATCCACATCACCCACCTTGAATCCCTCCTCAACCAGCCATCCAGGAAATGATGCTAAGCGGGGGAGCACGTCCACACAAGCTTTGTCACGCCGCCTCAACTCTGTCATGCCACCCCTCGATGCGGAATCTCGCTCTGACCCAAATCCTCACCCAATTTTGACTTCAAGAGACAAAATGAATACAATGTATGCAATCGCTTACAATGTAATCATCCAGCCGCAGAGGAGCACCATGTCAGTCATCACACTTAGACTCAACGAAGAAGATGCGCGCATCATAAAAGAATACGCCGCTCAGGAAAGGCGCTCTGTTTCCGACGTCATTCGGCTCGCCATACTCGACCGCATCGAGGATGAATACGACCTTGAAGCTTACAAACAGGCAAAGGCGGAATTCGAAAAAGACCCCATCAGCTATTCACTCGATGAAATCGAGCAAAAGTATGGTCTCGCATGACGCAGCATTATCACGTTGTCTTCTCGAAAAGAGCAGATAAGGCACTGTCCAAAATGGACCACCAGGTTAGGGCTCGCATTCTGCGCTGGATAAGAAAGAACCTTGCTGAAACTGCAGATCCGCGCCTCCAGGGCAAAAGCCTCACGGGCAAGCAAGCGGGCGCTTGGCGCTATCGTATTGGCAATTACCGAGTCATCGCAAACATCAAAGATAACGAGGTCACCATCTACATCATCGACATTGGACACAGAGGAAAAATTTACGAATAAGCGAGGGAGCACGTCCAAGCCACCCACGCGTCCTGTCACGATGGAGTATTACAGGTGTGGTACAATACTCTCACAACTTGCTTAACGAAAGGTGCAACTATGGCAACAGTCAATACATCTCTCAGAATGAAGGACTCCCTCTTCAACCGCGTAAAAGAAGAGGCTCAGTTCCAGGGCGTGTCATTTAACGCCTACGTCGTTGACTTACTCACAGAAAAGCTGCAGGACGAAGAGGATTATCACGATGCCGTCGCTGTTATTCGCGAAAACAATAAGCCTATCAGCCGCGAAGAAATGCTCAGGCAGTATGGAGCCTAAGTTCACGTGGAGCTTCGACCCTAAGGCTGAAAAACAATTTAAGAAGCTTGACGCGCCCGTACAAAAACGTCTCTTAAGGTGGCTCGAAACCAATATCCACGACTGCGAAAATCCGCGACTCTTCGGTCGCGCCCTCGAAGGGGAATATGAAAACCTCTGGCGCTACAAAGTGGGCAAGTTCCGCATTATCGCAGACATCAATGATGGTCAGTTCAGGGTGCTTGTCGTAAAGGTTGGCTCACGCGCCAACATATACAAGAAATAAAGCGGGGGAGCACGCCCACACCAGCCCCCGCCAGCGCGATGTCCACTCCCGTCATTGCGGCCCCCGAGCCGCAACGCAAGCGTAGTGAGTGGGCATCGCTTGCGAATGCCCTTGCGAACGGAGTGCAGTGATGACGCAGTCAATCTAATCGTCACCGAAGCGCCTCGCGTCAGCGTCTGTCTATATCATGACGACGCTCGCCGCGCCTGATGCGGAATCTCGTCCTTGACCTTGACCACGCCCTTAACCCCATGCACCTGTGGCTCACGCCACAGGACCAGTAACGGGCGCACAGCACCCGAAAACCTCTAGTCCCCAACCGTCTTTTCCTGAGCACAACTCCGCTCGCCCTCCATTCTCATTACATCACGTCACGCCAGTGAAGCAGACCTCCTCAATGTTGCACTCTTTGGGACTACAGCCGCCCAGTGGCGAAGCAGTAATCCCGATACTCTACACACCTTTTTGTGCGAAACAGGTATGCGTTAAATCTCCACAGCTTGTTCGCTTACAATGTGTTTCAGAATCAGTGACAATTAAACTTATCAATAATAACTGGGGTCAGTTGGGATCGATATTATGGAAAATGCCAGCCAAAAAATCAAGCTTTTTGAAGATCAACCCGTTCGGGCCGTCTGGGATGAGGGGGCTCAAAAGTATTACTTCTCAATCGTAGACATTGTTTCAGTGCTCACCGATCAAGACACTCAAAGGGGTGCGAGTACATACTGGGCTGTTTTAAAAAAGAGGCTGAAAAATGAGGGAGCAAACCAGTTGCTTACAAATTGTAGGCAACTGAAGCTAGAGGCTGCAGACGGTAAGCGATACAAAACAGACGTTGCAGACACCGAGCAAGTCCTCCGACTCATCCAATCAATTCCCTCGCCAAAGGCCGAATCCTTCAAGCTTTGGCTTGCCAAAATGGGCAGCGCGGCTCTTGATGAAGCGGTCGATCCAGAACTGTCAATCGACAAAGCCATCATGAACTATCGTCGCCTCGGACACAGTGAGTGTTGGATTAATCAGCGCATCAAATCGATCGAAGTTCGCAAAGCGCTTACTGACCAGTGGGATGAAAGCGGTCAAACAGGGTAAAGAATATGCCATCTTGACTGACCTGATGACCAAAACATGGAGCGGGATGACTACCCGCGATTATAAACATCACAAAGGTCTCCGTAAAGAAAGCCTGCGCGATAATATGACCAACACGGAATTAATCCTCAACATGCTAGCCGAAGCAGCGACAACCGACATCTCAGTCGAGACGCAGCCAGATGGCTTTGATGAAAGTGCTCAAGTTGCTGTCAAAGGTTCTACTGCCGCAAAGGTCGCTCGTGAACAGATTGAAAAAGATACAGGAAAGCCTGTTATCAGTCATCTTAATGCAAAGGATATCAATGGTCTACCTGCGAACACGCTAAGGGATGAGTAGTACGCATTTAATCCAACTGCTCAAGCGGGGGAGCACGTCCAATCCAGCAACCCGCCGGTTGTAGTCACGTCATTGCGGCCCGTGCCTTGTCATACCGCACTCCGACGCAGCATCTCGCCCTTGACCTTGACCTCGCCCTTAACCCCATGCACCTGTGGCTCACGCCACAGGACCAGAAACGGGCGCACAGCACCCGAAAACCCTTGCCGCGTACGCCCATCTGTAGGGGCGAGCGCCCCCGCTCGCCCGCAACCTCGCCCTTGACCTTACGCGCCATTCTGATACGATCGATCAAAAATTGATTGGAGCAACCCCCATGAAAGAATACGAAATCATAATCGAAGAAACCATCTCAGAAGCATTTACCGTCATTGCACAATCACCCGAAGAAGCACTCGACATCGCCCGCCAGAAATACCGCGACTGCGAATTCGTCCTCGAACCCGGCAACATCACATCATCCCAAATGGCGGTCGCCAACAACAACGAACTCGAATGGCACGAACTCTAAGCAAAACAAATATCGACTCAATGACCCTACCGCCTGCTCCTCTAGCCCAGCCACCATGCGCTCGTCATAGGGTAAACTTGCCACATACGAATAGCGGCAACCAGCGAGGTGATGTCACAGTGACGCAGGCACAACAGGTCATAGCAAAAATGAAGGAGCTCGGCGGCTTTGCCACCTTCGGGCAACTCAATGCAGCGATGGACTACTCGCGCTGGAAGTCAAAAACACCCGAGGCCTCAGTCAGAAGAATCGTTCAAGACAATCCTGCGTTCTTCAAGATAAAGCCAGGGCTCTGGGCCCTCGAAGAACAAAAACCAGAGGTCCTCAGCAAGCTCAACATCGCCACCGTTGCAGACGCGCAAAAAGAAGACTTTTCACACTCCTACTATCAGGGTCTGGCGGTCGAGGTCGGGAACTACAAAGACCAGTCAACCTACGTGCCGAACCAGGACAAGAACCGGCTTTTCGTGGGAAAGCCGCTCTCTAGCGTAAGCTCACTAAATGACATCGAGCCCTTCGCCTACCCAGAGCTGCTCAGATATGCGAAAACAGTTGACGTTGTCTGGTTTAACGAAAGGCGTATGCCCAGCGCCTTTATCGAAATCGAGCACTCGACCGATATACTCAATTCGCTGACAAAATTCTATGAGCTACAGGACTTCAACGCATCGTTTCAGATTGTTGCCGATGAGTATCGAGAAAGCAAATTCCACGATGTCATCAATCGAACTATCTTCGACGACATTCGCCAGAGAGTCGAATTTGTAAGTTACGAAAAGCTGGCAAGTATACACGCTCTCTCATCTCAACTGGCATTAACAAATAAAGCTTAATTGGGGGAGCACGCCCACACCACCCACCCACCAGCGCGACATCCATTCCCGTCATTGCGGGCTTAACCCGCAACGCAAGCATAGTGAGCGGGCATCGCTTGCGCATGCCCTGGCGAACGGAGCGCAGTGATGACGCAGTCAATCTAATCGTCACCGAAGTGCCTCGCGTCAGCGTCTGTCAATATCATGACCACACTCGCTGCACCCCGACGCGGAATCTCGCCCTTGACCTTCTTTTATGATCGCTCAAAAAAATCACGCTCGAACTCGGCAATCTCACTTCAGCACAGGTGGCATTGGTGGCGGAAGCGAGCATTTATGTCTCATGCATTTTTTTCGCAGATCTTGATCCGTCGCAAACGTCATGATCTAATAGGATAAGTGTTCATCCAGATTCTTGGGAGTGCAATATGACTAACGATCGCCATGCTTTATATCGTGCAGACAAAATGAGTTTAAGCATGCTGAGGGGCAAAATTAAGCTTCCAAAATACCAGCGAAGACTTGTATGGAGCAAGAATGAAAAGAGAGAGTTTATCGAGACGCTTCACAATGGCTTTCCATTCGGCTCAATCTTATTGTACAAATATGGTGCTGACGAAAACGATAATTCCGACAGGTTCACATTGATTGATGGACTGCAGAGGTATTCGACGATGATGGACTTTGAGTCAAATCCGTCGTTGTATTATCCGATTAAGGGTGAATTTCTACAAAAGGTACTCAGTATACTGTTTGATGAGCGGGAGAAAATTCCTCAGGCAACAATGAGCGAGTATGAGGCAAAGATATCAGCAGTACTTAGAGAGGTTGTAATTTCGCTTGATGATTCTGATACATTCTATCTTAGGGATCAGATAAATAGTGAATTTTCGAATATGGTGACTGCAGCGAAGGGTGATGAGCTGACCAGACTCCAGGGTGAGCTAATTTCTGACGTAAAGTCATATTTGAACATTGATAATGTGGACATACCTTACATTGAGTTTTTGGGAGATGAGACGCAGCTTGCTGAGGTCTTTTCAAACCTAAACCGTGGTGGAAAAAAGCTGACTAAGTATCAGGTTTTTGCGGCACAGTGGTATGGATACACTGTAAAGCTAAGTGAGGGGCCAGCAAGCCAAGAGCTCCTTGATAATGTGATACATCGTTACGATTCTTTAATTTCCGATCGCGAGCTGGAAATTGTCGATTACGATCCACTTCAGATGCAAGAAGATAGAGAGATCAATCTTTCAGAATTCTGTGGAGCGCTAGGGTCGCTTATAGTATCAAAGAACCCAGCGCTGTTTTTCGGGAAAAGCAGCGAGACCGGAGAGTTAAAAAATGTAGTCGGCTTCACAAGTGCTGCAATCGCGCTAAAAGTAGACAATCGAAAGCTTCATGAATTGGTGAATAAAGCTGACTTATTGAAGGATGAGCAATTTGTTGAAAGGCTTACGAATGAGGTGCTAAATATTTATAAAGATATCAACGATACCCTCAAGCAGAAGCTTCGGAAGCCTGGTGTAAATGATGCCTATGAGTCATCGGCTATCTCTGACTTTCAGGTCATTTCTATGTTCGCATCCCTTTGGACCATAAAGTACAGAAATCTTTCAGATGTGCAAGTGCTCGAGCCGACATCTCATTATATGGTGAATTATGATAAGGCTCGCAGAAATTTCATATTCTACCTGCTATTTGATGCCGTAACAGGGTATTGGTCCGGCACAGGGGATTCAAAGATTGCACAAATATACGTTGATGGTGGAGAGAATAGATACCTAAGGTCATTAGACAGGCAAAGGTTGGAGAATGCACTGATTGAGTGGCACAGTGATGAAGTTGAGAGACCCTCAATCAACATCGGAAAGGTGCAAAAACTAATAGTGGCTGTTTTCACATCCTATTATGCATGTACTCTCAACGAACAAAGATATGAATATGAACATATTCTTACCAGAAGAGGCTTTCTCGACCAATTCTACAAAAGGTATAAAATCCCAGGTGGAGCCATTGGAAATATAATGTTCTTAGACTTGCCCTCCAATCGCGGCAAGGGTCTAAAGACGCTATATGAGTATGAGAAAGAGGGTCAGTCATACTGCCAAACATATCTTGAAAGAGCGTTATACCCCACCAAGGATGAGCTGGAAGAAGCAAAGAGTGGTCTTGAGTCGGCGCTGGTTAATCCAGCACCAGCAATCAGACTCATTTCTTCGAGAGGCAGCTCCTTGATAAACTCATTGCTGAACAATATGTATTCATAATGAGTGCAAAAGCTGGATCCCCCTCTCTGATCTACGGATTGTGAGATCTTAGAGGGTATTAATCAAATAGGGTGAATAGATCGCTAAAATGCTTTGGTTATGGCGATCAAAAAACCAGCAAATACTGTTAAAAATCTAGTGCAACCCATTCGGGTTGTGGAGCTTTTTGCTGGCGTGGGAGGCTTTCATGTTGGGCTCGAGGGTGTGAACTTTCGGGGAGCCAAGTGGAAGAATAACGGCTTCAAAGTCGTCTGGGCGAACCAATGGGAGCCTCCTGGCTCACCAAAGAAGCAATATGCTTTCGAGTGCTATCAAGAGCGTTTCGCTAAGAAAATTCCTGCTGAAAACATGATTAATGAAGATTTGGCGGTTGTCCTCGATGAGGTTGAAGCTGGTGTCAGGCAGCTTCCCGAGTGCGAGATGTTGGTGGGTGGGTTTCCTTGTCAAGATTACTCCGTGGCGCGACCCTTGCCACAGGCTAAAGGTCTGCGTGGCAAAAAGGGTGTACTGTGGTGGGAAATCTATCGTATGCTGTCGCTATATGGCGACAAGCGACCCAAGTACTTACTTCTGGAAAACGTCGACAGAATGCTCAAGTCCCCTAAAGATCAGCGCGGAAGAGACTTTGCTATCATGCTCAGCTGTCTAGCGAACCTGGGATATTCCGTAGAGTGGCGCGACGTCAATGCTGCTGACTATGGTTACCCTCAGCGCCGGCGCCGCGTGTTTATCTATGCAGAGCTGACAGACGAGAAATGGGATTTAGAAAAGAGGCTATCTGCTGATGGTGTCGAGGCAAAAGCTCTGCCCATCACCTCAGAAAACCTATGCTACAGTGAATTCGAAATCCCTAATGATCCTTATGAGGTGAGCACTAGCTTTGGACATGGCAAAAGTACATCACCCTTTCTTAATGCCGGCGTAATGCAACACTGCCACATCGTTACGGCGAGAGTTCAAGCAAAGTATTCTGGGAAGAGTCATACCCTGGAAAGCGCTCTTGTCTGTGAAGATGAAGTTCCAGAAGAGTTTTACCTTTCAGAAGATGCCATCGAAAAGTGGAAATATCACAAGGGTGGTAAAAAGATACCCCGCATGAATAAGACTACGGGGCACGAATACATTTACGCAGAGGGAAGTATGGTTTTCCCTGATCCACTCAACAGGCCTGCACGTACTATCCTCACATCTGAGGGGGGGGGGTCTGCATCTAGAGCAAAACACGCTGTAGTTACCGAATCAGGAAAATTTCGTCGTCTAGTACCTGACGAACTTGATGTATTGAGTGGATTTCCCAAAGGGTGGACTGGCACAGGCATGACAGATGCGCAGCGCGCATTCTGCATTGGGAACGCACTGGTTGTAGGCATCGTTCGCCAAATTGGAAAAGAGATTGCCAGACGACATCAGGCGGTCGAATAGAATATGCTTCAAGCTGCTGAGAGAAAGAGAATTCTTGATGCACTTGAATCCATGGATGAGTCATGTCCTCAAAGCATCGAATCAGTAGGTAAGCTCCTTGAAGGACTTACTTTCAATGACATACTTTCACTAAATCGCTTTCCGACTGATACAGAAAAACCTAAGAACTTTTTTGAAGAAGATAGATATTTTGGGCAGGGGAAAGGAAAGGGGAATTTAGGACAATTAATTGAGGAGAGGTTTTTTGGCTACTATAGGAATTCCGAGACTGAACCTGATTTTCCAGCAGCGGGAGTCGAGCTTAAATCAACCCCGTATAAAATGTTGAAGAGTGGGAAGCCATCCGCCAAAGAGCGAGTAGTCATTTGCATGATTTCGTATAGAGAGCCTATTGCTAGAACTCTAGAAGACTCTTCCTTGTGGAAGAAGATGGAAAAAATCCTTCTTGTATTCTATGAGCACGAGGATGAGCTGAGGGATAATCGGTTGAAGCAGGGTATACGAAACGTGTGGATACACACGCCTACTGAGAAAGACCTAGAAATAATTCGCCAAGACTATGAAGACATTTCGACAATGGTAAGAAATGGTCTAGCTCACATGTTGAGAGAGGGCGATACACTCTACTTAGGGGCTTGTACAAAAGGTAGTACATTGGAGAAGAGTTGGAAGCTTCAATACTATCCTTCATTAGACGGCAAGAAGAAGGCGAGAAGCAGAGCTTTTGCTTTTAAGAGTAGCTATATGAAGGCAGTACTCAAGAGTCACTTAGACGACATTGAGTATAAGCCAATTGTAAGTGATATTAGCATTTTGCGTGATAACGGCCTCGATAATAGTATTCGCGATTTGTTTGTGCCCTTTATTGGGATGACGGACAGAGATATTTGCCTATATTTTGGAATTAAGCATACTCGGAACAAGAGTCACTGGAGAAGCATCACCAACCTCATACTTGGGGTTGACCAGAATGAGGCAGAGGAACTTAAAAAGCAGGGTGCATCATCGAGAACAATCTGTCTTGAGCATGACGGAAGGCTTGCGGAAGATTTGCCACTTTTGACATTTGAGTTCATGGATTTGGTAGCTGAAGAATCTTGGGAGGCTTCTGAACTTCGCGAATATCTAAATAGCCTAAGGTTAATGTTGGTTATTTTTCAAAAAGATGAGCCTGACAAAAACGGACTTGAGGTAGATAGAGTGTTAAGAGAGGTAATCTTTTGGAAGCCGCCGGCTGAAATAGTCGAGCGCGAGGGAAAAAAGCTATGGGCAGCAACAAGACGTGTGATAAATGATGGTGTCGAGACCAATTTGAAGATGCAGAAAAACGGCGTTAAAGTAGAGCATAATCTTCCAAAAGCAAGAGATTTCAAATTTGTCTTTGTCAGAAATAGGGCAAAATATAGATATGTAGAAGTCGATGGCTTTGAAGATACTGTCCGCGGCAAGAGATTCGGGTCCGTTCTTCCAGATGGGCGGTGGCTTCCAAAGCCAGCTTTTTGGTTGAGCGGAAAATATCTGGCTTCAGACATCGACCTTAATGGTGATTGAGTGAGCCTGATGATTTGGGAATTAATGTACTCCATCGGGCGCTTGCCCCACATTGCTACTTTATGAGATTTCCGAAGTACCTCAAGTTCCACCTGATTACTGGTGTGGGCGGGTAGGGGTTTCTCCGCAGATTCGAAGGGAAAAGGAAATGATTGATACATCATTTGTGAGTTATTCGGATGCGATTGGGGGTAAGGATCCTGACACTTACAGCCCGACTCTGCGTGATTACCATTGCCTGTTGTGGAGCAAGCAGCTACCATGTGGAAAGTCCTTTGATTTGGTGGCTGATGCAGCCCCGCCTTTTTACTTGCATCACAGCTCAAAGCTAGGCACCTTTAGGCTTTCCAGCGACTGCATCGTGCATACTTATTCTCGACGCAAGTCCATGCTGCCTATCATCGAGCAATTTGCGGAGGGGGAGATACGTGCGTTTTGGGACCTTGGTTCGACTGTAGGCGCGCGAGCTGCAAATTTTGCCAGCCTAGTGGAAGTGTTTGGGATGCTGGACGCACTCCGCCGACAAGATACTCTCTGCAGTACAATAAGTATAAAAATTATATAATAACTATGCTATTTCGAGGAGGTGTTGAGCTATGAAGATAAGTGTTGAGGAATTTGATGAAATGTTTGATAGTGGGGAGGTCGACATGACGCCTTATCTCGACATGTCGACGTTTAGGCGCCCTAGGCATGAGGCGAAGCGCGTCAATGTGGACTTCCCTCAATGGATGGTTGATTCGCTCGATCAAGAGGCTGCCCGTATCGGTGTTACGCGCCAATCAATAATCAAGACTTGGATTGCAGAGCGCATCGACTTGCTGAATCGCGCAGCGATGTAGTGGCGGGTGTGGACCCCGCATCAAGTGCGGGGCAGGCCACGCTTCGCGTGCTCCGCCGTTTACTGAGCGTCCCGTAGAGGTGGCTATCTAAATGAGATCAATGGGCAGGGCAAGCACGTCTTGAGCCAGGAGGTTCGATTTGTTTGTCATGCAAACGAGGGCACCTATGCCAATATCGAGGCTGAAAGCATCCAGTGCTTTGAAGCTGCTCGTCATCTCGCGTCGCGGGTTGGCGGTCTTTTTTATTTCTATGGGGTGAAGTGAGCGGCCTGAACGTATGACGAGGTCTATTTCACGCTTTTCGGTGTCACGGTAAAAGAAGATGTTGCGAAAGTCTTCACCTGCATTTTGGTGGCTCTTGAGTATCTCGCTGACGGCAAAGGTTTCGAAGAGTTGTCCTGCCATAGCGCCACTCTGCAAGACTTCGGGACTGTTCCACCCCAAGAGGTGGCACACGAGCCCCGTATCGTAGAAGTAAGGCTTTGGGGCCTTAATGAGCTGCTTATTGATATTTTCGTGGTAGGGTCGAACGAAGCGCATGATACTTGACGCTTCAAGTATCGAGGCCCAGCTTTGGACGGTCTTGAGCGAAATATCCAAGTCGTTTGCGATGCTTGCTGCGTTGAAAATCTGCCCGGTACGTGCCGCCATGGCAACAAGGAAGTTATAGAATTTGATTTCATCCTTGAGTCTTATGAGCTCGCGAACATCGCGTTCGATGTAAGAGCGAACATAGCCCTGGTAGTAGGTGGCCCAGTCGATTGTTTCATTTTGAAGCTCGGGCATTGAGCCTCTGTGGATGCGCGCCCACAGCTGGTGTGCATCTTTGAGCCTTGAGTTTTTTTGTAGCATTGACTCGTGAGGAATGAAAGGCTTGCGGGTGATGTGTCCTGTGAGCTCTCTTTGTGACAAGCCGCTCATTTCAAGTATGGCAATGCGGCCTGCAAGCGAGTCACTAATGTGCTGCATTAGGTGATAGGGCTGCGAACCAGTGAGGACAATAGAGCCACGTGCATCGCTCTGATCGACAATCAGCTTTATCTGACGAAATATGTCTTGGGCATATTGGACTTCATCAATGATGAGAGGAGGCGGATTTTCTAAGAAAAACAGTGGCGGGTCATCAAGAGCTGTTTTGAGGGCAAGGATATTGTCGAGTGTCACATAGGCGTGCGTACTAGAAAGCACATGCTGAAGCATAGTGGCTTTGCCCACCTGTCGGGGGCCGGTAATCAACACAACTTTGAACTGGGTGAGCAGCGCTGTTATGGTGCCTTCGATTTCGCGCTCAATATACATCGCAGTATCCTTTGTCTAGTAATATGGAGTTGCATTCCATATTACTAGACATGCTGGATAGCGGTCAAGATTCACACTCTTGCTGGGATGTGATGGCCGTTCAAGTTCTCAGAAGGCGGCAGCGTCATGATGCACGAAGAGCCTTTCATGCAGTTCCAGAAAGTCGCCTGGGTTATCGACTGCTTTGGTGTGTGCTGGCAACCCGTCCTGCAATAAGGTAAAGCTTCTCAATACTTTTTACAAATAGTAAAGTTCATTTCGCAATTTGTAAAATACACTTCACAAATAGTAAAATAGAATAACTGTGTGGTAAGCATTTAAAGAGATAGGAATGTTATGTACCAACGTGAGCTGGTGGGCGAACTTGCAAGGCGCATAGAAGAGCCGCGCAAATTCATTCAAATAGTAATTGGGCCTCGTCAGACGGGAAAGACTACCGCAGTTGAACAGGCTATGGCAAAAACTCAGCAAGTTGTTTACTTTGCAAGTGCAGATGATCCGCTTGCGGTTTCGGGTGACTGGATTAAGAGCGAGTGGGCGGCGGCACGCTCTTTAGCGCTTGGCCCGCAATCAGACGGGGGTACAGGGGCACTGCTTGTTATTGACGAAATTCAAAAGATAGAGAATTGGTCTGCATATGTAAAGCTGTTGTGGGATGAAGACGCGCGCAATGATATTAATCTGCGTGTTGTACTCACAGGTTCATCAACCCTGATGCTTCGGAAGGGAATGAATGAGTCACTTATGGGGCGCTTTGAAGTTCTCTACTCGACCCACTGGAGCTTCGAGGAATGCCGCGATGCCTTTGGGTACTCACTTGAGGATTTTCTCTATTACGGAGGCTATCCGGGCTCTGCAAGTCTCATAGGGCAGGGCAAGCGATGGATGGATTTCATGCGAGATGCGATTGTTGAACCAACAATCTCTCTTGATGTACTTCAGATGGAGAGCGTTCAAAAACCGGCACTACTGCGGTCCCTGTTTTTGCTCGGCACGAGTTATTCCGCTCAAGAATTATCGCTCACGAAAATTATGGGACAGCTTCAAGATGCTGGCAGCACAGCAACGCTTGCGCACTACTTGGAATTGCTGGGCAAGGCAGGTATGCTGTGCGGCCTTGAGAAATACAGCCCTCAGTTAGTGAGAAGCCGAAAGAGCTCCCCGCGCTTTATGACCTTTGACACTTCGCTCATGAGCTTTTCGACAGCATCTCAGCGTGGGCGGCTCGAAAGCGATCCTTCCTGGAAGGGGCATCTGGTAGAAAGTGCTGTGGGTGCTTATCTTCTTGCGCGCTCAAAATCAGAAGGTTTTACCGTTCAGTATTGGCGTGACCGCGGAAATGAAGTTGACTTCGTTTTGAAAAAAGGTAACCAGTTGACTTGTATCGAGGTGAAAAGTGGGCGCGTAAAATCGCTTGATGGTGTTGCGGCCTTCAAAAAACGTTACCCAGAAGCCAATTCGCTGGTAATAGGTGGTTCGTCGAGATCGCTCGAAGATTTCCTCTTGGGTAAATATCCCCTTTTCTCGCTTTATGAGGCCTAAGGAGGAAGCCGCAGATATTTCGCTGGCGTTTGGCTAGAGGACTTTGGCGACCAGCTGGATGGTGTTGTAGTACTTGCCAGCTTCAGCCTCCATCATATCCAGGGTCCATTTGCCATCTTCGCTAGTTGGGTCCTGGATGGCGAGGTATTCTTCCCAGGCGATGTCGTTACACTTTTGCTCGCTTGAGGGGGAAGTGCGATGCCAGCTCTTCTGCTTGCCTGATAGCGTTTGGCCCCCACATGGTTTCTTGCAGTAGCGCGAGGTTCTTTTCGTATTTAATGAAGTTATTTGAAAAAGTGTTCGTCAAGGTAGTTCTCTCCTCAAAGTCTTATGTATAAGAACACAGTGCCTGCGCTGCGTCTAGCTTGGTGTGTGCTGGCAACCCGTCCTGCAGTAAGTCGAGTTTCCCCAATGCACTTCGCGTATTGTAAGTCTATTGAGTAAATAGTGCGATATATTGAGTAAATAGTGAAACGTATTGAGTAATTTGTCCAATAGAGGGGGGCGTAGATGCTGTGTCGGGGGCTTGTGGTATGTTGAAGTAGTAGTTACTTTTTTGGCAGTGCGTGCACTACAGGGCTAAAAGTGAGGTGTGACATGACTTCGAATGCTGCAAGTGGGACAACGGTCGGTGCCGGTGGATCTGCGCCAGCAGAGCTTTATCGCTGTCCGGGATGCGGAGCTGTGGTGCCCGCGGGGATTTGTCCCTGGTGTCGGTCTGAGGTAGGTCCCATACACGGGGATGCGGTCAGCCAGGTAGAGGCAGCTGCCCCTCATATCAATATCACCATCAATAATGATGCAGTAGGTGCTGCCACGACAGTTGCTGCTGCACCTCCAGTTCCTGTGCCAGCGCCTGTGCCAGTACCCGCTGCAAGACCTACACCAGTGAAGAAATTCTGGCCCGCTTTTTTGTGGGCGCTCCTTTTTGGAATGCTTGGTGCTGACAGGTTCTATTTGAGACAGCCGGGACTGGGGCTGCTTAAGCTCTTTACGTATGGTGGATTCACGATCTGGTGGTTGTATGACCTATTCCAAATCCTGACGGGTCGCATGCGTGACCGCGAGGGGCGCGAGCTTGTGGGCTATAATCCTTCCAGCAAGTTACCCTGGATTCTATCTGCCCTGTGGCTTGGCTATATCCTCATGGTCATGGTCTTAGGGATGAGCGTTCAGGGCTAGCACTACCCTGTGTCTGGTATGGGCGCACTCCGCCATGAAACCACAAATTATGGTATTAGCACCATGTTTTATGGTGCATTCACTTGCTTTCTGTACCCGAGGCTCAAGCAGAATCTGCCGCAGCTCTGATGGTGCTCGGCTGCAGGTGCTATACTGGTATGTACTGAAAGCGGGGGTTCCCCGCTCTTTCTTTGCTCGAGGCATGGGCGCACTCCGCCCGTTACTGCCCTTCAAGCAGAGCACACCCCTTACAGAACCAACTAAGAGTATGCTCAAAAGAGCCCTCATTACAGAAAGAGACATATGAAAACATTTGAAGAATTGGGTCTGAACAGCCAGGTTTTGCGTGCCGTTTCAGACCTCGGATACAGCGAGCCAACGCCGGTGCAGGAGGGTTCGATTCCGCCTGCGCTTGACGGCAAGCATGTCGTGGCCTGTGCGCAAACGGGTACGGGTAAGACGGCGGCCTACGTGCTGCCGCTGATGCAAAATATCACGCGGGCTTCGCGCAAGCGCCCCGTGCCCCATGCCCTGATTGTTGTGCCTACGCGCGAGCTTGCCGCACAGGTGGAAAAGGTGGCACGCGTGGTGGCTCAGCCATCGCAGTATAAGGTGCGCAGCGTCGTGGGTGGTATCAAGTACAAGCCACAGCTGGAGCGTCTGGCGCGCGGCGTAGATGTGCTGGTGGCAACGCCTGGTCGCCTCATCGACCTGATTGACGACAAGCGCATCGACTTGAGCCAGATTCAGGTGTTGGTACTTGATGAAGCTGACCGTATGCTGGACATGGGCTTTTGGCCCCCTATGAAAAAGATCCTGGGTATGATTCCGGCAGATTCGCAAAAGCTGCTGTTCAGCGCGACCATCGGCAGCGAAATAAACAAAGTCGTCGGCACGCACATGAAGGGTGCGGTGACTGTCGAGATCGCACGCAAGGGCGAAACCGCACGCCAGATAACCGAGACCTGCATGCCCGTGGTCTTCAACCAAAAAGCTGACCTGCTGCTAGCACTACTTGAAAGCAAGTCAACCGGCAAGACGCTCGTCTTTACCCGCACAAAGCGCCGGGCCGACATGGTCTCGCGCATTCTGGGCAAGAACAAGATCAAGAATCAGGCGATTCACGGCGACCGTAACCAGTCGCAGCGCACCCGTGCCCTGGGCGACTTTATGAAGGATCGCATCGACATTCTGGTCACGACTGACGTCATGGCGCGCGGCATTCACGTCGACAACATCGACACGGTCATCAACTATGACGTGCCCGTCACGCCCGAAGACTACGTGCACCGTATCGGCCGCACGGGCCGCGCCGACCAAAGTGGCGACGCCATCACCTTTGTGGCGCCTGAAGAAATCTCTGCCTTTCGCGACATCGAATACCTGACGAAAGCCGTCATTCCGGTGTCGGATCTGAAAGGTTTTGCCTACAACCCCGAGCGTATTGTGCCCGCAAAGGACCGCAAAGCTGTCAAGAAAAAAGCTGTTCCCTTCTCTCACAGAAAAGGCGGGGGTGGCAGAGGTCGCGGCCGCAGAAGATAGCTCTGCATAAAAGGCGGACTGGCAGGGGACTTCTGAAAAAGCGGGGGAGTGCGTCCACACCAGCAGTGACTAACTGGATTGGACGCACTCCGCCGCTATTTAATTTTTGGCACGAAAATAGTCCAAAGTTGTCGAAATGACAAAAAGTGGCATAAATTCTAGCCACTATGTTAGTATTCACCTATCCGATTGTTCAGTCGAAGAGGTGGGAAAATGGTCAGTCGTCAAAACATCATAGCGAGACCCCAATATGTGGAGTGGCTTAACGCTTGGAAAGATCGAGACCTCATAAAGATCATTACGGGAATGCGGCGCTGCGGAAAGTCCACCATTATGAAGCTCTTCCAGCAGGAACTCTTAGATTCAGGGGTGCCTGAAAAAAACATTGTATCTATTAATCTTGAGAGTCTTGAGGAAGCGTACCCCCAAGAGCAGCGAGAATTCTACAGGTATGTCGTTCAAAAGCTGGCACCTCATGGCATGAATTATGTATTTCTCGACGAGATTCAAAACCTCGAGAGTTTTGAAAAGGTTGCAGCAGCCCTTAATGTACGGGAAGACGTTGACCTCTACCTGACAGGTTCAAACGCATACTTTCTTTCGGGGGAGCTTGCGACTTTTCTCACAGGTAGATATATTGAAATTCAGGCACACCCACTCTCCTTCAAAGAGTATGCATCTATTCTTCCTGATTGGCAGCCGGCAACCCTTGAAGCAGCCTTCGAGCGCTATCGGACCTATGGTGCAATGCCTTATGTGACAGCACTTGAGACGGAACGTGAAATCACACTTTACCTTGACGGTGTATATGCTTCAATCATAGTGAAAGACATTGCAACAAGAAGGCCGAAAATAGACGTGCCAGCCCTTAAAGCAACAGCTTCGTTTTTGGCTGACAACATTGGCAATGTAAGTTCAATGAGACGTATATCCGAAGGTCTTGAGCGCGACAACAAGGATGTTTCGCGTCAAAATGTCTCTGAAATTGTGTATTCTCTCCTTGAGAGCTATCTCTTGTACAAAGTTGGTCGCGTTGATCTTCGAGGTATGGCATATCTCAAGACTCACGAAAAGTACTATTTGGCTGATTTGAGCTTTCGCTACTGGCTCTTGGGAAAAAGTCAGGGCGACGTTGGTAGAAGGCTCGAAAACATCATCTATCTTGAGCTTGCCCGCCGTAACAGTCAAATCAATATCGGCAAACAACAAGATAGAGAGATTGATTTCGTTACTACAAATTCAGGTAGGCGGGCATACTACCAGGTTTCACAAACGGTTCAGGATAGTGCCACCTTGAGCCGAGAGCTGACTCCGCTTCTTCGGGTAAATGATAGCTATCCAAAAACAGTGCTGACAATGGATTATGGTTCATCTTACGAAGGTGGTATCGAAATAAAAAATGCCATTGATTGGCTACTCGACATTTCTGAATAGAAGTCTGCTGTAACAAGTGACCTGCGTCCACACCAGTCAGATAGGGCGCTCGGTGTGAGACGCCCACCTTGCGCGATTCGGGGGATGGCGTTGAGCACCGATATATATATAGTTAATTCTTGCTGGAAGCATATGTTATTGGGTTGCCAAGTGTATCGTTCGTGAAGATTAGGCATGACTGTGAGGGGAAGATCGTGAAAGTTAGAGTGGTTGAAGCACATGAGGGAGAAGGCCAGTTCCCCACTTTTTTGATGGGCGCAAAGGTGAAGATGAATCCTGTCGCAGATGAGCATTTTTTACATTGGCATGCCTGTGTAATCGAAGGGCATCAGACCTATGCGCCTGCGAGTTTTGTTGATGATGACACCTTGCGGCGTGACTACAATCCTACGGAATTGGTGGCTAAGCAAGGTGATGTGCTTGAAGTTCGAGAGATTGTGAATGCTTGGCTCTATGCGCGAAATGCGACGGGGGTCACGGGGTGGATTCCCGCAGAATCTGTAGTGAGCTACTGAATAGCATTGGGCTTGCTTGTGAAGATTATTTTAACAGACATTAACTTAATGGTCATTACATTAACGCACTTGCAGTGCCCACTACCGCTTTCCGGTAGTCGCACGCAGGGCAACGAGCCGCTTCAGATCTCCCAAAACCTCTGCACTGCGCACCTCAAGGCACAGCATCTTGCCATAGTGCGCGTGAGTCTCCACCTTATCGTAGAGCTCTTTCGTCGAGGGGCAAAAATCCTGCGCCATGATGTCAGCTTCATCCGTATCTTTGGCCGCCACCGTAATCAGCGCCAGATAGTAGCCCTGCTTCGGATAGAGCGTGCACAAATTCTTACCCGACTTCTTCAGCTTCAAGTTCCAGCCCAAAAAAAGCCCGTCGTCCATCTTGCACTTGCTGTACTCGAGCACGGGCCGCGCCTTGAAAGCGTCGACCGCATACTGAACCAGCTCATCCCACAGCGCTGTGTCAACAAAGCCCAGCACATCCTCGCTGCTCGGCTCGCAGCTGCCATCATACATTTCAAACCACTGCATCATTTCTTCCTTTCAATAAGCTGG